>NZ_JBVVPL010000019.1:0-108048 GCF_055807615.1 Bradyrhizobium sp. MV1.5 | reverse complement strand
CCGGGGGGCGCCCCCGGTGTTGGCCGCAACCCCCCCCGACCCCCGTATCCCCACACCCCCCCCGGGCAAACCTCGGGCGAAAACCCCGGATGTCGCTTCGCTCATCCGGGCTACAAGTTCAGCGCCTTACGCCGCCTTGCCGTCCATATACTCCGGCAGCCAGCGCTCGAACGAGGTCCGCAGCGCCTCGATCGTTACAGGCGCTTCGCCCGCGATCGCGACGGCGTCGCCGCCGGTGGTGCCGATCCGCACGCAGGGCACCTCGCAGCCGCGCATCTTGGCGAGCACGCGGCCGGCCTCGGTTTCAGGCACGGTGACGAGATAGCGCGCCTGGTCCTCGCCGAACCAATAGGCCTGAGGCACCAGCGCAGTCGGCGCCGCGAGCAGTTTTGCACCGATGCCGCTCGCCATCGCCATCTCGGCAAGCGCGATCAGCAGGCCGCCGTCGGAGAGATCGTGCACGGCGGTCGCAGTGCCCGCATGGATCATGCCGCGCACGCAGTCGCCGTTGCGCTTCTCGGCGGCGAGGTCGACCGGCGGCGGCGCGCCCTCCTCGCGACCGCAGATGTCGCGCAGGTAAACGGACTGGCCGAGCCAGCCATGGGTGTCGCCGATCAGGAGAATCGCCTCGCCTTCGGCCTTGAAGGCGAGCGAGGCCGATTTGGTGAAGTCATCGAGCAAGCCGACGCCGCCGATCGAGGGCGTCGGCAGGATCGCGCGGCCATTGGTCTCGTTGTAGAGCGAGACGTTGCCGGACACGACCGGGAAGTCGAGCGTGCGGCAGGCTTCCGAGATGCCCTTCAGGCAGCCGACGAACTGTCCCATGATCTCGGGCCGCTCGGGATTGCCGAAATTGAGATTGTCGGTGATCGCAAGCGGCTTGCCGCCGACCGCGGTGATGTTGCGCCAGGCTTCCGCCACGGCCTGCATGCCGCCTTGATAAGGATCGGCCTCGCAATAACGCGGCGTCACGTCAACGGTCAGCGCCAAGCCCTTCGGGCCGTCCTGCACGCGCACCACGGCGGCATCGCCGCCGGGACGCTGCATGGTGTTGCCGAGAATGACGTGGTCGTACTGCTCCCAGACCCAGCGCTTGCTGCACATGTCGGGCGTGCCGATCAGCTTTTCGAGCGCGGCACCGAGACCGATCGGCGCCGCCACCTCGCGCGCATGCACAACCGGCAGCGCGGCGGAGGGGACATGCGGACGGTCATAGAGCGGTGCCTCGTCGCCGAGCTCCTTGATCGGCAAATCGGCCATGACGTCACCGCCATGCTTGACCACAAAGCGCTTGCTCGGCGTAGTGTAGCCGACCACGGCGAAATCGAGGCCCCACTTCTTGAAGATCGCCTCGGCCTCTTTCTCCTTCTCGGGCTTGAGCACCATGAGCATGCGCTCCTGGCTCTCCGAGAGCATCATCTCGTAGGCGCTCATGCCGATCTCACGCGTCGGCACCGCATCGAGATCGAGGTCGACGCCGAGGTCGCCCTTGGCGCCCATCTCGACCGCCGAACACGTCAGCCCCGCCGCGCCCATGTCCTGGATCGCGATGACGCAGCCCTTCTCCATGATCTCGAGACAGGCCTCGAGCAGCAGCTTTTCGGCGAAGGGATCGCCGACCTGGACGGTCGGACGCTTCTCTTCGGACTTGTCGTCGAACTCGGCCGAGGCCATCGAGGCGCCGTGAATGCCGTCGCGGCCGGTCTTGGAGCCGAGATAGACGATCGGCATGTTCACGCCGGAGGCGGCCGCATAGAAGATCTTGTCGGTATCGGCGAGGCCGACCGCCATCGCGTTGACGAGGATGTTGCCGTCATAGCGGGTGTGGAAGCGGACCTGGCCGCCGACCGTCGGCACGCCGAAGGAATTGCCATAGCCCCCGACGCCGGCGACGACGCCGGAAACGAGATGACGCGTCCTGGCATGCTCGGGAGCGCCGAAGCTCAGCGCGTTGAGGCAGGCGATCGGCCGCGCGCCCATCGTGAAGACGTCGCGCAAGATGCCGCCGACGCCGGTGGTCGCGCCCTGGTATGGCTCGATGTAGCTCGGGTGGTTGTGGCTCTCCATCTTGAAGACCACGGCCTGGCCGTCGCCGATGTCGATCACGCCGGCATTCTCGCCCGGGCCCTGGATCACCCAAGGCGCCTTGGTCGGCAAGCCCTTCAGATGGAGGCGCGAGGATTTGTACGAGCAGTGCTCGTTCCACATCGCCGAGAAGATGCCGAGTTCGGTGAAGCTCGGCTCCCGGCCGATCAGCTTCAGGATGCGCTCATATTCGTCGGGCTTGAGCCCGTGGGCGGCAATCAGCTCGGGGGTGATCTTGGGTTCGTTCTTCATGGAATTTGGGCTTTCGGCAGCAGTTGGCCGTTCTTAGGAACATCGGGCGGCTTGGAAAAGCCCTTTATGGCGCATTTTCCCGCTGTCCCACGTTTTGCGGCCGGGGGCTGCGGGAACAGGAATTGCACAGCGCGGACAGATCGGATTTAAGGGCAAAAGACCCGCAATTGAAGGCCCATTTCCTTGCATGAATTGACCAAAGCGCCCCCGCCTCGCCGCCCCGACCTCCACGTCGCCACCGACGGGGAATTCCAGGGCTGGCGAACCTGGATTCGCGACAGTTTTGAGAGCCATATCGGCCCGTTCTGGCACAAGATCGAGAACGACGGCAGCGTTCGCTCGGCGTTCCGAGTCGAGAAAAAGCACCTCAACGGCTCCGGAAACGTCCATGGCGGCTGCTTCATGGCGTTTGCCGACTATTGCCTGTTCGCGATCGCCACCCACGAGCTGGATGGCCCAGCCGTGACCACCAATTTCGCCTGCGACTTCCTCGACGCGGCGCGCGAAGGCGAGCTGATCGAATGCGTCGGCGAAGTCTCCCGCGCCGGCGGCTCGCTGATCTTCCTGCGCGGCAAGCTGACATCAGGCGGGCGGCCCCTGTTCACCTTCTCCGGCACGATCAAGCGGGTGAAGCGGAAGCCGGCACTGCAGCCAAACGCATAGCTCGCCGCCTTCCCTTTTGGCGCCCTCTCGCCCAGACTTATGTCGAGCGCTGTCGCGCCGGGGAGCAACATCAAGGTACCGCAGAGCACACCGCCGACGGCTCGCGCCACGGCCTCGCAATTGCCGTCCATGTCCGCATCCGGCGCGCGCAACTGGCGCGACTATGCGCTGCTGGTCGCGCTCGCCTGCTGCTGGAGCTCCACCTATCCGCTGGCCAAGCTCGCGCTGGATACGATCCCGCCCGTGACCTTCATCTCGGCGCGCTCGCTGATCGCGGCCGCCTTCCTGTTCGCGATCCTGTGGATGCGCGGCGTCAGGATCCCGACCGATGCGAAGGCCTGGAAGCTGTTCGCGACCCAGCAATTGATCAACTCGACCTTTCCGTTCCTGATCATCACCTGGTCGCAGCAATATGTGCCGGCGTCGAACACGGTGGTGTTGGCTTCGACCACGCCGATCTTCGCCTTCCTGATCACCTCGCTGATCACGCGTCATGAGCCGGCCACGCTGCTGAAGCTCGCGGGCGCGATCCTCGGCCTTGCCGGCACCATCGTCATCGTTGGCCTCGACGCATTGCGCGGCTTCGGTAGCGAGATCGTGGCCGAGATCGCGATCCTGCTCGCCACCATCTCGTTCGCCTGCGCCACCATCTTCGGCCTGCGACTGTCCGAGTACGATCCGATGGTGGTGTCGGCCGGTTCGCTGCTGTTCGGCGGCCTCGTGCTGCTGCCGCCTTCGCTGATCATCGACCAGCCCTGGACGCTGCACCCGACGCCGACCGCGATCACAGCCACCATCGTCATGGGCATCGTCTCCAGCGCCTTGGGGCTGATGCTGTTCTACATGTGCCTGGGACGGCTCGGCACGCTGACGACGAACGCACAAGGCTATTTGCGCATCCCGATCGGCGTCGGCCTCTCTGTGCTGCTGCTCGGCGAGAGCGTGCCGTCGAACCTGGCGCTGGGACTGGTGCTGGTCATGGCGGGCGTCGCAGCGATGACGGTGCCGACGGAACGGCTGAAACGACGCTAGCTATGGCTTGGAGTCTTCCGCCAGCATCTTGCGGTACTTCTCGACGTCGCGCGTCACGACCTTTTGCAGCACCTCGGGCGTGTGCTCGTCGGCATCGGGGGCCACGGTCGAGAGGTCGGCGAACCGCTTCTTCACCGCGTCGGTTTCGACCGCCGTGCGTGCTGCGGCATTCAGCTTGGCGATGACCGCCGGCGGGGTGCCCTTGGGCGCGAACAGGCCGTTCCAGCCCTGCGCTTCGAATTCGGGCAGGCCGGCTTCGGCCGACGTCGGCAGATCCGGCACTGTCGCGAGCCGCACGGTCGAGCCGACCACGAGCCCGCGCGCCAGCTTCTCGTTGATCGACTGCGAGACGGAGGCTGCCGCATCGCAGACGCCGTCGATCTGGCCGCCGATCGCATCGGTGAGCGCGGGCGCGGCGCCGCGATAGCCGACCAGCGTCGCGTCGATCCCCGCGGCTGTGATGAAGCTCTTGCAGATCAGGTAGTTCGAAGAGCCGACGCCGGCATGGCCGAGATTGATCTTGCCCGGATTGGCCTTGGCGTGGGCGATGAACTCTTTCAGGTCTTTCGCCGGAAAATCCTTGCGCACGGCGATGATGCCGAACGTTTTCGCCACCATGGCGATCGGCACGAAGGAATCCGGCGTGAACGGCAGCTTTGGATAGATCGTATAGGTCGCGGCGTTGGTGCCGGCGTTGCCGATCGCAATGGTGTAGCCGTCGGGCTCGGCGCGAGAGGCGCGCGCCAGTGCGGTCGAGCCGCCGGCGCCGGCGACGTTCTCGATCACGATGGTCTGGCCGAGCGCGATGCCCATCTGCTCGGCAACGGTGCGCGCGATCACGTCGGACGTGCCGCCGGCCGCGAACGGCACGATCATGGTGACGGGACGCTTTGGGAAATCCTGTGCGAACGCCGCCGTCGCGAACGCGGCCGTCGAGAGCGCAACGACGGCGACAGCGGCCGACAGCCGCTTCAGCACGAACGCAATCACGCGGCTTTTTCCAGATGCGCGGTGAGGCCGGCGAACAGGCCGCGGCCGTCGGTGCAGCCCATGATGTCTTCGACGTGGTTTTCCGGATGCGGCATCATGCCGAGCACGTTGCCCTTGTCGTTGACGATGCCGGCGATGGATTGCGCGGCGCCATTGATGTTGCTGATATCGTCGATCGCGCCGTCGGCCGAGCAATAGCGGTAAAGCACGCGACCCTCGCCCTCGAGCCGCTTGATGGTCTCCGTGTCCGCCGCATAATTGCCCTCGCCATGCGCGATGGGCACGCGGATCACCTGCCCCGCATTGTAGCCGCGCGTGAACGGCGTGTCGGACCGCTCGACGCGGAGATGCACGTCGTGGCAGATGAATTTCAGCCGCGCATTGCGCATCAGGACGCCGGGCAAGAGGCCGGATTCGCAGAGGATCTGAAATCCGTTGCAGACGCCGAGCACGAGGCCGCCCTTGGCCGCATAGTCGCGCACCGCGTCCATCACCGGCGCCCGCGCCGCAATCGCGCCGCAGCGCAGGTAATCGCCATAGGAGAACCCGCCGGGGACGACCACGAGATCGGTCCCCGCAGGCAGCGAGGTCTCGGCGTGCCAGACCATCGCGGGCTCGCTGCCCGAGATCAGCCTCAAGGCACGCGCCATGTCGCGCTCGCGGTTGATTCCGGGAAAGACGAGGATGGCGGCTTTCATGGCAGAGGTTCCGAACGAGGATTGGAATGGGGCTGGCACGGCTGCCAAATCGGCAGCAGACATATCCATTTGACGGGGATTTTACCAGTGCTAGCCTTGCTCGCGAGCGTTGTGCACAGGCCATAGCCCGCCATTCGGCCGATCGATTCGCCCGGGATTGAAGCCATGAATGTCCCCTCGCTGCCCGCATCCCTCTCCGAGCCAGTGTCCACCGAGGGCGTCATCGCCGCCGGCGCCTATGTCGACGGCCGGCGCGTCGCCAATATCGCCATCAGCGAGGCCTCGAGCTGGCGGGCGAAGCCCGGCCACGTGGTCTGGATAGGGCTGCACGAGCCTGACATGGCGCTGCTCACCGCGGTGCAGAAGCAGTTCGACCTGCACGAACTCGCCATCGAGGACGCCAACCACGCCCATCAGCGACCGAAGATCGAGCAATATGGCGAGGCCCTGTTCATCGTGGCGCGGACCGCGCAACTGATCGAGGGCCGGATCGCCTTCGGCGAGACGCACATCTTCGTCGGCGAAGGCTATCTGGTCTCGGTGCGCCACGGCGCGTCGACGTCCTACACGCCGGTGCGCGAACGCTGCGAAAGCTGCCCGCGAGCGCTCGCGCGCGGCGAGGACTACATCCTCTACGCCATTCTCGATTTCATCGTCGACAACTACTCGCCCGTGCTCGAGAGCATTCACGAAGAGGTCGAGAGCATCGAGGATGACGTGCTCTCCAAGGCGATCAGCAAGGCGCAGATCGAGCGGCTCTACATGCTGCGCCGCGACCTCTTGCGGCTCCGGACTGCGATCGGCCCTCTGGTCGAGGTCTGCCGCCGGCTCGAGCATGACGAGCTGGCGATGGTGCGCGCAACGATGCAACCGCTGTTCCGCGACGTCACCGACCACGTCAGGAACATCCAGGAGCGGATCGATTCGATGCGCGAGGTGCTGGCCTTCGCCTTCGAAGCAAGCCTGCTGGTCGGCCAGGCCCAGGAGACGGCGGTCTCCAAGAAGCTTGCCTCCTGGCTCGCGATCATCGCGATCCCCACCGCGCTTGCCGGAATCTACGGCATGAACTTCAAGCACATGCCGGAGCTGGACTGGGAGTACGGCTATTACACGCTGCTCGGCGTGATGCTGACGGCGTGCGGCGCGCTTTACTGGCGTTTTCGTCGGGTCGGATGGCTGTGAGCCATCCCGTTCACCCGATCAGCTCGACCCGATAATTCTCGATCACGGTGTTCGCCAGCAGCTTGTCGGCGGCGTCCTTCAACGCCGCCTCCGCCTTCGCCTTGTCCGCGCCCGCGAGCTCGATGTCGAACACCTTGCCCTGCCGGACGCTGGCGACGCCGTCGACGCCGAGCGACTTCAATGCACCCTCGATCGCCTTACCTTGCGGATCGAGGATGCCCGTTTTCAACGTCACGGTAACACGTGCCTTCACGTCAGATCCCTCTTAGCTCTTCACCAGCACCGGGCCTGAGCCCGCCGGACGCTCGTTCTCCATGAGAATGCCGAGACGCTTGGCGACTTCGGTATAGGCCTCGAGCAGCCCACCGAGATCTCGGCGGAAACGGTCCTTGTCGAGCTTCTCGTTCGACTTGATGTCCCACAGGCGGCAGCTATCCGGCGAGATCTCGTCTGCGACGATGATCCGCATCATGTCGTTTTCGAACAGCCGGCCGCACTCCATCTTGAAGTCGACGAGGCGGATGCCGATGCCGAGGAAGAGACCGGTGAGGAAGTCGTTGACACGGATGGCAAGCGCCATGATGTCGTCGATCTCCTGCGGCGTCGCCCAGCCGAAAGCGGTGATGTGCTCTTCCGACACCATGGGGTCGTTGAGCTGGTCGTTCTTGTAGTAGAACTCGATGATCGAACGGGGCAGCTGCGTGCCCTCCTCGATGCCGAGGCGCTGCGACAGCGAGCCGGCGGCAACGTTCCGCACCACCACTTCCAGCGGCACGATCTCGACCTCGCGAATCAACTGCTCGCGCATGTTGAGGCGACGGATGAAATGGGTCGGCACCCCGATGTCGTTGAGGTGCTGAAACAGGTACTCCGAGATCCGGTTGTTGAGGACACCCTTGCCCTCGATCACCTGATGCTTTTTCGCATTGAACGCGGTGGCGTCATCCTTGAAGTGCTGGATCAGGGTACCGGGCTCCGGACCTTCGTAAAGAACCTTTGCCTTGCCTTCATAAATGCGACGCCGACGGCTCATGGGGATGTACCGTGTTTTGTTGAAATCCATGTATCTGGTGTGCTCCGGTTGACGAGACTACGACCCACAGCGGAGCTGCCGTGAACGGCCCGGAACCCCAAGAAACAGAACGGGAACCCAGCCTTAGGCAACCTATCCGATTGGCTGTCCCAGCACAATCGATCCGGCCGTCCGGCATCAAACTTATACCGTCTTGCCTGCGGCTTAACGGCTCGTTGTTTTGCCGATTCGTGCCCCCTATCTAGGCATGCACCGGGGCTCTCGCAACGAGGGCCAGCCGGGTCCAGTCAGCAGGGAATTGGAAAAGGCATGAGCACGTTGGACAAGCGCGAGGAAGGCTTCGAGAAGAAGTTCGCCCTCGACGAGGAGCAGAAATTCAAGGCGGAAGCCCGCCGCAACCGGCTGCTCGGTCTGTGGGTGGCCGAAAAGCTCGGCATCGCCGGCGATGCCGCCACGGCCTATGCCAAGGAGGTGGTCGCGGCCGATTTCGAGGAAGCCGGTGATGCCGACGTCCTGCGCAAGGTCATGACCGATTTCGCCGCCAAGAACGTGGCCGTCACCGAACAGGCGATTCGGGCCAAGATGAACGAGCTGATCGCGGTGGCGGCGGCCGAGGTGAAGGCCGGGAAATAGGACGAAGCGTCATTCCGGGGGCACGTCTGCGACGCGCCCCCGGAATGCCAACCAGCTACCCCTCCTTGAAGCCATATTCCGGCACATTGCCGCTGGCGCCGTAATATTTGTACGGCAGGAATTTGCCGCTCATGGTGATCTTGACACGGTCGCCCTTCGGGTTGGGCAGGCGCTCCATCACCATGTCGAAGTCGATCGCCGACATGATGCCGTCGCCGTACTCCTCCTCGATCAGCGCCTTCCAGGCCGGACCGTTGACCATGACCAGCTCGTAGAAGCGGTAGATCAAGGGATCGGTCGGCGGCATCGGCATGCCGCGCATCGGCGTCTCGTTCAGCATCGTGGTCTCGGCCTTCGTCAGGCCGAAAAGCTCAGCAGCGTTGGCGGCCTGCGGCTTAGTCAATTTCATCTGGCCGAGGATCGCGCCTGTTATCAGCACCTCGGAATAGCCGCCGATCTGCTCGCAGATATATTTCCAGGTCCAGCCCTTCTCGCGCTTGATGTCGAGCAGCTTCTCGGTGAGGTCTTCGCGTTTCATGTCAGGGTCTCCTTTTTCAAGCAGTCAGCCCGGGACTCGTCCCGGGTATCCAGGTCTGTCGTTGCTCGTCGCCACCGGACGCGACGGTCAGTCCGGGCTTGCCGATATGCACCACCGGTACATTGCGCGGATCGTGACCGGGCGTCTCGGCCGCGAAAGTCTTGCTGCGCGTCACCAGGAAATCAACGATGTGGTTGCGCAGCGCGTAGTACAGCGGATGGCGGTGCAAATCGGTGCGGCCGCGATCCCGCGGCAACGGGTTCTCGACCACTTCCGCCAGCACCGCGCCGGGTCCATTGGTCATCAGGAAAATCTTGTCGGCGAGATAGATCGCTTCGTCGACGTCATGGGTGATCATGAACGCGGTCTGCCCGGTCTCCAGACAGATGCGCCGCACCTCGTCCTGCAGCGTGCCGCGCGTCAGCGCGTCGAGTGCCGAGAACGGCTCGTCCATCAGCATCATCTTTGGCGTGATCGACAGTGCACGCGCGATGCCGACGCGCTGCTTCATCCCGCCGGAAAGCTCGGAAGGACGCTTGTGTTCCGAACCCGTCAGGCCGACGAGATCGATAAACTTCTGCGCATGCGCCTTCACCTTGGCGCGATCCCAGCTCCGCCATTTCGAGCTCACGGCGTAGGCAACGTTGCCGAGCACGGTGCGCCAGGGCAGCAGCGCATGGCTCTGGAAGATCACGGCGCGATCGAGGCTCGTCCCTGAAATGGCCTGCCCGTCGACGATCACCGCGCCTTCGCTCGGCGCATCGAGGCCGGCGAGGATGTTGAGCACCGTGGTCTTGCCGCAGCCGGAATGGCCGATCACGCAGCAGAACTCGCCGCGCGCCATCGACAGCCACAGATTCTCGAACACCGCCGTTGTCGCGCCGTCCGCGCCCGGATAGCGCTTTGCGATGGCTTCGATGGAGATGAATTTTTCGGTCAACGGCCCTACTCCGGAAACGTGACCATGCGCGTGAAGCGCGCGAGGATCTGGTCGAGCAGCATGCCGACGACCCCGATCAAGAGGATCGCGATGATCACGTTGGTGATCGACAGATTGTTCCACTCGTTCCAGACGAAATAGCCGATGCCGGTGCCGCCGACGAGCATTTCGGCCGCGACGATCACGAGCCAGGCGATGCCGATCGAGATACGCATGCCGGTCAGGATCGTCGGCGCAGCCGCGGGCAGGATCACGGTGAAGGCGCGCCTGATCGTTCCGACCTCGAGCGTTCGCGCGACATTGATCCATTCCTTGCGTACGCTCGCGACCCCGAACACGGTGTTGAGCAGCATCGGCCAGATCGAGCAGATGAAGATGACGAAGATCGCCGAGATCGAGGAATCCTTGATGGTGTAGAGCGCGAGCGGCATCCACGCCAGTGGCGAGATCGGCTTCAGCACTTGGATGAAGGGATCGAGCGCCTGGCTGAGCAGCGGCGACATGCCGATCAGGAAGCCGAGCGGGATGGCGACGAGCACGGCGAGCAGATAGCCGGCGCCGACGCGCGCGATCGAATAACCGAGCTGGATGCCGAGCCCCTTGTCGTTCGGCCCGTTGTCGTAGAACGGCCTCCTCAAATGCTCCCAGAGCTTTGCGCCGACATCGAACGGCCCGGGCATGGCGGATTTGCCCTGCGTCGCGGTCAGGCCCATCAGCTTGGCGTATTCCGCGCTCATCGTGGCCACCGGTGCGGTCGAGCGCACGGCGAGATGCCAGACGCCGAGGAACGCGACGAGCAGCACGATCGATACCAGGCCGGCGCGGAGACGGAGGGAGGCGGTGGTCATCTCCCTCTCCCCGTTCTTACGGGGAGAGGGTTGGGGTGAGGGGCATGCTTCCGCATATTCGGTGAGAGACGAACTCGCGGAGAGTCCCCCTCACCCGGATTGCATCTAACGATGCAATCCGACCTTTCCCCGCAAGCGGGGCGAGGTGAAAAAAAAGCGCGGCCGCTCACGACGCCTTCCTGATCTTGAAGCCCGCCAAATAATCCTCCGGCTTGGCTGGATCGAAAGTCTTGCCCATCACCGCGAACGATTTGTAGCTGCCGGCTGGCGGCGCGAGGCCCATCTCGGTCATCAGCTTCCTGGTGTCGGTGGCGAGATAGACCTGCTCGGCGATCGCCTTGTAATCGACGTCGTTCTTGATCTGGCCCCAGCGCTTCATCTGCGTCAGCATCCACACCCCAAAGGACTGCCAGGGGAACGGATCGAAATCGACGCGCTTGGCATCCGTCTTCACGCCGCCGAGGCCGTCGGCATAGGTGCCGGTCAAGACCTGTTCCAACACCGTGACCGGCGCGTTGATGTAGTTCGCCGGCGCGATGGCTTCCGCGATCTGCTTGCGGTTCTCCGCCTTCGAGGCATAGGCCGTGGCATCGACGATCGCGCGCGTCAGCGCAGCAAAGCTGTTCGGCGCCGTGGTGATGAACTCGCGGCTGGCGGCGAAGCTGCAGCAGGGATGGCCGTCCCAGATTTCCTTGGACAAAAGATGCATGAAGCCGACGCCGTCATAGATCGCGCGCTGGCAGATGTTGTCGGGCGCGAGGAAACCGTCGATGTTGTCGGCGCGCAGGTTTGCCACCATTTCCGGCGGCGGTACCGAACGCAGCTGCACGTCGGTGTCGGGGTCGATCCCATGTTCGGCGAGATAGTAGCGCAGCAGGTAATTGTGCATGGAATAGTCGAAGGGGATGGCGAACTTCATGCCCTTCCAGTCCTTCGGATCGCGCTTGTCCTTGTGCTTCATGGCAAGCGTGATGCCCTGCCCGTTGATGTTCTCGATCGCTGGGACCGCGAACGGAATGGGGTTCGAGCCGAGGCCGAGCGAGATCGCCAGCGGCATCGGCGCCAGCATGTGCGCGGCGTCGTATTCCTTGTTGATGGTCTTGTCGCGGACCACGGCCCAGCCGGCGGTCTTCACCACGTCGACGTTGAGGCCGTGCTTGGCATAGAAGCCCAGCGGCGCCGCCATGATGATCGGCGTGGCGCAGGTGATCGGGATGAAGCCGACCTTGAGGTCCTTCTTTTCCGGCGCGCCGGCCTGCGCAAACACTTCGGTCGCGGTCTGAACCGGGAAGAACTGAGACAGCGCAGCCAGCGCGGTGGAGGCCCCGACCGACTTCAGGAACGCGCGTCGCGCAACGTCCTGCGGAAACATCGCGCGCATCACGGCAGAGGCGACCACGCCCTCGTAGCGCTTCTCGTCGCTCTCGACGGGCGCACAGCGCAACGCGGTGGCCTGCTCATGCTCCGCCGCGGATTGATGCTGACCACAGGCACAGCCGGCTCGCAGGTTGCGATCGGGATCAAACGGATTGTCGAAAGTGGACATCGGACCTCCTGCGCGTCATTTGCGAGGAGAATTACGCAAGGAGCATGCCACCACCCTCAGGCCGGCCAGTGCCTTGATGACGCAGCATTTTCGCTCACACTTGGTCATTACGAAAATTCGTGATAAACGATATTTCGTAGTTGAATAACGAGATTTCGTAATGGCAACGACGCCAATACTCGCCCACGACGATGTGGCCACGACCGTTGATCCGCGCGTCGCGGCCTTCGAATCCTCGGTCGAGGCGACGCTGCTGGTCGACCCCTTCGGCGACCAGATCGTCGATGCCAATCCCGCCGCCTGCGCCCTGCTCGGCTACGACCGCGCGCTGCTGCGCCAGACCAGGGCGAGCACGCTGCATGCCGGCGAGCTTCCGGCGCTGACCGTGTTCACCCAGGCCGTGCTGCACAAGGGGGCCTACTGGACCACGGCGCTCAACCCGCGCCATGCCACCGGGCAAAACCTCCGGCTCGAATATGCCGGCTGCGTCCTGCCCCATGACGGGCGCACGCTGGTCCAGATCACCCTGACCGATCTCGAAGCGCGCCGCCGCCGCAATGTCGATGCCGCCGCTGAAGATCACATGCGCAGCGGCATCTCGACCTGGCAGCGAGTCGAGCGCGTGTTCCAGGACATCGAGCGCGAGAACCAGCTGATCCTGCGCGCCGCCGGCGAAGGCATTTACGGCGTCAACGCGGAAGGAAAGACCACCTTCGTGAACCCCGCCGCCGAGCGGATGCTGGGCTGGACGGCCGAGGAGCTGGTCGGCAAGGAAATCCATCCCATCATGCACCACACCCACCATGACGGGCGGCACTATCACAACCATGATTGCCCGATCTATGCGGCGTTCCGCGACGGCGCCGTGCACCAGGTCGACGGCGAGGTGTTCTGGCGCAAGGACGGCTCGCCGGCCTGGGTCGAATACACCTCCACACCGATCCGCGACCGTGGCGTGGTGGTCGGTGCCGTCGTGGTGTTTCGCGACGTCAGCCAGCGCCGTGAGGCCGACGAGAAGCTGCACGCCGCGCTCGCCGAGGTCGATCGCCTGCGCGAACGTCTCGAGCTCGAAAACGCCTACCTCCAGGAAGAAATCCGCATCGAGACCAATCCGCGCGGCATCATCGGTGGCAGCGAAGCAATCCAGAAGACGCTGCGCCAGGTCAAGCTGGTGGCGCCGACCAGCGCGGCGGTGATGATCACCGGCGAGTCCGGCACCGGCAAGGAGCTGATCGCGCGCGCCATCCACGAGGATTCCACCCGCAGCGACCGGCCGCTGATCCGCGTCAATTGCGCCGCGATCCCGCGCGAATTGTTCGAGAGCGAATTCTTCGGCCACGTCCGCGGCGCCTTCACCGGCGCGACGCGCGACCGCATCGGCCGGTTCGAGCTCGCCGATGGCGGCACGCTGTTCCTGGACGAGGTCGGCGAGATTCCACTCGAATTACAGGGCAAGCTGCTGCGGGTGTTGCAGGAGGGCAATTTCGAGCGCGTCGGCCAGGAACGCACCCGCGCGGTCGACGTCCGCGTCATCGCCGCGACCAACCGCGACCTCAAGCAGGAGGTGCAGCGCGGCCGTTTTCGCGAGGACCTCTATTTCCGCCTCAACGTGTTTCCGATCGAGACGGTGCCCCTGCGCGAACGGCGCGAGGACATTCCGCTGCTCGCCCAGCATTTCCTCACCCGCGAGAGCAAGGCGCTGAAATCGAATCTGCGCCTGTCGGAAGGCGATGCGCGTCGGTTGGCGCGGTATGACTGGCCGGGCAATGTCCGCGAACTCCAGAACGTGATCGAGCGCGCCGCGATCCTGTCGCAGAACGGCCGTTTGCGGATCGATCTGCCCGACTCCTCCGGCACGCAGGCCCCAGCCGGCGCCACGCGGCAGAAGGCTGACGCACGGCCCGTTGTGATGACGTCATCCGAAATGCGCGACCACGAGCGCGCCAACATCCTGGCCGCGCTCGAGGGCTGCGCCGGAAAAGTGTTCGGCCCCGGTGGCGCGGCCGAGATGCTGGATATCAAGCCGACCACGCTGGCCTCGCGGATCAAGGCGCTGGGAATCGCGCCCCGTCCGCGGGCCGGCGCGAACGGTTAGAGCACGGCGAGATTGGAATGCATGTTGATGTGCCCTCGCCCCTTGTGGGAGAGGGCAGCGACGCCGGTAGACGCAGACTCGCTTGGGTGAGGGGTCTGCCTCCGCGAGTCCGACGCCGATTTGAATCGCGGAGAGAGACCCCTCATCCGGCGCTCCGCGCCACCTTCTCCCACAAGGGGAGAAGGGGTACCGAGTCCGCGGGCCGCCGGTTAGCGGTAATCACGCCGCCTTGGTCGTCACCTCCGATGCGATCGGCAATCCCTGCTCGATCGGCAGCGACGGATCGCGCGACCATTCGTTCCAGGAGCCGAAATACATCCGCACGTCCTTCACGCCCGCGTTCTTGAGCGCCAGGAACGTGTTCGAGGCGCGCGCCCCCTTGAAGCAGTAGAGATAGACCGGCGTGGACGGCGAGATGCCGACGGTGGCGCATTCCGCCAGAATCTCGTCCTTGGACTTGAAGCGCGGGCCCTCGGCGGTCGGCTTCATCATGCGATACCATTCCAGCCACACCGCGCCGGGGATGCGGCCTTTGCGCGGGCAGAAATCCTTGCCGTAGGGCGAGGAGCTGTCGCCGATCCACTCGTCGACATCGCGCACGTCCAGGAGTGCGATGCCGGGCTTGCCGACCGCGGCGAGCATGGTCTTGGCGTCGATCAGGATCTCGCCCGCTTCAGGCACGATCGAGAACGACGCCTTCGCCGGCGCCGGCACATCCTTCGTCACCGGAAGACCTGCGGCCGCCCAGGCGTCGAAGCCGCCATGCAGCACCTTGATCTTGGGATAGCCGAGCATGGTGAGCAGGTAGTAGCCGCGGCAGGATTGGCCGAAGCCGGAGTTCATCGACTGCTCGTAGATCACGGCCGTCTCCTTGCCGGAGAGACCGGCAGCGCCGAATGCGTCGGCGAATTTGGTCTTCAGCTCGGCCATGCCCTCCGGCGTCGAGGTCGCGAGGAACGTGAATATCTCATGCACGTTCACGGCGTTGGGAAGGTGCCCGGCGCCATAGGCGTCGGGGTTGCGGGTGTCGATCACGACACAGGGCTCGGTTTTCAAGAGATCGGCAAGTTCGCTGGCAGAGATCAGAACGTCCGTCATTGGCAGCCTCTCCGTTGAGGTTAGATGGTGGGTGGGCTCGTAGAACTCAGGAATCGGCGAGCATCTTGCGCAACTGCTTGGTGGCAGGCGTGACGATCGCGACGAAATAGGCCTCGCGCAGCCGGCGCTGCGCGCGGTGGGACTTGAGATAGCCGCGCGCGCCACAATGCAGCATCGCCGCATGCGCCGCCGCGACGCTGGCCTCGCCGGCGCGAAGCCTGAGCGCAATCACCTTGCGCCAGTAGGTCTCCTCCTCGTTGTAGGGATCGCGCGCCAGCGCCATGGTCTCGGCCTCGAGCTCGGCGGCGAGATCGCGGAAGTGCACCGGCTGTTGCGGCAAATAGCGGTTGATGTGACCGAGGGGATTATCGACCTCGTCCATGATGTTGATGCAGTCCTTGATGAGGCCAAGCGCCATGCCGGCCTGCAGCAGGATGAAGCCGGCGCGGATCTTCTTCACAAAAGGCGCGGCGGGATCGGCGAGGATCAGCTCGTCAGGCACGAAGACGTCGCGGAACTGCACGCCGTAGGTGCCGGTTCCGTCCATGGCAAGGAACGGCTTGCATGGCGTCAGCGTGATCGCGGGGTCCGAGCAGTCCGCCAAAAACATCACTTGGCCGGGCTCGCCACTTGCGATGCCCGGCTCGTCCTCGCGTTCGAAGATGGTGCCGAAGTAATGGTCGGGGCCGAGATTGGAGACCCAGGGCAGCGCGCCGCGTACGATGTAGCCGCCGTCGACCTTGCGCCCCTTCAACTTGAGCTTTTCGATGCCGAAAAAGCTCTTCATCGGATTGGAGAGCCCAGTGCCGCCGAGCACGCGGCCGGTCGAGAACGCATCGCCGAAGCGCTTGGCGAGCTTCATATTGGTCGAGTTGGCGGCGTACCAGACCAGCGTGTTCTGGCACCACGCCATGAAGGCGGTGCTGCCGCAGACCTCGCCGATCGCCGACATGGCCTGGATGGCACAGCGCAGGTCAGCGGGCCCCTCGTGCGGCACGTGACTGCCCCAGGCGCCGACCTCGCCGAATCGGCGCAGCACCTCGGCCGGATAGACGGTGCCGGCATCGATGCCGGCGGCAAGCGGCGCGAGCTGCTCCCGTGCAATCCGCGCCACCTCGCCTGCAATGGACGGTGCGGGCTGATCCAAAACTTCGGCCCGTGATAAAGCCAGTGAACCCATGATCGTCTCCCGCACCTTTCCTGTTGCCGTCTACTAGATGCCGACCTCGAGATTGACCGGGCGGGTGAAGGTGTTTGCGACCGGCGACCATTGCTTCACATGGGCGACCAGCGCATTGATCTCGTCCGGCGAGATCCCCTCACATTCCATGTCGACCTTGACGCGTACGTCGGTGAAGCCGACCGGCTTGTCCGAGACGTCGCCGGTGCCCCAGACCGCGGTGATGTTGAGATCGCCCTCGAGCTCGAGCTCGAGCTTGTTGACGATCCAGCCGCGATGCACGGCGTTGGCGTGCAGGCCGACGGCGAGGCAGGAGCCCAGCGCGGCGAGCGAGGCCTCGGACGGATTGGGCGCAGTGTCGTCGCCGAGCAGACCGGGCGGCTCGTCGACGATGTAGGGCTGCAAATTGCGGATGTAGTTGGCGTGGCGGAATTTTCCTTCCGCGACCGTCTTGCACTTCAAGGTCTTGATGACCTTCGGATTGGCCTTGCCGTTGGCGATCAGTTGCTCGAGGCCATTCTTGTCGATGGGCGCGAGGCAACCCGTCAGCACTGTCTTTTGAACGACGGCAGTCATCATCTTCTCCCTGGCAGAAGTGGAAATCGGTAGGATACCGAACGGTCTGTTTCCTTGCATGGAGCGTGCCAGACCCAGCCAAAATCAAAAGGCGAAGCATTGGAGCCGCTTAGCGAACGCTGCCTGCGGATTGATCAGCGGCCGTCTGCTCAAAGGCGATGCAGATGAGCTTTCCCGTGCGAATCTTTTCAGCGCAGAACAGATGCGGCTTGCTGATGCGGCGCGGCTGCGATTAAGTTGCATCCCATGGCCAAGCTTTCACTGAACAAGCCCTCACCGAACAAGACTTCTAAGCAGAAGTCTCAGTCGCCGCACGCCGGTGCGGGTGACGACGAGTCCGCACGCGGGCGCCTGCTCAGCGCGGCCACGCATCTGTTCTGCAAGAACGGCATCAACGCCACCGGCATCGACGCGATCATCGCGGAAGCCGGCACCGCAAAGACCACGCTCTATAAATTGTTCGGCTCCAAGACCAATCTGGTCAACGCGGTACTGGAGAGCGAAGGCAAGCAGTGGCGCGAATGGTTCATCGGCGCCATGGAAGAAGGCGGCGGCGACGCGCAAGCCAAACTCACGCGCATCTTCCCGGCCCTGAAGAGCTGGTTCGCGGAAGAGCGCTTCTACGGCTGTCCCTTCATCAACGCGGTCGGCGAGCACGACAAGGACGCCAAGCAGTTCCGCAACATTGCGATGAAGCACAAGAAGATCGTGCTCGGCCACATCGAGAAGCTCGCCGGCGAGCTCGGATCGAACGAGCCCGTCGTGCTCGCGCACCAGCTCGGCCTCCTGATCGACGGCGCGATCGTCGCCGCGATGGTGTCGCGCGATCCAGGCGTGGCGGATACGGCGGCGCTGACGGCAGGTCCCCTGCTCAGCCAGCCCAAGGCAAAGAAGAAGCGCGCGGCGGACCAGCTCGAGGCGGTGTGATCGCTCTATCTTCGTAGCCCGCATGGAGCGGAGCGCAATGCGGGGGCACTGTCCGTCCCGGATTGCGCTCCGCTCCATCCGGGCTACAGCACCTTACGGCCCGCTCTCGCCTCCCGCGGCAACAGATCTATGAATCTTTTGATCGCATCGAGCACCGGCCCCTGATCGCCTGCAAAGAACCAGTGATCGTGGCCGTCAAGCTCGACGAATTGCGCACCTTTGATCCGGCTCGCCACATCGCGGCCGGCCGCGATCCGTACCGCCTTGTCGTCCCGACGATGCAGCACCAATGTCGGCATGGCAATCTGCGGCAGAAGGTGCCGCACGTCGGCGTCGCGAAACGCCTCGAGCACCGCCGAGATGCCGCCGGGACTGGACGCCGCGCGCAATAGCCCGGCCCACCAGGCGCGGGCCTGGGGATCGCCGGCTAGGCTCGGCGCGAAGGTTTCAATCTCCACCGGACCTCCCCATTGCGCAATGAGGCGCTTGCTCCAGGCGTCGTACTGGCTGGCGCGCAACGCGTGCGGATAGTCCTGCGACCAGCAGCCCTTGGCCAATGCACCGAACAGAATGAGCCCGGCCACGAGACGTGGCTCGTCCACCGCAAATTTGATGCAGGCAGGTCCACACTCGGATGCGCCGAACAGCACGACGCGGCGCGCATCCACGGCCCGCAGCACGGTGCCGATATCCTCCGCGGTGACGTCGATACCGGGCGCAGATCCAACCCGGTCGGACAACCCGATGCCGCGACGATCAAACACGATCAGACGTCCCAGCTTCATCAGCGAGGCCAGAAACGTCCGGCTCGCGGGATGCTCCCAGGCGCGTTCCACATGCGACACGAAGCCCGGCATGACCAGGATATCGAGCGGACCGCTGCCATAGGTTTGATACGCCAGATGCACGCCGGCGCCCTTGACATAGCGCGTCGCTGGAATCGCATGTGCCGCCGCCGGACTCATCAACGCTTCGGTCGCGGCTTCGGGCGTAACACCAAGCTCGTCACGCAGCCGCTGCGTCAGTGCCGCGTGGTGCCGCTCTGCCGCACTGCGGTCACCCGCCAGCAGCAGGCTGCGGATCAGATGCCGGCCGTAGACCTCGCTCAAAGGATCGAGCTCGACCAGACGGGTCGCATGCGCGGCCGCGGCAAAGTAGTCGCCGGCGGTGGTCTTGTCCTGCACCAGGCGCTCCAGCGCGTGCATCAGCCGTCCGCGCAGCGCCTCGCGGCGAAAGAACGCCCAGTCGTCGAATTCCGGACAGTCCTCCGGCGAGAAGCCTGCGAGGAAATCTCCCCGATAGATCTGGCAGGCCTCGTCAAAGTCACCGCGATCGCAGGCGCTCTCGAATAGATGTGCATCGACCTGCAGCGCGACTGCCGGAGACCATCGCAGGCTGGTCCGATCGGTCTCGAACACCTGCTGACCGAGCGTCAGCTCGATGCGGTGAAGCAGCCGCCGCAATCGCGCAAGGCCGGTCTCGCGGTCAGTTTCAGGCCACAGCAGCGTGGACACGACATCGCGGGCCACAGCGCCCTTGGCCTCCGCGAGATAGACCAGCAGCGCGAGGCCCTTGCGTAGGGCCAATTTGATCGGGTGGCCGTCGGCGTGGACCTCCGGGAACCCGAACGTCCCCAGCGAGAAAGCCGTCATGAAAGTCCTCCCTCCCCTCGCGGCGCCCCCGGGGGACGCACAGGGGACGGTCCAGCGATAGCAGTCGGGGCAGATCCAGCCTGCTCGCCGGCGAGCAATTCAGGCTCCTGCATGCGGCACGGCTGCATCAGGCACAATAGGAAAAAACATGATCTCGCGCCTCCTGATCCTGCTCTACGCCATCGTGAGCTACGTCATCTTCACGGTCTCCTTTCTCTATGCGCTCGGTTTCGTCGGCAATTATGTTGTGCCCAAATCGATAGATATGCCGATTGATAAGTCGATCGATATGCCAATCGGCGTCGGCAGCCCGACGGACCTGAGCGTGGCCATCGTCGTCAACCTGCTGCTGATGAGCCTGTTTGCGATCCAGCACAGCGTGATGGCGCGGCCGGCTTTCAAACGATGGTCGGCCACATTCCTTCCCCTCGCCTGCCAGCGCAGCACCTATGTGCTGCTCTCCAGCCTGATCCTGCTGTTGCTGTTCTGGCAATGGCGTCCGATCCCGACGCCGGTCTGGCAAACGAGCGGAATGGCGGCCTGGTTGCTGATCGGCGTGCATTGGCTCGGCTGGCTGATCGCATTCGCGTCGACCCACATGATCGATCATTTCGATCTGTTCGGCCTCCGCCAGGCCTTCGTCGCGTTCCGCGGAAGCGCGATCCCAGGTCAATCGTTCAGGACCCCGCTGCTCTACAAGATCGTGCGCCATCCCATCATGCTCGGCTTTCTGCTCGCGTTCTGGGCCACGCCCGAGATGACCGTTGGCCACCTTCTGTTTGCGCTCGCAAACACCGCCTACATCCTGGCCGCGCTTCAGTTCGAGGAGCGCGACCTGATCGCCGAATTCGGCGCGACCTATCAGGACTATCGCCGACGCGTTCCCATGCTGCTGCCTCGTCTTTTCGGAGCACCCCGATGAAAGCGATTCTGTGCAGTTCATTCACTGGCCCTGCGGATTTGTGCGTCGGCGAGATCGACGAGCCGAAGCCGGCCGGCGACGAGATTCTGATCGACGTCCATGCGGCCTCGGTTAGTTTCATGGACCAGTTGATGGTCTCGGGCCTCTACCAGATGCGGCCGCCGACGCCCTTCGTGCCCGGCACGGAAGCATCCGGAATCGTCGTCGCGGTCGGCGACCAGGTCACGACATTCACGCCCGGCGACCGCGTGGCTTGCAGCGCCTGGACCGGCGGCTACGCCGAACGGATGATAGCGAAGGACTCAAAGTGCGTCCGTCTGCCTGAAGGCGTCGCGTTCGAAGCAGCGGCGACGGTCCTGCACAATTACGGCACGGCCTATTGTGCGCTGGTCGAGCGGGCCCGGGCGCAGCGCGACGAAACGCTGTTCGTCACCGGTGCTGCCGGCGGAGTTGGCCTTGCCGCGGTCGATCTCGGCCGTGATCTGGGCCTGTGTGTCATCGCCGGTGTCGGCTCCGATGACAAGGCTGCCCTGGTCCAGAGTTACGGCGCCAGCGAGATCATCAACTATCGCACCGAGAATCTGCGCGACCGGATCAAGGCGATCACCGGTGGCGAAGGCATCGATATCGGCTTCGACACTATCGGCGGCGAGATATTCCAGCAGATGGCCCGGTCGATGAAATGGGGCGGACGGCTGATGCCGATCGGCTTCACCAGCGGCGAAATTCCGCAGCTCCCGATGAACCTGCCGCTGTTGAAGAACTATTCCATCCTCGGCGTCTTCGTCGGCGCCTGGGCGGAAAAATTCTCCGCGGAAGCCGCGCGCATGAACGACGCGCTGATGCAATTGCTGGCCGGCGCAAAAATCCGCCCGCACGTCGATCGCGTCCTTCGCTTGGAGGATGCCGGCGAAGCAATGCGTGCCGTGGCCAACCGAACAGTTCAGGGCCGAATTGTCCTCAAGATCAGGTAAGGTGAGCCGGGAAGAGAGAACAAAACCGATGACACAGATCATCATCGACAAACGCTTTTGCGGTCCTCCGAACTCCGGCAACGGCGGCTATGTCTGTGGCCGGCTCGCCCGCCACATTCCCGGCGCCGCGGAGGTGACGCTGCGCGCACCGCCTCCGCTGGACACGCCGCTCGATGTGGTCGCGAGCGACGGCACATGGGAGCTTCGCGACGGCGACAAGATCGTCGCGACCGGGCGAGCGGCAAGCGTGGAGCTTGCACGCGTGGAGACAGCCAGCTTCGAGGAGGCCTGCGCCGCCGAATTGCTGACCCCGATCGAGCCGCACGAGCATCCGCTGCCGACATGTTTCGTGTGCGGTCCCGCAAGGGCGAAGGGAGATGGTTTGCGCATTTTCGCGGGCTCGCTTGCAGGTCATACGCAGAAGGCCGTTCTCGCGGCGAGCTGGACCCCGGATCAGAATCTGGCCGCCGAGGATGGCCTGGTCGCCCCCGAATTCCTCTGGTCGGCACTCGATTGCCCCACCGGCTTTGCCTGCAATTGCGATCAGGACAGCGGCAGCTTCGACAAAGCACCGTTGCTGCTGGGGCGGATGTCGGCGCGGATCGAGGCCCGCCCGCGCCCGGGAGAACGCTGCATCATCACGGCCTGGCCGACGGGCCGCGACGGCCGCAAGCGCATGGCCGAGGCTGCGGTGCATGATGGAGCGGGGAGATTGCTGGCTGTTGCGAAGACGACATGGATTGCAGTTGATCGCGACGTGCAGCTCGGGCGCGGATGATGTAAACTCGATCTCGTAGGGTGGGCAAAGGCGCGTAGCGCCGTGCCACCATTCCGTCTCAGCTTCGTTGCGCAACATGGTGGGCACGCTTCGCTTTGCCCACCCTACGAAGCCTACGCGCTCTGCTCGATCATCCCCTGCAGCCGCACCAGCTCCACCTCGATATCCCGCTCCACGTCCGCCGCCCGCATCTCGATCACCCGATAGTCCCGCGCCTCCAGCCACGCTCGCCTCGCCACACGATCCGCGACGATCGCCTCGTTCTCACCCGCGTTCACCAGCTCGATCGCGATCCGGTGCGGGAACGAGACGAAGTCCGGGATGTGCCGCCCCACAGGGGTCTGGCGCTTGAATCCTCCTGCGAAACGGCGATCGCGTGTGAGCGCCTGCCAGAGCAGGCGCTCGGCGTCGGTCGGGTTGCGGCGGAGCAGGCGGGCGAGGCCGCGCACGGTGGAGCCGCTGTCGGGCACGCCGCCGCCCTGCCCGTGCTCGGCCAAAAGCGCGCGCAGGCGCGTGGCCTGCTCGCCGTCGAGCACGCCGCCCTTGGCCGGGCCCTTGCGCCCTTCCGCGATTGCCATCACCACCCCATGCAGGGTGTGCATGTCCTGCTTGGTCGGCTCCATCCGGGTGAAGATGTTGCGCAGGTTCACCAGCATGGTGTCGCGCTTCTCGGCCGGGCGCAGAAATTCGACCCGGTCGAGCTCGCGGATCAGATTGTCGAAGAAGGCCTGCATCTGGTGCTGCGAGGCGCGCTCGGAGCGCTCCGGCATGGCGTGCGGCAGCTCGCCGGAGGTCGCGCGCTTGAACCATTCGTAGCCGACCAGCAGCACCGCCTGGGCGAGGTTGAGCGAGGCAAAGCCCGGATTGACCGGGAAGGTAATGATGCGGTTGGAGAGCCCGACCTCCTCATTGGTCAGGCCCCAGCGCTCCCGGCCGAACAGGATACCGGCCTTGCCGCCCGCCGCGACGTGCCCGGAAATCTCGCTAGCTGCGGCTTCGGGCCCCACCACCGGCTTGGCCTGGTCGTGGGGGCGCGCGGTCGTGGCGAACAGCAGGTCGAGGTCGGCGACGGCCTCACCGACCGTGTCGAACAATTCGACCTTGTCCAGAATATAGTCGGCCCCGGCCGCGGCGCGCTGGGCGGCGATGTTCGGCCAGCCGTCACGCGGGTTGACGATGCGCAGCGCTGAAAGCGCAAAATTGCCCATGGCGCGCGCGGCCATGCCGATGTTTTCGCCAAGCTGCGGCTCGACCAGGATCACGATGGGACCGTCGAGGGAAAGGCCCGCCTTGCTCTTGTCAGTCCCCGACATCGCGCTTCGCTTTCACACTGGTTCTCAAGGCCTTGGAGAGGCGCTCTTCATGAATTGATTCAAGGCCATTCCTGGCCTGGTCTCGACCCGGTCTCGACCTGCTCTCGGGCCGGCTGACCGTCCGCCTGTCGTTTGCCTGTCCTGACGAAATTCTCAAGGGAAATAACGGGTTGGATTCGACTTTTGAATCTCGTCTGAAACCTCAGCCCGGTCCCCGCGGCAGGGCTGCTCCCGCCCCCCATCTGCGGGGGCTGGATGAGCTAAAAGTGCATAATCCCTTGGCTTTCGCCGGCCGCGTCCCGGTGCTAAGAGGCGGCGGATATTCCCGTGGCGCGCCACAAGCGCCGTTCCCAAGAGGCTTCCCCGATCATGGCAAAAATCAAGGTGTCCAACCCCGTCGTCGAACTCGATGGCGACGAGATGACCCGGATCATCTGGCAGTACATCAAGGACAAGCTGATCAACCCGTTCCTGGATGTCGAGCTGCTCTATTTCGACCTGGGCATGGAATACCGTGACGAGACCAACGATCAGGTGACGATCGACGCCGCCGAGGCCATCAAGAAGGTCGGCGTCGGCGTCAAGTGCGCCACCATCACCCCCGACGAGGCCCGGGTGAAGGAGTTCAATCTCAAGCAGATGTGGAAGTCGCCGAACGGCACCATCCGCAACATCCTCGGCGGCGTGATCTTCCGCGAGCCGATCATCTGCAAGAACGTGCCGCGCCTGGTTCCCGGCTGGACCAAGCCAATCATCATCGGCCGCCACGCCTATGGCGACCAGTACCGCGCCACCGACATCAAGTTCCCGGGCAAGGGTACGCTGACGATGAAGTTCGTCGGCGAGGACGGTACCGTGATCGAGCGTGAAGTGTTCAAGGCGCCCGGCGCCGGCGTCGCCATGCAGATGTACAATCTCGACGATTCCATCATCGACTTCGCACGCGCTTCGCTCAACTACGGCCTGCTGCGCAACTACCCGGTCTATCTCTCGACCAAGAATACGATCATGAAGATCTATGACGGTCGCTTCAAGGACATCTTCCAGGACATCTACGAGCGCGAGTTCAAGAAGGAATTCGACGCCAAGGGCCTGACCTACGAGCACCGCCTGATCGACGACATGGTCGCCTCGGCGCTGAAATGGTCCGGCGGCTATGTCTGGGCCTGCAAGAACTATGACGGCGACGTGCAGTCCGACACGGTGGCGCAGGGCTACGGCTCGCTCGGCCTGATGACCTCGGTCCTCCTCACCCCCGACGGCAAGACGGTGGAAGCCGAAGCCGCCCACGGCACCGTGACCCGCCACTACCGCGAGCACCAGAAGGGCAAGGAGACCTCGACCAACTCGATCGCGTCGATCTTCGCCTGGACCCGCGGCCTGTCGCACCGCGCCAAGCTCGACAACAATGCCGAGCTCGCCAAGTTCGCCAACACCCTGGAGAAGGTCTGCGTCGACACCGTCGAGGAAGGCTACATGACGAAGGACCTCGCGCTCCTGGTCGGCGCCGACCAGCGCTGGCTCTCGACCACCGGCTTCCTCGACAAGGTCGCCGAGAACCTCGGGAAGGCGCTGGCGGCGTAAGCTGTCCGCAATTTCGCCCGACTGCGGTCGGACATCATCACGGGCCGCGTCGCAAGCGCGGCCCGTTCTTTTTGAGACCTTTGCGCGGAGATGCGACCATGTCGATCAAGCTTGCCGTCCCCTGCCTGTTGCTGCTCGCTGGACCGGTTCTGGCCGCCGACCCGCTCCCCGACGCCATCGCCGCGCCCGGCGAGAGCATCGTGCTCAGCGTCCACGCCGAGGGCGCGCAGGTCTATGAGTGCAAGGCCGGCACCGACGGCAAGCTCGCCTGGGCTTTTCGCGAGCCGATTGCCACCCTGCTGTCCGAGGGCAAGACGATCGGCCGGCACTATGCCGGGCCGAACTGGGAGCATGCCGACGGCAGCGCCGTGGCCGCCAAGGTCGCCGGCAACGCGCCGGGTGCGACCGCGGCCGACATTCCCTTGCTGAAACTGGAAGTCACCGCCCACCGCGGCAGCGGCGTCCTCACGCCCGTGACCACGGTTCAGCGCATCAACACCCACGGCGGCAAGCTCGACGGCGCGTGCGACAAGGCCGGCGATTTCAAGAGCGCGCCCTATTCGGCCGAGTATGCTTTCCTGAAGAAGAGCTGAGCCCTCAGCGGTCGGTGCCTTCGCGCTCCGCCTGCGCCAGCTCCGCCACCGCAAGGTCGCCGCTGCCCTCCAGCCGCGCCTTCGCCGTCTTGTGGACATGCGCGGCGAGCGTCGGCATGCGTTCGATCAAAGCGTGAAAATCCTGGGCGTCGAGCACCAGCAGGCGGGTCTTGCGCGTCGCCGTCACCGTGCCGCTGCGTTTGGTCTTGTGCAGCAGCGCGATCTCGCCGAAGAAGGTGCCATCCGCGAGCCGCACCTGCTGGTTCGGCAGCGCGATCTCGACCTCGCCGGCGGTGATGAAATACATCGACGAAGCCGCATCGCCCCGCCGCACCAGGATCTCGCCCTGCTCGATCGTGCGCGCCCGCAGCAGCCGCATGATGTCGGCGATCTCGGACGCGCTGAGATGCGAGAACAGCGGCACCCGCGCCAGCATGCCCCAGGTGACCACGAAGTCGCGCCGTTTCACCTCTTCCGCAAAGGCCGTCGAGATGATCGCGACCGGCAGCGCGATCATGGCAAATCCGCTGATGATGGTGAAGACGGAGATGAATTTTCCAAACGCCGTCACCGGCACGACGTCGCCATAGCCGACGGTGCCGAGCGTCACGATCGCCCACCACATCGCCTGCGGAATGGTGCCGAGCTTGTCCGGCTGCACGTCGCGCTCGATGGCGTAGAGCAGCGAGGCAAACGTCAGAACCGCGCCGATCAGGATGACGATGCAGCCGATAAGCGCCCGCCGCTCGGCATGGACGGCCGCGAGCAGCGAACGCATCGCCGGCGAGTAGCGCACCAGCTTGAAGAACGGCAGCACGCCGAGCGCTGCCAGCGTCGCATGCCGGCCGGTGGCCAGCACGATCGCGGCCGGCAGGAACGCGAGGAGATCGATGATGCCGAGCGCGGAGAAGACATAGCCGAGCCGGTCCGACAGCGCGGACGCCGTGCGCTGGGTATGGCCCGCCACGGTCCACAGCCGCGCCGCATATTCCAGCGCGAACACGATCACGGACAGGATGGTGATGCCCGCGAACAGCGCGCCGAATTGCGCGTCCAGCTCCGGCACCGAGGCAAGGATCATCGCAGCGACGTCGAGCACGATGACGCCGATGATCAGCTGGATGAAGCGCGATCCGACCGAGTAGGCCAGCGGATCGTGCTCCAGCAATTCGTAGAGGCGATCCCTCAGATCGGGATCGGTTGAGCCACGTCCTCGCGGAACGGGGCGCACCTGCTTACGCGCCGGCCGATTTTTGTTCAGTCATGGCTTTTTCGATCGCCGTGAGCGCCGCGGCCGCATTCGCGCCATCGGGGCCACCGGCCTGCGCCATGTCGGGCCGCCCGCCGCCACCCTTGCCGCCGAGCGCTTCGGAGGCGACCTTCACCAGATTGACCGCATTGAAACGCGAGGTGAGGTCGGCGGTGACGCCGACCACGACGCCGGCCTTGCCATCCTCGGTGACGCCGACGATGGCGACGACACCGGAGCCGATCTGCTTCTTGCCGTCGTCGGCAAGGCTCTTGAGATCCTTCATCTCGATGCCCTCGACCGCGCGCGCCATCAGCTTGACGTCGCCGACCTCGCGCACGCCGGAGGCCGCGCCGTTGCTCGAAGCTGCACCGCCGCCCATCGCCAGCTTCTTGCGGGCGTCGGAGAGTTCGCGCTCGAGCTTCTTGCGGTCCTCCATCAGCGCGGCAATGCGCGCCGGGACGTCGTCGATCGAGGTGCGCAGCTCGTGGGCCGCTGTCTTCGCCAGGGCCATGGTGTCGTTGGCGTGTTTTCGCGCGTAGTTGCCGGTCAGCGCCTCGATGCGGCGCACGCCGGAGGCGACCGCGCTCTCGCCCGTCAGCGTGATCAGCCCGATGTCGCCGGTGCGCTTCACATGCGTGCCGCCGCACAGCTCGACCGACCAGCCGAGTGCGTTGGCGCCGCGCTCGCGCGCGGTCCGGCCCATCGAGACGACGCGAACCTCGTCGCCATATTTCTCGCCGAACAGCGCGCGTGCGCCGGCTTCGCGGGCCTCGTCCACGCCCATGACGCGGGTCGAGACTTCGTCATTCTCCAGCACCACGTCGTTGGCGATGTCCTCGACGCGCGCGAGCTCTTCCGCGCTGATCGGCTTCGGATGCACGAAGTCAAAACGTAAACGGTCCGGCGCGACCATCGAGCCGCGCTGGGCGATGTGATCGCCGAGCACCTGGCGCAGCGCCTCGTGAATGAGATGCGTGGCCGAGTGATGCGCGCGGATCGAAAAGCGCCTGCCGTGATCCACTTCGAGCTGCAGCGCGGTGCCGAGCTTGAGCTCGCCGCTCTCGACCGTGCCGACGTGAACGAAGAAATCGCCGAGCTTCTTCTGCGTGTCGGTGACGCGGAATTTGATGCCGCCCTCGCCGGTCAACACGCCGGTGTCGCCGACCTGCCCGCCGGATTCTGCGTAGAACGGCGTCTGGTTCAGCACGATCGCGCCCGTGTCGCCGGCCTTGAGGCTCGTCGCTTCCTTGCCGTCCTTGACCAGCGCGGTCACCACGCCTTCGGCGCTCTCGGTCTCATAACCCAGGAATTCGGTTGCGCCCAGCTTCTCACGCAGCGGGAACCAGATCGCCTCGGAAGCAGCTTCGCCAGACCCTTTCCAGGACTCGCGCGCCTTGGCCTTCTGACGCTCCATCGCGTCGGTGAAGGAGGCCTGATCGACGCTGATGCCGCGCGACTTCAGCGCGTCCTGCGTCAAATCGAGCGGGAAGCCGTAAGTGTCGTACAGCGTGAAGGCGACGTCGCCGTCGAACATGTCGCCCTTCTTTAAGGACGCGCTCTTCTCGTCGAGAATGGCGAGGCCGCGCGTCAGCGTCTTGCGGAAGCGGGTTTCTTCCAGCCGCAGCGTTTCCTCGATCAGATTTTCCGCGCGCATCAAATCCGGATAGGCCTGGCCCATCTCGCGCACCAGCGCCCAGACCAGCCGATGCATCAGCGGCTCTTTCGCACCAAGCAGCTGCGCATGGCGCATCGCGCGGCGCATGATCCGGCGCAGCACATAGCCGCGGCCCTCGTTCGAGGGCAGCACGCCGTCGGCGACGAGGAAGGCCGAGGAACGCAGATGGTCGGCGATGACGCGGAACGAGGCCACGGTCTGCTCGTTCGGTCCGCTTCCGAGAGCGGATGCCGTTGCGTCGATCAAATGACGGAACAGGTCGGTTTCGAACACGCTATCGACACCCTGCATGATGCAGGCCATGCGCTCCAGCCCCATGCCGGTGTCGATCGAGGGACGCGGCAGCGCCACGCGCTCCTCCTTCGTCACCTGCTCGTACTGCATGAACACCAGATTCCAGAATTCGAGGAAGCGATCGCCGTCCTCCTCAGGCGAGCCCGGAGGCCCGCCCCAGATGTGCTCGCCGCGATCGATGAAGATCTCCGAGCACGGGCCGCACGGGCCGGTGTCGCCCATCGCCCAGAAATTGTCCGAGGTCGGGATGCGGATGATGCGGTCGTCGGAGAAGCCGGCGATCTTCTTCCAGAGGTCCGCCGCCTCGTCGTCGGTGTGGTAGACCGTGACGAGCAGCTTGTCCTTCTTGAGCCCGTATTCCTTGGTGATCAGCTTCCAGGCCAGCTCGATCGCGCGCTCCTTGAAATAGTCGCCGAACGAGAAGTTGCCGAGCATCTCGAAGAACGTGAGATGGCGCGCGGTGTAGCCGACATTGTCGAGGTCGTTGTGCTTGCCGCCGGCGCGCACGCATTTCTGCGAGGTGGTGGCGCGCTGATAGGGCCGCTTCTCGACGCCGGTGAAGACGTTCTTGAACTGCACCATGCCGGCATTGGTGAACATCAACGTCGGATCGTTGCGCGGCACCAATGGCGAGGACGACACGATCTCGTGGCCGTTCTCGGCAAAGAAGTTCAGAAAGGTCGACCTGATCTCGTTGACGCCGCTCATGTTCATCCAATCGGGTGTGCTTGCACCCGCCTTCCAGCCATCCAAACCGCGAGTTTGGGCTGATATCTGCGGGTCAAAGCGCTTTTAGACAAGGCCAGCTTCGCTGTCCAGAAACTGTGCAGACAGATCAAGGCGTTGCCGCAGGTTTGCAATCCCCTTGCAATCCGTTGGAAAGCCGCCGATGCCGCGTTGACAGGCTTGGCCGGCCTGTGGTCTTTACCTATCTGTATCGTACGGCCACGTCGGGAGAGACCGGCACTGGTAGCCGGCGCCGAAGGAGCAACCGCCCCGGAAACTCTCAGGCAAAAGGACCGCGTGGCTTTGACAGCATCTGGAAAGAGGCGCCGACGGGCTTAACCCGGATAGCGTCCGCCGACGGGATAATACTCTCAGGCACAGCGACAGATGGGGCTTCGACTGGTGTCCACGGGAAATCGTTCCCGGGGAACCGCCGAGGGCCCCCCGATGCTTGCGCGTGACGACAAAGACTCCCTGAAACGCACCCCCCTTTACGACCTGCATGTCTCGCTCGGCGGCAAGATGGTGCCGTTCGCTGGCTATGACATGCCGGTGCAATATCCGGCCGGAGTCCTGAAGGAGCACCTTCATACCCGCAACGCGGCCGGCCTGTTCGACGTCTCCCACATGGGTCAGATCGCGCTCAGGCCGAAGTCCGGCAAAGTCGAGGACGCCGCCCGTGCGCTGGAGCGGTTGGTGCCGCAGGACATCTTGGCGATTGCGCCGGGCCGGCAGCGCTACGCCCAGTTCACCAATGCCGAGGGCGGGATTCTGGACGATCTGATGGTCGCCAATTTCGGCGATCACCTCTTCCTGGTCGTCAACGCCGCCTGCAAGGCCGAGGACGAGGCGCATCTGCGCGCGAATCTCTCGGACGACTGCATGATCGAGCAGCTTGCCGACCGCGCGCTGATCGCGCTGCAAGGGCCGAAGGCGGAATCCGCGCTGGCGAAATTATGTGCAAAGGCGCCCGCCATGAAGTTCATGGATTCCGGCCCGCACAGGGTCGCCGGCCTCGACTGCTTCGTCTCGCGCTCCGGCTATACCGGCGAGGACGGGTTCGAGATTTCGATTCCTGCCGGCGATGCCGAACGGCTCGCCAGGGCGCTGCTGGACAATCTGGACGTGATGCCGATCGGGCTCGGCGCCCGCGACAGCCTGCGGCTCGAGGCCGGGCTTTGTCTTTACGGCCACGACATCGACACCGCGACCACGCCGGTCGAGGCCGCGCTGGAATGGTCGGTGCAGAAGAGCCGCCGCACCGACGGCGCGCGCGCCGGCGGCTTTCCCGGCGCGGCAAAGATTCTGGCCCATTTCGACCACGGCGCATCCCGCCGCCGCATCGGACTGCGCACCGAGGGCCGCGCGCCGGTGCGCGAGGGCGCGCTGCTGTTTGCGGACGCGACCTCCGGCGAGCCGATCGGAAAGGTCACCTCGGGCGGCTTCGGCCCGAGCCTGAATGCGCCGGTCGCGATGGGCTATGTGCCCACCGCATCGAGCGCGATCGACACAAAACTCTTCGCCGAAGTGCGCGGCCAGCGCCTGGCCGTGCAAATCGCCGCCATGCCCTTCGTGAAAAACACCTACAAACGCTGAGGACCGAGAAAATGACCACGACGCTCTACACCTCCGACCACGAATGGCTCGCGATCGACGGCGATGTCGCCACCGTCGGGATCACCGACTACGCGCAGTCGCAGCTCGGCGACGTCGTGTTCGTCGAATTGCCCAAGCTCGGCCGCACGCTGAAGAAGACCGAAGCCGCCGCCGTCGTGGAATCGGTCAAGGCCGCATCGGACGTCTACGCGCCTGTTACGGGCGAGGTGCTCGAGACCAACCCCGAGCTCGCGAGCGAGCCGGCGCTGGTGAACTCGGATGCGCAGGGCAAGGCGTGGTTCTTCAAGATCAAGATGGCCGACAAGAGCGAGCTCGGCGGCCTCATGGATGAAGCGGCGTATAAGGCTCACACGGCGTGAGGATATGAGACGATCCGTCTCCACACACTCACTGTCATGCCCCGCGAAGGCGCAGGGCTATCGCACGAGAGTGTACGGGATATTTCCACTCATGGCCGGGCTTGTCCCGGCCATCCACAGCCTTCGCGCGACACCAAGAACGTGGATGCCCGGGACAAGCCCGGGCATGACGAGTTTGTGGCACGGACGTGCCGAAGCAACGTGATCCGCTTATGCGATTGCCCCTGCGCCTGCGGGCGTGACGACGACAGATGACCTAAAGCGAGGACCCATGATGACCGCGCACCGCAAATCCAACGGCGACACCACCGGCTTCGTACGCCGCCACATCGGTCCCTCGGCACGCGACGTCACCGCGATGCTCGAGGCCGTCGGCGCGAACAGCGTCGACGCGCTGATGGCGCAGACGCTGCCCGCTTCGATCCGGCAGGCCGCCCCACTCGATCTCGGCAAGCCGCTCAGCGAGACCGAGGCGATCGCGCATATGGCCGAGCTCGCCGCCCAGAACCAGGTCTTCACCTCCCTGATCGGCCAAGGCTATTCCGGCACGATCCTGCCCGCAGTGATCCAGCGCAACATTTTGGAGAACCCGGCCTGGTACACGGCCTACACGCCCTACCAGCCCGAGATCAGCCAGGGCCGCCTCGAGGCTCTGCTCAACTTCCAGACCATGATCTGCGACCTCACCGGGCTCGACGTCGCCAACGCCTCGCTGCTCGACGAGGCCACCGCTGCCGCCGAAGCGATGGCGCTCGCGGAGCGACACTCGAAAGTTGAAGCAAGAGCCTTCTTCGTCGACAAGGACGTGCATCCGCAGACGCTCGCCGTGATGCGCACCCGCGCGGAGCCCCTGGGCTGGACCCTGGTCGTCGGCGATCCCCTCACCGATCTCGACAAGACCGACGTGCTCGGTGCGCTGCTGCAATATCCGGGCAGCTCAGGCGCTGTGCGCGACCTCAGGCCCGCGATCGCCAGCCTGAAGGCCAAGGGCGCGCTCGCCATCATCGCCGCCGATCTCCTTGCCCTGACACTGCTCGCCTCGCCCGGCGAGCTCGGCGCCGACATCGCGATCGGCTCTGCCCAGCGCTTCGGCGTGCCGATGGGCTATGGCGGACCGCACGCGGCCTATATGGCAGTGCGCGATGCGCTCAAGCGTTCGCTGCCCGGCCGCATCGTCGGCCTCTCCGTGGACTCGCGCGGGATGCCTGCCTATCGCCTCGCGCTGCAGACCCGCGAGCAGCACATCCGTCGCGAGAAGGCGACCTCCAACATCTGCACCGCGCAGGTGCTGCTCGCCGTGATCGCTTCGATGTATGCGGTCTATCACGGCCCCGAAGGCCTTTCGCAGATCGCACGCAATGTGCATCGCCGCGCGGCCGTGCTGGCTGCAGGCCTGCGCAAGCTCGGCTTTGCGCTGCAGTCCGATAGCTTCTTCGACACGCTCAGCGTGGATGCAGGTAGCAAACGTGCCGAGATCGTCGCGCGCGCCGCTGCCGAAAAGATCAACCTTGGCGTCGGCGAAACCGCATTGCGGATCGCGCTCGACGAGACCACCACGCCAGCGGCGGTGGAAGCAGTCTGGCGCGCCTTCGGCGGCCAGCTTGCCTATGCCGAGATCGACGCCACCACGCGTGAGGCGCTGCCGGAGGCGCTCAAGCGCGCGACCTCTTTCCTCACCCACCCCGTCTTCCATGCGCATCGCTCAGAAACCGAGATGCTGCGCTACATGCGCAAGCTCAGCGACCGCGACCTCGCGCTCGACCGCGCGATGATTCCGCTCGGCTCGTGCACCATGAAGCTGAACGCGACCACCGAGATGATGCCGCTGACCTGGCCCGAATTCGGCTCGCTTCATCCTTTCGCCCCGCGCGAGCAGGCGCGCGGCTATCACGCGCTGTTCGCGCGCCTGGAGAAGTGGCTGTGCGACATCACCGGCTATGACGCGATCTCGCTGCAGCCGAATTCCGGTGCGCAAGGCGAATATGCCGGGCTTCTGGCCATCCGTGGCTATCACGCGGCGCGTGGGCAGAGCCATCGCAAGATATGCCTCATCCCCTCCTCCGCCCACGGCACCAACCCGGCCTCGGCCGCGATGGTCGGCATGGACGTGGTGGTGGTCGCTTGCCAGAAGAACGGCGACGTCGACGTCAACGATCTCCGCGCCAAGGCCGAGAAGCATTCGAACGACCTCGCCGCGGTCATGATCACCTATCCCTCGACCCATGGCGTGTTCGAGGAGCACATCCGCGAGATCTGCGACATCGTGCATGGCCATGGCGGCCAGGTCTATCTCGATGGCGCCAACCTCAACGCGCAGGTCGGGCTGTCGCGGCCCGGCGACTACGGCGCCGATGTCAGCCATCTCAACCTGCACAAGACCTTCTGCATCCCGCATGGCGGCGGCGGCCCGGGCATGGGACCGATCGGCGTCAAGGCGCATCTCGCGCCGTTCCTCCCGGGCCACCCCGTGACGGATGGGAAAGCGCCGGTCGGGCCCGTGTCGGCCGCACCGTTCGGCTCGGCCTCGATCCTGACCATCTCCTACATCTACATCCTGATGATGGGCGGCGAAGGCCTCAAGCGCGCCACCGAGATCGCGATCCTCAACGCCAACTACGTCGCAGCAAGGCTCGATGCGCACTTCCCGGTGCTCTACAAGAACGAAAAGGGCCGCGTCGCACATGAGTGCATCGTCGATCCCCGCGGGCTGAAGACGACGTCCGGCGTCACCGTCGACGACATCGCCAAGCGCCTGATTGACTACGGCTTCCATGCGCCCACCATGAGCTTCCCGGTGCCGGGCACGCTGATGATCGAGCCGACCGAATCGGAATCCAAGGCGGAGCTCGATCGTTTCTGCGACGCCATGATCGCGATCCGGAAGGAAATCGCCGAGGTCGAGGCTGGCCGCTTCAAGATCGAGGCGTCCCCGCTGCGCAACGCCCCCCACACCGTGCACGACATCGCGGACGACGATTGGAAGCGCGCCTACACCCGCGCCGAGGGCTGCTTCCCCGCGGGCACCTCGCGCACCGACAAATACTGGTCCCCGGTCGGGCGCGTCGACAACGTCTATGGCGACCGCAATCTGGTGTGCTCCTGCCCGCCGGTGAGCGATTATGCGGAAGCGGCGGAGTAACACGCTGCGTAGGATGGGTAGAGCGTAGCGAAACCCATCACTGCATTCCGTTCTAAGGATGGAAAGTGCGATGGGTTTCGCTTCGCTCTACCCATCCTACAGCCTACGGCACACGATTTTATTTATCTAAGGCCCAACCAGCAATCGGCTTTCGCGATCCCATCGCCACAGCCGTTCGTTGGTCAGCTCCGTGCCACCCCGCCAGCGATAGATCCGGTTGTGGCGCCACATGTCGTCTTCGGGCGCAACCGCTTCATCGCGACCCCCGAGCGCGACCAAACCCAAACGAAACAGGCGCCGAAGACGTCGGCAACTCAACGTCCTCAGCGCCCGCTCCTCGCGAAAAACTTTACTGTTGAAGCTTACTCGTCCCCCGGCTCCTCGCCGTCGGCGTCACGCTCGGGGCTGCCGGCGAGAATCTGCTCGGCGATCAGGCCGGAGTTCTGGCGGATCGAGGTCTCGATCTTGGCGGTGATGTCGGGGTTGGCCTTCAGGAACGCTTTCGAATTCTCGCGGCCCTGGCCAAGACGCTGGCTGTCATAGGAGAACCATGCGCCGGATTTCTCGACGATGCCGGCCTTGACGCCGAGATCGAGGATCTCGCCCATCTTGGAGACACCCTCGCCGTACATGATATCGAACTCGACCTGCTTGAAGGGCGGCGCCAGCTTGTTCTTGACGACCTTGACGCGCGTGGTGTTGCCGACCACTTCGTCGCGCTCCTTGATCGCGCCGATGCGGCGGATGTCGAGGCGGACGGAGGCATAGAATTTCAGCGCGTTGCCGCCGGTGGTGGTTTCCGGCGAGCCGTACATCACACCGATCTTCATGCGGATCTGGTTGATGAAGATCACCATGGTATTGGACTTGTTGATGGAGGCCGTCAGCTTGCGCAGCGCCTGGCTCATCAGACGGGCCTGCAGACCCGGCAGCGCATCGCCCATCTCGCCCTCGAGCTCGGCCTTCGGCACCAGCGCCGCGACCGAATCGATCACCAGCACGTCGACCGCGCCGGAGCGCACCAGCGTGTCGCAGATTTCCAGCGCCTGCTCGCCGGTGTCCGGCTGCGAGATCAGGAGCTCGTCGATATTGACGCCCAGCTTGCGTGCATAGACCGGGTCGAGCGCGTGCTCGGCGTCGATGAACGCGCAGATGCCGCCCTTCTTCTGCCCTTCCGCCACCGTGTGCAGCGCCAGCGTGGTCTTGCCCGAGGATTCCGGCCCGTAGATCTCCACGACGCGCCCCTTCGGCAGGCCGCCGATCCCGAGCGCGATATCGAGCCCGAGCGACCCCGAGGACACCGCCTCGACATCCATCGAACGGTCGTTCTTGCCGAGCTTCATCACCGAGCCCTTGCCGAACTGCCGCTCGATCTGGGAGAGTGCGGCGGCCAGAGCTTTACTCTTGTCCATGGAGGATCCTTCGACGATACGCAGGGCAGTGGTGGACATCGGGTCGTGCTCCTTATGACGAGGATTCGCGTGAGGGACAAACGATTGGCGAGGCGGCGCGGCGATAAAACCAATGTACCCCATTTGTTCTAGGTTCGCAATATGTTCTTTTGCGATTTTGGTCTTGCCTGACACGCATCAAAGACGGATGAGCCGCGCGCCGTCAGAATTCCGTAATCCTGCGGCACCGAACCTTTCGCGGTCTGCGGTCTTCTCTTGGACGGGACCGCAACTCTGGGGACCTCAGTCATGACGGACAACATGCATCACGATACGATCCGGCGCATTCCGCTGCTGGAGGCGGCGCGGGAGGAGATGAGCAAGTTCGAGCGCAAGGAAAACGAGTTCCGCAAGAAAGACCGCGAAGAGCGTGCCGCCGAACTCCATTTGCCGCTGGACGCGATCAAGGTTCATTAGCCGCCGGGACGAGGGCGGCGGAGCCGAGGCCAGCCGGCCGACGCGTCAGGCGTGGCGGTGTTCGCCAGCGGCAACGCGCCGGCGACGGTGCCGGAGCGGCCGTCCGTTGATCTCATGGAATCGGCACGGGGATCGAGATTCGGATGGCCATGGAGGTGAGTCCGAGCCGATGAGGTATCTAAATACTACCAGTAGGCCATTGATTTCATGGTGGAATTTGTAGGCGGGCTACTGTGCATGGGGTTGTTTTCGTGTTTTGAAAGGCGCGCATGGGCCTTCCACCCCGAGCCGTCTCCCGCAGCCAACACCGCCTACAGCAGAACCAGCAACCCGATCCCAATCACCAGCACGACGAAGCCAGCCGCCGTCGCGGCGGCGAATGACCGCTCTACGTTGTCCATGATGCCACCCCGTTGCCGGCACGCCACGTTTCCCCCATGGCAGCACCGTCGCTGCGAAATCTCGCCTGCCGTTGTGTCCTGAGTTGTGCGAACGGATGTCGAAATTGGGACCGGTGCAGGGCCAGTGTGCGGCCCCCGAGCTCTGGCTTTCGCTGCCGCCGTCGGGCCTTGTCAGGCTGTCGTAAGCTGAGCCGGCTAGGGTCGTCCGGCTATGGTGTTGCAGCCCAGCACCTCAGCCTCCAATAACTTTCTCCCCGCTTGGCTTTCCCAAGCGGGGTTTTTTCATGCTTATCTTCTTGCAAATTTTCTTGCCGATTTTCATGCCGGCCGGCCGGTTTGCGAACCGCCCTCCTCCCGCGTCAGGCGCAGCGAGAAGGCGCGGATCGCCGGCGCCGCGAGCAACACGATCGGCAGCATCGCCGCCCATGCGATCAGCCACGACGTCAGCCAGTGCGCGAGGAAGTCCAGCGCGTTCCCCACGGGAAGGCTGGCGATGCCCGCGGCGACCAGCGAGGTCAATCCGGACTGGATGATTCCGAACACGAAATGAGAATAGCGGCGGGGAATGCCCAGCATGACGCGCCCATGTTGCTGACCGTCATCGGGCCAAGCAAGCCACATGCCGCCGCGTTCCGGAAGGCGCCCTTACCCATCCCAGGAACTCTGTTCTTGGTCGGAGAACCACGGGCATGAGGTCTCGCGCCACCGAGCGCGGCCGGCGTTCGGAAGTGCGTACGCTTGCGAGATAGCCGTGGGCTATCCGGGACTTACCGACAGATTTAGCTTTCGCTGGAATATAATGCCCCCCAGCATGTTCTCAGTGATGGAAGTGAATCGTGGGAGGTGGCCATGAATCACAGGGGCATCGAGTTCACCGTCGCCAAGACGGCAATTCCCGGGATCTGGCGGTGGCAGTTCCGGATCGGCGAGCAGATCAAGACCGGCAGGACCGAGACCAAGATCGATCTGTTGGCGATCCGGCGGGTGCAGCTGCGCATCGATCGGGAGCTGAAGGCGATCGGTCGCAAGCCGCGTCCATGGGAGGCTATTCCGTAGCCGCCCGGAATTGATCTGCCGATGGTTTGGGATTGGACTGCCGCGATTATGGCCGTGGGGACTGAGCCATCAGGCGCGATCGGTACGAACCATGCCGCTCTACTTTTTTCGAATCCGGAACGGCAGCTATTCCGGCTGTGCCGACCAGGCGTCGGAATTTGCAAATCGCGATTTGGCCTGGAGGGAGATGACCAGCCTCTGCGCCGACATGGCCGCCGGCATCGCCCGCAAGCTCCAGGAAAATTCCGAATGGCACATGGAGCTGCTGGACGAGGCCAAGGAGCCCGTGTTCCGGATCCGCATCACGTCCGAAACCTTCGAATAGGGGCCGGCGCTAGTCCGCGCTGGGCAGCCGCCGCATCGTGAATTCGATGTCGCCGCCGGGCAGCTCGCGCCAGGTCTCGACCGCGCTCATATAGCCGGCCTTGGGGTAGCGGGCGAAGAAAGCCTGCGCCCTCTCCCGCGCCGCCGCGCGCGGCAGCGTGAAGGTCTCGCGCAGATAGCCGTCGCCGGCCGTCGGGCCGGGCTTGCCGCCCATCTTGCGCCGGCGCGCCATCCGCTCGGCGAGATCCCGCGGACGATCGGCCATGCCCTGTCCTCCTCGACGCAATGCGCTCCCGCGCAATGTAGGAAGCAGGCCGATCAAAGAGGAGTCCCGGCCGAAGGCGCCAGCCGCCTCCGATCGGCCGGAAGGTCAATTGGCAGTCGTGCCGGATTTCTTCTTCGGCGCCCCGGTTGCGGCCGACGCCTTTGGCGGCGCCGGTTGTTTCGGCGGGTCGGAGCGCATGCCGCCCCAGGGATCGCTGGACGCCTTGGAATCCGGAATCTTTTTCAGCGTTTCCTTGTAGGCCTTGTCACGCTCGGCTTCCGCGGCCTTCTCCTCCGGGGTCTTGCTAGGCCCGTCTTGTAGCAAATTGATATTGGGCAGTTGCGCAGAGGCCGGTCCCGCCAGCACGGTCGGTCCCGCCAGAACAGCCAGCACCGCGGCCACACGGAAAAGCTTCATCATTGACTCCTTGATCATCCATGACGGCGCGGGTCGCCCGCGCCTTGTCACCCCTGTCACAACCGCAGGGGCCGCTCGGCCCGCTAGAGCCGGTCCGATCGGCACGATTTCGGCGCGTGGAGCCAGTCGTCCCAGATCGGGCCGCACTTGGTGCACCCGTTCAGCAACAGGCCGAGCCCGGCCAGACAAAACACGAGGACATACCGACGCAACATCACCCACCCATACCCACTCCGTGGCATCATACCGGGCGAAGTCAGGCATTTTCAAGCCGACGGGACCCGCGGCAGACCGGGTGACTTTGCCGCGCCGGCCCGCTCGGAATGCCGAACATCCGACAATACGGAGGGAACGACAGCAATGCCATCGCAGCCAGAAGCCGAGTTCGGCATCACCGAGGCCCGACGCATCCTCGGCGAGGTCTTTGCGCCCTGGGTCCAGGATCTCAACCTGTCGGTCGAGCGCATCGAGCACCTGCCGCCGCCGGACGTGCCGGACTGGCAGCCCGCAGCGCTTCTGCGGATGCCGTTCTCGGAACGGCTGTGCCGCAACGGCGGCGTGGTCTGCGGCCAGGCGCTGATGGCGCTCGCCGACACCGCGATGGTGATCGCGAACCTTGCCGCCAACCGCGGCTATCGTCCGATGACGACGGTCGACCAGACCACGCATTTCATGCGCGCCGTCTCCTCGTCGGACGTGCTGGCCGACGCCCGCGTGGTGCGACTCGGGCGCACCATGAGCTTTGGCCGGGTCACGCTGCTCTCGGCCACCGACAACAAACCGGTGGCGATGGTGTCGAGTGCGTTCGCGATGCTGCCGGGGTGAGCATCTTCGAAAGAAGAAAGCCGCATGAGCGCAAAGCGCACCGCGGCTCTCGATGGCGTCATGTCGAGACCGGGAAACGCGGTTGTGATCTCGCGTCGCGCCGTCACGCGGAGAAATTACTTGCCGAGCACTTCGTCAGCCGCGGTGACGATGCTGACGTTCGGATTTTTTCCGCAATAGCTGCCGAACTGCTTGGCGTTCTGGACGAACACGTCGGTGTCGATGATCGCGTTCTCTTCATCGCCCTTGTACCAGCCGTCCATCCAGGTCAGCACCATCTTGATGGTGTCGTCGCCGCTCTCCAGGAACTGCTTGCAGCTCATGGTCGCGAGATCGAGCTTGGTGGCGTGGGCGGGCATGGACGACAGCGAGAGCGCTGCGGCGAACAGAAGCGAGAACGTGGTCTTCATCAATATCTCCATCGGCGTGTAGCGCCACAAAGGAACGGCTTGGGGAAAAATGGGCGGAGTGACTTCCGCTTCGACGTCGTAAACGAAATCTGAAGCACTATGCAAGTAGCGCCAGTATTGAGTTTAGTTCAACGTAATTTCTATGCACTACATCACAAAGATCATTATGGATTAACGTGGATGATCGAGAAGCGTGCAGCGCAGCGTTACCGGGTTTTCAAGGGTGGAAAGATCACCTTTGAAAACAGCGGCATCACGTGCACGGTGCGAAACATGTCGGCGAACGGAGCCGCAATCGACCTCGACGCCACCGTCACATTGCCGCAATCGTTCACGCTCGCGATCGCGCGCGACAATTTCGTGCGCAAATGCCGCGCCGTCTGGCGCAGCGAGAAGCGCATCGGCCTCGCTTTCGTACAGTAGTGCACATGATGTGAATGATCGTTCGCATCACATCCACAACACGATGATGATTGCTTTGATGCGACGGCGACGGCTCGCGCAGACTCACATGGGCTTGCCGGTGTCGCGGTCGAGCACGACGACGAAACCTCGCCTGCCCAGCGGGCCCGCTATGGGCCAGCCGTTTGCCGCCCGATGCTTGGCTGCGGTGACGATGCGAGGAGCGTGATGAGAGCGGCCAAATAGCACGGGCGGCTCGCCAACGCCCGCCTCACCTATTTCGGCTTCTTGGCAGGTTCAGGCGGACGCGCCCCGCTCCACGGATCGTACTTCTCCTTGGACTCGGGAATGCGCTCGAGTGCGGCCTTGTAGGCCTTCTCGTCGACCTTGGGTTTGTTGTCCGCCTTCTGGCCGCCCTCGTTAGGCTGACGCCTGCCACCACCCATCTGCGCCTGCGCGGGGGCAACCGCCAGCGCCAGCACGGCGGCCGCTATGACCAAAATCCTCATGGGCGCAATCCCCCTCGTCTGGGGTACAAACTAGCCGGCAATGATGGAATAGCCAATGCCGCGGGCTCCAGGGCTTCAGGAGATCTTGGCTTCAGGAAATCCTGGCTCCAAGAAATCCTGGCTTCAAGAAATCCTGGCTTCAGCGAATCTTGATCGGCCGGGTCTTCGTCGGATCGCATTCGTGCCTATGTTTTGGCCCGCAGGGGATCTTCACGGATGTTACGGATTATTGCTCACGCCGCGCTGCTGGCCAGCGCGCTCGCGCTCGGGGCCTGCGGCTTTGCCGACAGCCGCGCACCGGTGCCCGAGTTCATGCGCATGAAGGAGGCCGAGCAGCCGCCGCCGGAAGCGCCCCCCGACGTCAAACGCGTCGTGCGCGAGCAGATCGAATTCGTCTTCCTCAGCACGTCCTATCCGCGCGAGGTGCACGTCGCCACACCCCATCGTGAGGTACGGGGACCGGGCTGGACAGCTTGCGTCCGGGCCCAGCTCACCTCGGCGACGGGATCGCCGCTCGGACCACAGACCTACATCGTGACCATATCAGGCGGAAAGGTGGTCGATCGCCGCCGCGCCGAGGCGGACGACATCTGCGGGTCGGAAAGCTACGAGCCGATCTAGGAACAAATCACGCCGACATGCGATCCGGCTCCGGGAAAAACCAGCAAGACCGCCGGGAACGATCATCGCCTCCCTTTCTTGTTACCGCCAAGGGCAGTTTCGAGGAGGACATGATGAGGACATTCACGATTGCATTGCTGGCTGGCGTCGGAGCCTTGGCAGCGGTGAGCGGCGCGAAGGCCGCCGACGTCTATACGACCAGCGAATACACCAGCCCCGATCTCGTCCAGGAAGTGCGGCTGGTCTGCGACGATTCCGGCAATTGCTATCGCAGCCGCGGCGGCTCGCGCGTGATCGTGCGCGACTCCTACGCGACCATGCCGCGCGACCGCTACTATGAGCGCCGCACCTATCGCGACTGGGACGATGGTCCGCGCGGCGGCGTCGGCATCCGCGCGCCCGGCGTCAGTATTGGCGTCGGTGTCGGCCGGGACCGCTGGTAATCGATGAAGCCATGACAGACGGGACCGGGCGAGACGACTCGTCCGGTCCCGCCCATGCGATTCGGACCACAGACGTCAGGCGGCAACTGTCTGTTGCTGGAACTGCTCGTAGGCGGCGATCGCATCCGCGGCATACATCAGCGACGGCCCGCCGCCCATGTACACGGCCATGCCGAGCGTCTCCTCGACCTCCTCGCGCGTTGCACCGAGCTTGACCAGGGCTTCGGTATGGAAACCGATGCAGCCGTCGCAATGCGCGGCAACGCCGAGCGCGAGCGCAATCATCTCCTTGGTCTTCTTGTCCAGCGCGCCGTCGCGCGTGGCGGCCTGCGCAAGCGCGGAAAATCCCTTCATGGTGTCGGGAATGTCACTGCGCAGCTTGCGCAGGTTGGCGGAGATTTGGCGGGTGATCTCGGGGTAATTCTTGTCCATCGTGCCTCTCTAACCCGGTTTGATCTTGGTGGATGCCTCGCGCGGCGCGCGCAAGACGATGTAGATCGCGGGAATGACGAGCACGGTCAGTAGCGTCGATGACGCCAAACCGAACAGAAGCGAGATTGCAAGCCCCTGGAAGATCGGATCCAACAGGATGGTCGCAGCTCCGATCATTGCCGCAAGGGCGGTCAGAAGAATCGGCTTGAAGCGCACGGCGCCGGCTTCAAGCACCACCTCGCGCAGCGACTTGTCCCGGCCATCGCTGTGGCGGATGAAATCGACCAGCAGGATCGAATTGCGCACGATGATGCCGGCGAGCGCGATGAACCCGATCATCGAGGTTGCGGTGAAAGGGGCCGCGAGCAGCCAGTGCCCGATCAGGATTCCGATCAGCGTCAGTGGGATCGGCGTCAGGATGACCAGCGGCAGGCGGAAGCTCTTGAACTGGGCAACGACGAGCACGTAGATCCCGAGGATCGCCGCACCGAAGGCCGCGCCCATGTCGCGGAAGGTAACCCAGGTAATTTCCCATTCGCCGTCCCAAAGCAGCGTGGGCCGCGACTCGTCCGCCGGCTGGCCGTGCAGGCTGATCGCGGGCCTCGGCAGCCTCCCCCAGTCATGCGCATCCACGCGGTCGGCAACTGCGAGCATACCGTAAAGCGGGGCCTCGAAACGACCAGCAAGTTCGGCCATCACCATGTCGGCGAAGCGGCCATCGCGTCGGAAGATGGTTGGCGAGCCCTCCTCCACGGTCGCTTTCACGACTTGTCCGAGTTCGACAATTGTCTTGCTGCCGGGAAGGGTGTTGGCGGGTACTGGCGTCGAGGCCAGCGCCTCGTCCCAGACCAGATCGCGCTTGCCCAAATGCACTGCGATTTCGATCGGGTTGCGGTCCTCGCCGCGATGCGAATAGCCGATCGAGATGCCGCCGAACAGCGCCTGTATCGTCTCGTAAACGTCCCGCTGCTCGACGCCGAAGAATTCGAGCCGGTCCTGATCGATCGACAGCCTTAACCGCGGCCGCTTCTCGCCGATGGAGTCGTCGATATCGACGATGAAGGGAATCTCAGCAAAAATCTTCTTGAGCTCAGTCGTGACAGCGCGACGCGTCGCGGCGTCGGGACCGTAGACCTCGGCCAGCAGCGTCGAAAGCACGGGTGGTCCCGGCGGGACCTCGACGACCTTGATGCTGGTGCCTTTCGGACTGTCGAGCGCCTTCAGCCTCCCGCGCAGATCGAGCGCGATCTCGTGGCTCGCGCGCTTGCGCTCGCCGCGCGCAGTGAGGTTGACCTGCACCTCACCGAGCTCGGGCCGCTCCCGCAAATAGTAATGCCGCACCAGGCCGTTGAAATTGAATGGCGCAGGCGTGCCGGCATAGGCTTGCAGCGAGGTGACCTCCGGCAATTGCCGCGCGATCTCGGCCGCGCCGAATAGCGTGCGCTCGGTCGCCTCCAGGCTCGCTCCTTCCGGCAGGTCGATGACCACGGCAATTTCGGACTTGTTGTCGAACGGCAGAAGCTTGACCGTCACCGACTTGGTCGCAAACAGCGTCATCGACAGCAACGTCGCGATGCCTACGCCGAGCAGGAATGTCCAGGCCGAGCGCTTGCTACGTACGATCGGCATGGCGAAGCGCCGGTAGAGCCGGCCGAACCGGTCTTCGACCTGCGCCGCATGTGCCGGCGCAATGTCGCCCTTCGGCGCGAGCTTCAGCATCAGCCAGGGCGCCACCACCATCGCGACGAAGAATGAGAACAGCATGGCCGCCGAAGCATTGGCCGGAATCGGCGCCATGTAGGGGCCCATCAGGCCGGATACGAATAGCATCGGCAACAGCGCCGCGACCACTGTCAGCGTCGCGACGATGGTGGGGTTGCCGACCTCCGCCACCGCTTCGATGGTCGCATGCAGTCTCGGCCGCCCGTCTCGCATGCCCCAGTGTCTCGCGATGTTCTCGACCACGACGATGGCGTCGTCGACCAGGATGCCGATCGAGAAGATCAGGGCGAACAGGCTGACCCGATTGATGGTGTAGCCCATCAGATTGGCCGCAAACATCGTGAGCAGGATCGTGGTCGGAATCACGACGAAGGTCACCACTGCTTCGCGCCAGCCGACCGCAATCGCAATCAGCACCACAATCGAGATCGTCGCGAGCCCAAGGTGAAACAGGAGCTCGTTGGCCTTTTCGTTGGCGGTCTCGCCATAGTCCCGCGTTACCGTCACCTGGACGTCGTCGGGTATGAGGCGTCCCTTCAATCCCTCCAAGCGGCGATTGATATCGGCGGAAACGACCACCGCGTTGGCGCCCGCGCGCTTGGCGAGCGCGAGGCTGACCGCAGGCATCCGCGTCCACTGCCCGTTCGCGGCTCGCGCATCGTTCCAGACCCGGTGCTCGATCGTATTCGGACCGATGATGACGGTGGCGACATCCTTGACGTAGACCGGTCGCCCGTCGCGGGTCGAGATCAGCAGCAATCCGATGTCAGGAATGCCTGATAGCGTCTGGCCGGCCGCAACATTGCGCACGGTGCCGGCATCGCGGACCTGGCCGGCGAGGAACGAACGGTTGGCATCCTTCACCTTGGCCACGAGCTGTTGCAGCGTGACGCCGAACAGCGACAATTTTTCGGGATCTGGTTCGACCCGGATCTGCTGGGCCGCGCCACCGGATAGGTAGGTCAGTCCGATGTTGTCGACTTTCACGAGCTCCGAGCGGAGCTTGTCGGCAAGCTCGAACAGGTCCTTGTCGGTCCAGCGGCCGGCGGCCTCCGGTTTCGGCGACAGCGTCAGGATTGTCACAGCAACGTCGTTGATGCCGCGGCCGACGATCGAAGGCTCTGGAATTCCAACCGGGATGCGGTCGAGATTGGCACGAATTTTCTCATGGACGCGGAGAATAGCGTCCTCCGCCTTGGTGCCGACCAGGAACCGCGCGGTGACCATCACCCGGTCGTCCTCGGTCTGGCTGTAGACGTGCTCGATGCCATCGATGCCCTTGACGATCGCTTCGAGGGGCTTGGTAACCAGCTCGACCGCGTCGGGTCCGCGCAAACCGTCGGCATTGACGCGGATATCGACCATCGGGACACTGATCTGCGGCTCCTCCTCGCGCGGAATTACGACGACGGCAATCAGGCCAACGACGAGCGCAGCGATCAGAAACAACGGTGTCAGCGGCGACGCGATCGTCGCCTTGGTGAGCCTGCCCGAGAGTCCGAGATTCACGGCCTCACCAATTGGTCGCCGGCGCGAACGCCGGACAGGATTTCAAGACCATCGGGAAGCGCGGGCGTCGGCAACTCCGGTCCACGCTGAACCGGAACGTCGAGCACCCCCCCGGCCTTTTGCAGCCGCACGTAGTCGATGCCGAACCTAGTCGTCACGTAACCTGCCGGAACGACGTAGGCCGGCCGCGTGCCGCCGGCGATCCACACCCGAAGCCGGTCGCCGACGAAATATTCGCCGAGACTTTCAACGGTGGCATCCGCGATCACGCGTCCTTCCTCGATCAGCGGATAGACGAGATCGATAACGCCCCACTTGGCGGTTTCGTCGCCAAGCTCCGCGCCGTCGATGCGAACCCTGTCGCCAGCCTTGAGATGGCGCGCATGGCGCTCCGGCACCCGCAGCCGCAATTTGAAGTTCTGCTGTGCGACCGTGACGATGGGATCGCCCGGCATCACGACAGAACCAATCGTAATGAGCCTTTTCAGAACGCGTCCCTCTGTCGGTGCCAGGACCTGGCCCTGGTTGAGCTGCTCGTTGATCACGGCGCGCTCGGCGGTCTTGGCGCGGAGACCGTTCTCCGCCACGTTCAGCGCGGTCCGGGTCTCGTCGAGCTTGACGCGCGGAAGTGTGCCGCGCTCGACCAGGCCCTCGATCCGCGTGAAATCAATCTGCGCCTGGTTGGCCTGCGCCTGCAGCGCCTCGATCTGAGCATCCAGAGACTTCATCTGGAGGCCGAGCTTCTCGTCCCCGATGGTGGCAATCGCTTGCCCTGCGGTCACGCGGTCCCCTTCCTTGACCTGGAGCTGGACCACGGTTCCGCCAATGCGCCCGCGCGCCGGCACCACGCTGATGCTCTCGACGGTCGCGAAGACGGCCTTTTCGTCAGCGACGACGTGCTGGGCTACCGTCAGTGTTTCCGCCGACGCGAGACCGGCCTGCAAGGCGGCGGTCGCGAGCGCGACCAGAAATCTCAAGGGTCGCATGGGCTGTATCCGCAAAATCATGGAACCGTCACACCGGGGTGCGGTGCGCCTCTGTGATCTGATCAGCTTGATCGAATGTGGTGTTGATCTCGCTCAACGCGCCGCCACTCGAATGCATGTAGTTTCATTTCGCTTTCGTGGACTTCGGCGCGCAAAAGATTTGATAGAGCGTTTTCAAGATCTCGCGCGCCGGCTCGCTCGCGATCGAATAGAATATCGTTTGCGCGTCACGTCGCGCGGACACCAACCCGTCCTTGCGAAGAAGCGCCAGATGCTGGGAGACTGTGGAGTCCCGCAGGTTCAGGAATTCGGCAAGTTCGCCGACAGAACGTTCGCCGTCGATCAGCTGACAGATGATCAGGAGCCGGTGCCGGCTGGAGAGCGCCTTCAGCAATTCGCTCGCCTGGTCGGCCGCCCGCTCCATGATTTGGCTATTTATTTTCATACTTGCGTATATACGATATTACGAATATATCGTCAAGCGCAGAACGGCCGGGACTGAACCGGCGTAGCGATCTTCAATGGAGGTACCCATGGCGGAAATCGTCGTAGTCGGAGCCGGTCTGAGCGGAACACTGATGGCCTATGAGCTGCTGCCCCAATTGAGACGGGACGATCGCCTGAGTGTGGTGTCGCAGGGCGCAGTCTATCATTTCGTCCCCTCGAATCCCTGGGTGGCAATCGGCTGGCGCAAGCGAGACGAGATCGAGATCAATCTCGAAGATATCATGAAGCGGAAGGGCGTCCGCCTGCTGTCGCAGGGCGCCAAGCGTGTGCATCCGGCCCATAATCGTATCGATCTCGGCGACGGCACCTCGATCGATTACGACTACTTGATTTTCGCGACAGGTCCCGAGCTTGCCTTCGACGAGATCCCGGGCCTGGGTCCGCAAGGCCACACACAGTCCATCTGTCACGTCGATCACGCCTCCCGCGCGAATGAAGCGTTTGAGAAGCTCGCGGCCAATCCCGGTCCTGTGGTGATCGGCGCAGTCCAGGGCGCTTCCTGTTTCGGGCCCGCCTACGAGTTCCTCTTCATCCTGGAAACCGAGCTGCGCCGCCGCAAGCTGCGCGACAAGGTGCCGATGACCTTCGTCACCTCCGAGCCGTACATCGGACATCTCGGCCTTGACGGAGTCGGCGATACCAAAGGCCTGCTCGAAAGCGAGATGCGCGAGAAGCACATCAAATGGATCACCAACGCACGCGTGGACAACGTTGGGCCCGGCATGATGACGGTGGAGGAACTTGCCGAGAACGGTACGGCTCATAAAGCACACGAGTTGCCTTTTGCCTATTCGATGATGTTGCCCGCCTTTCGCGGTGTCGAGGCGGTGCGCGGCATCGAGAAACTGACCAACCCTCGCGGTTTCGTCATCGTCGACAAACATCAGCGCAACGCGACCTATCAGAACATATTCGCCGTCGGCGTCTGCGTTGCGATCGCGCCGGTCGGATCAACGCCGGTGCCGGTCGGTGTGCCGAAGACCGGCTTTATGATCGAGTCGATGGTGACGGCGACTGCCCTGAATATCGGAGCTCTGCTCCGTGGCAAGGAGCCGACGGCGCAGCCGACCTGGAATGCGATCTGTCTTGCGGATTTTGGCGATTCCGGCGTGGCCTTCCTGGCACAGCCGCAGATCCCGCCGCGTAACGTCAACTGGTCGTCGAAGGGCGAGTGGGTGCATTACGCCAAAGTCGCCTTCGAGAAATACTTTCTCCGCAAGATGCGGCGCGGCGAGAGCGAGCCTTTCTATGAGCGTTTCCTGCTCGACAAGCTGAACATCACCAAGATCAAGGAGGTCAGGACCGGCACATGAGCGAGATGCGTCAGATCGTCTGCGGACATTGCGGGCGGACCAACCGCCTGCCAGCCGAGCGCGCGCCGAACAGCGCGCGTTGCGGCGCCTGCCACCAGCCGATCTTCACCGGTCACCCGATCGAGGTCGACGAAGATGGCTTCGAACGCCACGTCGCCGGCAATGACATTCCCGTACTGGTCGACGTCTGGGCGCCCTGGTGCGGCCCGTGCCGCGCCATGGCACCAATGTTCGAGCGCGCCACCCTGGAGCTCGAGCCGAGGGTCCGGCTGCTGAAGCTCAACTCCGACACTGCCCCTACCGTCTCGTCGCGCCTCGCCATCACGGGCATACCGACACTGCTGTTAATGCGCGGCAGTCGCGAGATCGCGCGCCACGCCGGCGCGATGGATGCACGCAGTATCGTCGCCTGGACCGAAACCGGCCTTACCCGTTCCTGACGTCACCATATCTTCCAGAGGAGCCTGCCATGAATGTCGACAAAGCCGTTCTCGCCTTCGCGGGGTTCGTCGTCCTGCTCGGACTCGCGCTCGGCACCTACGTCAACGCCTACTGGTATCTGCTGACGGCCTTTGCCGGCCTGAACATGATCCAGGCCTCGTTCACCGGATTCTGCCCCGCAGCGGTCGTGTTCCGGAAGCTCGGGTTGCGAGGCGGCTGCGCGTTCTCTTGAGCGCGGCGCGGCAAAGACAACCTAGTTCGACGGAGACAGCCCGTGACATATCACTTCTCGAAGACGGTCGAGCTGCCGTTCGATGCGGCGGTTGCGGCGACGATTGCGGCGTTGAAGCACCATGGTTTTGGTGTGCTTACCCAGATCGACGTCAAGGACACCCTCAACAAGAAACTCGGGGCCGATTTTCGGCCGTATCTCATCCTGGGAGCGTGCAATCCCAAGCTCGCCCACGAGGCGCTGACCCTCGAGGACAAGATCGGGACGATGCTTCCCTGCAACGTCGTGATCCAGCAGCACGACGGCGGCAAGGTCGAGATTTCCGCGGTCGATCCCGTCGCGTCGATGGCGGCGGTCGAGAACCCGAAGCTCGGCACCGTCGCCGGACAAGTTCGCGAGTTGCTGAAGCAAGTCGTGGCCGACATTGCGTGATTTCATTCGCAACTGATTGCAGAGGCCGACCATGACCGACGACACCATCATCGAAGGCCCGCTCTACGAGAAGCGGAAGAAGGTCTACCCGCAATCGGTCCACGGGCCGTTCCGCCGCATCAAATGGGCGATCCTCTGCGTCACGCTCGGGACCTATTATCTGCTGCCCTTCATTCGCTGGAACCGCGGACCCGGCCTGCCGGACCAGGCTGTCCTGGTCGACTTGCCGCATCGCCGCTTCTATTTCTTCTTCATCGAGCTGTGGCCGCAGGAAGTCTATTACTTCACGGGCCTGCTCATCATTGCCGCCATGGCGCTGTTCCTGATGAACGCGGTGGCCGGTCGTATCTGGTGCGGCTACATGTGCCCACAGACGTTATGGACCGATTTGTTCTATGCAGTGGAACGCTGGGTCGAGGGCGACCGGCGCGAGCGCATGCTGGGCGACAAGCGCTACTGGACCTTTGGTCACATCCGGAAGGTCGCAACCAAGCACTTCCTCTGGATCATGATCGCCTGGTGGACCGGCGGCGCCTGGGTGCTCTATTTCGCGGACGCGCCGACGCTGGTGAAGGAGCTCGCCACCTTCCAGGCTCCCTTCATCGCCTATCTCTGGATCGGCATCCTGACCGCGACGACCTACGTCTTTGCAGGCCACGCCCGCGAGCAGATGTGCATCTACATGTGTCCCTGGCCGCGCATCCAGGCGGCGCTGACCGACGAATGGGCACTCAACGTCACGTATCGCCGCGACCGCGGCGAGCCACGCATGTCGGTGAAGAAGGCGGAAGTCGCCCGCAGCCATGGCGACATCGCGGGCGACTGCATCGACTGCCATCAGTGCATCAATGTCTGTCCGACCGGCGTCGACATCCGCCACGGCATCCAGCTCGGCTGCATCCAATGCGGACTGTGCATCGATGCCTGCGACAACGTCATGCGCGAGATCGGCCGGCCCGCCGGCCTGATCGGCTACGATACCGACATCAACATGCAGCGCCGGAGCGAGGGCAAGGCGCCGATTTACCGCATCATCCGCGCGCGCACCCTGATCTATACTGCGGCCATTGCCATCGTCGGCGGCATCATGCTCTACGCGCTCGCCACGCGCGCGACGATGGACGTCAACGTGCTGCACGAGCGCAATCCACTCTTCGTTCAGCTCGCCGATGGCGGCGTCCGCAACGACTACACCGTGCGCATCCTCAACAAGGGCGCGCAGCGGTCGTTTGCGCTCGAAATCTCCGGCCTGCCGGGCGCGACAATTCGCGTCGCCGGCATCGAGGCTGGAACTGACGGCAAGCCCGTCGTCGAGGTCGGGCAGGATCAAACCCGCGAGGTCCGGCTGTCGGTGCAGGTCGGCCCGACGCAGCTGCCGCAGACCTCGCGCGACATCGACATCGGGATCACCGACGCCGCCGGCGGCGGACGTGCAAGCGCCCGCGACCATTTCGTACCGGGTGACCGCTAGGCACCGTCTCCCGCGGTATCCGGCGGCTCGCGGCCGGATGCTCAACGAGACGTTAATATTACCACTCGAATTGAAGCGGCGTCCCAACGGTATTTTCCAATCTTTGCGCTAAGCATGGCCTCCTGAACGGGGACGACGGGACGTGGTCGACATCGCGCACCAGGATGCGATCAAGCCGGCATCGGCAAAGCATGCCGCGGCCGCGCGCGCGCGCGTCCCGCTCACGGCGATCGAACCCGGCCAGTGGCGCGCCCTCGCGCAGCGCGCCATCGAGCCGAACGGATATTACCTGCCGGGCTGGGAACTCGCTGTCAGCGCAACCGCGCGCGACCGCACCGATGCCTCGGCGCTTGCCGCATGCGAGGGATCGCGGCTGATCGGGCTGATGCCGGTGATCTCGCTCTGGCGGGCATGGAAGATCCCCCTGCCCGCGCTGGTGAGCGCGCATCCCTACGGCACGCTGTGCAGCCCGCTGATTGACCGCGATGCCCCGATCGAGGCAGCGACGCGCCTGTTGCAGCAGGCCCGCGCGACCGGCGCCCATACGCTCGTGCTGAACGACGTCGCGCTCGATGGGGCAGCAATGACCGCCCTCAACGAGGTTCTGAATCGCGACGGCCTGAGGCCGCGCCTCCTGAGTTCCTACATCCGCGCCAGTCTCGACGCGACACAAGACGGCGAGACGCTGCTACGCGACGCGCTCGGCACCAAGAAGCTCAAGGAACTACGCCGCCAACGGCATCGCCTCGAAGAACATGGCGCAGCCGTGTTCGACGTCGCGCGCAGCCCCGACGAGATCAGGCCGGCGCTCGAGACATTTTTGCAGCTCGAAGCCAGTGGCTGGAAAGGCAAGCGCGGAACCGCGCTGGCCCAACATGCCGGCGATGCAACCTTCATCCGCCGCGCCGTTCCCGCGCTGGCAGAAACCGCGCAATGCGAGATCGTCACCCTTCGCGCGGGCGCGACGCCGGTGGCCGCCGGCATCGTGCTGCGCCATCAGGACCGCGCCTTCTTCTTCAAGCTCGGCATCGACGAGCGCTTTGCAAGATATTCGCCGGGCGTGCAGCTTACGCTCGAGCTCACCCGCCGCCTCTGTGCCGATCCCGCCATCGCCAGCGCGGATTCCACGGCGAGCGCCGATCACCCCATGATCAATCCGATCTGGCGCGGGCGCTTCGCCGTCGGCGACGTGCTGATACCGTTGCGGCGGAACGACCCCATCGTGACGCTTGTTCACGGAGCACTCGTCGCGCACGGCATCGCCTACGCGGCGGCGCGCCGCGCAGTTCGTCTGCTTCGTAAATAAGAGAGCTCCTACTCCGCCGCCTGGGCGTTGATCTCCGCGGAGACCTCGCGGATGGCGCGCGCGAGCATGTTGGGATCCTGCGCGCCGGAGACGGCGTATTTTTGCGCGAACACGTAGGTCGGCACGCCGGAGATGCCTTTCTCGGCGGCTTCCTGCGCGTCCGCCGATACGCGCGCGACGTCCTCGTCGGTCACAAGGCGCTTGCGCACGTCGTCGGCATCGAGGCCGACATCGGCAGCCGCCTGCACAAGCACGTTCAAATCGGTGAGGTCGCCGCCGTCGCGGAAGTAAAGCTCCATCAGGCGCTGCTTCATCTCGGGCGCCTTGCCGATCGCCTCGGCCCAGAGGATCAGGCGGTGGCAGTCGGTGGTGTTGGGTTGACGCGCGACAAGCTCGGGCCGATAGACGAGCCCCTCTTCGCTCGCGGCCGCGACGACGCGCCCCGCAATGCCCTTATAGGCCTCGACCGAGCCGAACTTCTTGGTGAGATACTCCTCCCGGCTGATGCCCTCGGACGGCACCCACGGATTGAGGAAGAAGGGACGGAAATTGAGCTTGACCGGAACATCGGGCACCAGCGCCAGCGCGCTCTCGATCCGGTGCTTGCCGATATAGCACCAGGGGCACACCACGTCGGAAACGACATCAATCTGGAGCGGCTTTAGGGTGCTCATGAGCGCCTCCTTGGGGCGTTGCGGGTTGTGCCCAAAGATAAGCCGAACCCATTCCGAGGCAAGGCCGCTAACTCATGGCTGCTGCCATTTGCCGGAGCCGCTCGGCAGTGCGCTCGTCGGCCGGGAAGAAGGTTTCCAGGGCCAGCTCCGACAGCGTGATGTCGACGGGCGTGCCGAACACCATGGTGGTGGAGAAGAAACTGAGGATCTCCCCGTCGTGTCGCAGCTTGAAGGGGATCGCGACATTGTCGCTCGACAGCGGCGCCGCGCGCGCCGGGATCGGATAGCTCTTCAGGTCGTTGTACAGCTTGATCAGCTCGGGATCGGCGGTCGCCTCGCATTGCCGGTGCAGCCGCTCCAAGAGATGTCCGCACCATTCCGCGAGATTGACCGTGCGCGACGCCAGCGCCTCGGGATGGAAGGCGAGCCTCAGCACGTTGAAGGGCTGACCGAGCAGCCGCTGCGGAATGCCGGCGAGCAGTGGCGCCAGCATGCGGTTGGCCGAAACCAGATTCCAGTGCCGGTCATACGCCAGCGCCGGATTGGGCTCATGCGCCCTGAGGACGAGGTCGATGGCCTGGCGGGCTGATTTCAAGGCGGGATCCTCCAGCGGGCGCTGTGGAAAGGCCGGGGCATAGCCGGCGGCGACCAGCAGCACGTTGCGTTCGCGCAACGGCACGTCGAGGCGCTCGGCAAGTCTGAGCACCATGTCGCGCGAGGGTGCGGCGCGGCCGGTCTCGACGAAGCTCAAATGCCGCGCCGAGATTTCGGCCTCTCCGGCGAGATCGAGCTGGCTCATGCGGCGGCGCTGCCGCCATTCGCGCAAATGGTCGCCGATATGGATCGGCTGGCTGCGTTCGGCCTGTGCCGCGGATGCATGTGCGTTCATGGTCGAAAACCTAGCACGCAGATTTCGGCCCTTCCATTACGTCGGAGGTAATCGAATTGGGCCTTGGGTCGGCGCATCCTGGGTCGCATCAGGAGACGACCATGATCGCACTGCTGCTCTACCGGACCATCACAGACCACCTTGTTCCCTGGGCCATGGCGCTCGCAACCCGGATGCTGGCGCGCAGCCTCAACATGCCGGAGCCGCTGGTGCATTCGACCGGCGACTATGTCGTCGCGCAGGTCACAGCCTTCGAGCACAGCGTCGGCAGGAGCCTCTGTCCGTTCCGCCTCGCCCGCCTGCTCCGCGCCTGGTGGCGCGGATGGCACTGAGTTTCACCTCGAGCCCAACCCAACCATGGAGACCCACGATGATCGACGCATCCACCTTCCTTCGCCGCGCGCTTCTTGCCGACGCGATCTTCAGCGGCGTCGCCGCTCTCGGTTTCACTTTCGGCGCCAGCGCGTTCGCGTCACTGTTCAACCTGCCCGAAGCACTGCTGCGCGAGACCGGCCTGTTCCTGCTCGCCTACACCGCACTCGTCGGCTGGCTTGCCTCACGCGCCGCCGTGGCAAAGCCGCTCGTGGTGCTGGTCGTGGTCGGCAACGCGGCCTGGACGGTCGGCAGCATCGCGCTGCTACTCTCGGGCGCGGTGTCGCCGAACCTTGCCGGCGAGCTCATGGTCGTGGCGCAGGCAATCGCGACCGGCGTGTTTGCCGAACTGCAATATGTGGGATTGCGCAGGAGCGGGAGTGTGCTGGCCGCGTGAGGCCACATCACTCGCTGTCGTCGCCCGGCTTGACCGGCGACCCGGTATCCCAGAGGAAGTCGTCGCATACGGAGAGGCCGCGGCGTACTGTCATGCCCCGCTTTCGCGGGGCATGACAGTTTTGCCAGAAGCTCGAACTCAGGCTACGCCCGCGGGCGCCCGTTGGCTTTGCCAACAGCGACGCCGTTGAGCTTCTTCTTTTTGACGGGCTTCGCCCCCGCCTTCTGCGCTTTACGCTCCGCGCGCGCCTTCACCTTGGCGCGTTCGACCCGTGCCTCGGCGCGCAGCTTCTTGCGTTTCTTCTCGCAAGACTCGCACTTGCAGCCGATCGGCTTCAGGTAGGCTTTGAAATAATCCGTGCCGTAGTCGTAATTGATCTCGTCGCCCGGCTCGATGTTCTTGATGGCGCGGATGAAGACCTTGCGCTCGCGCGGCCGGACGTCGGATTCGGCGTTGGGCCGGCACGAATGGTTGATGTAGCGCGCTAGGTTCTTGCGCACCGAGCCGTCGATCGTCCAGCGGCCGTTGAGCTCAAACAGGTATTTGTTCTCGATGTCGTCGTGCTCGGGAATCCGGGAGTCCAGGATTGGTCCGTAATAACGGATAATCCGGGTGCCCTTCTTGATCGGCTTGGTTGCGAAGAGGCCGAGCCCGGTTTTCGAGCGGCCGACGCGATAAGGTTTGTTCGAGGAGGTGGCTGGCATGATCACGAAAAACGAGGACGCGAACAAGGCTAAAAGAGCCCAAGCGAAGCCGCTCTTCTAGAACGATTCCGCGCCGCTGTCAGGTGTCTGTCGAGACTGTTTGAACCTTGCCCACAATCAAGACGTCTGATGGTACGAAGTTCCCGCTCGTCAAAGGTGTCGTCGTGTTCCGCATCACCACCGCAGCCTTGGCCGTATTGCTCTTGGCCATGTTGCTGATGTGCAGCGGTCTCGACCGCGCCAACGCCCAATCCGTGGGCAGCCAATATAGCTCGACGGCCCCGAAGGATTGCCGCCAGATCGGCAAGCCCAGCGAGCTCGACGGCAGCACCACCCGGGTGTGCAAGGGCAAGGATGGCCTCGTGGTCCTGATCGCCGAGGACGATCTTCGCGAAATCGTCTCCGTCGGCCGCAATCGCAAGGCCGCGGCCGAGGAACCGGCGGCAAAAGTCTGGTTCGCTCCGTTCAACTCGTCCGGGACCACCGTCGAATGGCGCACCGCGGCCGCCAAGCCGTTTGCGATGATCCAGCGCTGGCACATCGCCGATGGCACCGATCCCGACAAGCAGGGGCGGCCGAACACCAAGGCCATGCTGATCGTGACCCGGCTGCCACCCGGCCCCGTCTGCCACGTCGCCTATGTCGACGCGATCGCCAACCCGAACGCCAATGAGCTCGCGCGCAAGGCCGCGGACGAGTTCGCCCGCAGCTTTACCTGCGGCAAGGACGAGGTGAAGATCATCGGCGCACTCGGCCGCGCGGTCGAGCTCGCGACGATGCGCTAGGCTTTCGTCTTGGCGCGACCACCGCAAAGGTTGCGTTCGTCCCGGCTGAATCAGGGACCCGGCGGCTTCCCCGTCACGGGCGACATCAGCATCGCCTCGAGCAGGCGTTCAGGCGTCGTCCCCTCGGGCAGGCGGCCCAGAATATCCTCCAGCCGCCCATCGAGCAGCAGCATGGTAAAACCGTGCACCATCGACCAGGCGCGCGCGATCGCGGCGCCCTGATTGAGCGTCAGCGCGTCGCCGCTGATCTGCTCCTGCCGCATCATGCCGACGGCATTGGCAAGCCCGGCAAAGGACGCCTCGGCGGCCTCGTGCAACGACGGCCTGGAATAGTCGAGGCGCTCGGTACGGAACATGATGCCGTACATGCCGGGATGAGCCTGGGCATAGGCGACATAGGCTTTCGGCCGCGCCAGCGCGTGCTCGAGCGGGGTGGTGGCGGCGTTGGAGGACGACGCCATCGCCGCATTGAATTGGCGGAAGCCGACTGCCGCGAGCTCACTGAGAAGCCCGGTGAGGTCGCCGAAATGATGGGTGGGCGCCGCATGCGAGACGCCCGCCTCGCGCGCCACCGCGCGCAACGTCAGGCCGGCGAGCCCGTCACGCTCCAGCACCCGTTCGGCGGCCTGCAGCAGCGCCTCGCGCAACGCGCCATGGTGATAGGGCGCCTCGGACTTGACGCTCGCCGGTCGTCGCGCGGGACGCGCCGGCGCGCTCGCCTTCTTTGAAGCGCGCGCACCGCGCGCGGTTTCTGTCCTGATTTCGCTCTTGCCCATCGGCAAGCTATAGGACGCAATATTGACAGTGTAAAGATTTCGCTTGACGAGAACCCCTCGTACGGCTATTCATCTTTACGATGTAAAGATGAAGGAGGGATACGCCGTGCAGCAGGACGCAGGTGCCGAACGCCGCCACAATCTCGGTCCGATTCCGTTCGAGGCCGACGCGTCCTTCCTGAAAATCATCGGTGAATTGCCGCGCGAACTGAACGGCACGCTCTATCGCAACGGCCCCAATCCGCAGTTCGAGTCGCCCGGCGCGCACTGGTTCGTCGGCGACGGCATGCTGCACGCCTTTCACCTCGAGAACGGCCGCGCCAGTTATCGCAACCGCTGGATCCGGACGCCGAAATGGCTGGCCGAGCACGATGCCGGCCGCGCGTTGTTCGGCGGCTTTGGCCGCAAGCTGCCGGATGCGCCGGCGAACCTGACCGATGGGGGCGTTGCGAATACCAACATCATCTTCCATGCCGGCAAGCTGCTGGCGCTGGAGGAAGCGCATTTGCCGACCGAGATCGAGCCGGGCACGCTCGCGACGCGCGGCTATCACAATTATCAGGGCCGCATCGCCGGCAGCTTCACCGCGCATCCGAAGATCGATCCCGTCACCGGCGAGCTGGTGTTCTTCGGCTACAATGCGGCGGGTCCGCTGACGCCTGCCCTCTCTTACGGATCGATTGATGCGTCCGGCAAGGCGACGCGCTTCGAACGCTTCGAGGCGCCCTATGCCAGCATGGTGCACGACTTCATCGTCACCGAGAACCATGTGTTGTTTCCGATCCTGCCCATCACCGGCAGCATGGAGCGCGCGATGAGCGGGCGGCCTCCCTATGCCTGGGAACCGGACAAGGGCGCCTATGTCGGCGTGATCAAGCGCAAGGGCAGCGCGAAGGACATCGTCTGGTTCCGCGCTGAAGCCTGTTACGTCTTCCACGTCATGAATGCGTGGGAGGACGGTAACCGCATCATCGCCGACGTCATGCAGTTCGAGGAAGCGCCGCTGTTTCCGCATCCCGACGGCCGGCAGACCGATCCGGAGAAGTCGCGCGCCCGCCATTGCCGCTGGTCGTTCGATCTCTCAGGCGACACCGACCGCTTCCAGCAGACCTATCTCGACGATCTCACCGGCGAATTCCCGCGCATCGACGACCGCCGCGCCGGATTGAAGAGCGGTCACGGCTGGTACGCCTGCGCCAATCCGAAGCTGCCGATGTTCGGCGCGCTGTCCGGCGTCGTCCATGTCGACGGTCATGGAAAGCGTCTCGGCCATTACCTGCTGCCGGTCGGCGACACCATTTCCGAACCCGTCTTCGTCGAGCGGTCGCAGGATGCCGCGGAAGGCGACGGCTGGCTGCTGGCGGTGGTCTGGCGCGCGCGGGAAAACCGCAGCGACCTCGCCGTGTTCAACGCCACGGATGTCGAGGCCGGTCCCGTCGCGCTGGTGCAACTCGGCCATCGCGTGCCCGACGGTTTTCACGGCAATTGGATCGGCGCGCCGTAGCTCTCCTCTCGACATCGCTGATGTCACCAAAAGGGTCTCGCATGCATATGCCCTCGATCGCCGCGGACCGCCTCGCTGTCCTGATCCTGGTCCTGATCTGCGCCGGGATCACGCTCCAGATGATCTGGCCGCGGCGGAGCGGCCAAACCATCTTCAACGGCGGCATCTTGCTCGCCTTCGTCCTTTCGATCGCCTGTGCGTTACCTGTGCTGTCGCACCTGCCCTGGGCCGGATTAATCGACGAGGTGGCCGACCAAGCCGTTGCAGCAATTCAATTTTTGGAAGTCGCTTACGTCATTTTGACACTGTAAAGATTTTGCTTGACCCCGTCGTGCTCCTGACTTATTGATCTTTACATCGTAAAGATAAGGCCTGACCGAGGCGGACCATGGCGATTTTCCTGATCCTCGCGCCCTACGGCGCCTTCACCTTCCTGATGCTGATGACCTCGGCCACGATCAGCGTCTTCGTAGCCTCGGCAATCTGTCTCGCCACCGTCGCGATCGATGTCGTGCGCGGTCGCTCGGTGAAGATCCTGGCTATGGGCTCGGCACTGCTATTCGCCGCAATCGGCCTCAACCTCGCGCTGTTCGACCCGACGCTCGGCACGCTCGGTGTCAAGCTGTCGCTCGACATCGGCATCTTCGTCATCTCGCTCGGCTCGATGCTGGTCCGCCGTCCTTTCACGCTGCAATACGCGCTGGAGGCCGTGCCGGCCGAGACCGCGGCAATGCCGGGCTTTCTCCATGCCAATTACGTCATCACCGGCGCTTGGACCGCGGCTGCGCTGCTGATGGCGGCCGCCAATCTCGTGCTGCTCTATGTCCCCGGCCTGCCGCTCTGGTCGAGCCTTGCGGTCGCCTTCGCCGCCCGCAACAGCGCGATCTACTTCACAAAATGGTATCCCGAATATCGGCAGATCAAGTACCGTGCGCCGGCCAGCGCAACGCACACCTCCCGCTGAACAGGATCGACGATGAAGGACGTATTCGCCCGCCTCGCCTCGGACTTCCTCTCTGCCATCGTCTTCCTGGTCATCTACCTCATCACGGACAACGTCGTGCTGGCAACGTCGTTGGCGATCGCCGGCGCGATCGCGCAGGTGATCTACGCGCGGGTCAAAGGGCAGCAGCTGAGCTTCATGACCTATGCCAGTCTGGGACTCGTCATCGTGCTCGGCGCGGTCACGCTGCTCACACATGATCCCCGCTTCATGCTGGCAAAGCCGGCGATCGCGCATTTCGCAATCGGCGTCATCATGCTCAAGCGCGGCTGGATGCTGCGCTACATGCCGCCGATCGTCACCGAGACCGTCCCTGAATATGTAACTGCCGCGGGTTATGCCTGGGCCGTGTTGATGTTCGTGATCGGGGCGGGCACGATCGCAGTCGCCTCGACCGGCGATCTGAAGCTGTGGGCGTTCTACATCTCCGTCGTCGCGGGCGGTGCCAAGATCCTCGCCTTCGCCGTGCAATATGTCGTTCTGCGGCTCATCGTCACCAGCCGCCGGCGCGCCGCCGCCCGCGCCTGATTGCCGCTCACGCGACGTTGGTCAGCCGCCATGAGTTGCGCTATACGCTCGCCCCAGGACTGGCTGCGGATCGTCGCGGCCTGCCTGGATCTGTTCGGGAGACGGGAATGGCGGTAGACGGCAACTGGAATCTGACCATGACGACGCCGATGGGCGAGCGTCAGGCAACGCTTACGCTCCTGAGCTCCGGCGGAACGCTGACGGGCACGCAGGGCGCCGAAGGTCAAACCACCGAGATCTTCGACGGCACTGTCAGCGGCGATGCGGTCAACTGGAAGGTCTCGATCACCAATCCGATGCCGTTGACGCTCGAATTCATCGGAACCGTCTCCGGCGACAGCATGAGCGGTGAGATGGGCATTGGTCCGATGGGCAGCTTCCCGTTCACCGGCACGCGCGCCTAAGCCGCGCGGCAACCGTGCGCGCGCTCGGTCTCATCGCGGCGACGATCCTGTGTGTCGCGACACAAGCGGCGCGCGCGGACAATGCCGAACCGGCGTGGCGGGCAAGCGCGCTCGCCATGGTCCCGGCAGGCTATGTCGCCGGCATGGCCTATCGAACCGAAGGTTCCACGGGTTACCTCGCCGTTTATCCGGCCTCGTCGAACGATCCGAAGTCGCCTGCAAGCGTGTTCGCTGCGCGCCAGGCTCTCGTGATCGCGCTGACGCCGGATGCGACGCACGCAGTCTCAGCCGCATTGGAGCCGCGTAGCGGGCCGGATCCCGAAAACGACGACACTGATTTCGCAAAGCTGCACGCCGATCTCGCCGCCAAGCGCTCAACGCTCCCCGACGGCACCGAGCCGTGCGATCTCGGCGCGTGGTCCGTCGACAAGGATCCTGGTGGCCTAAACGTGCGTGCCGAACCATCGATCAAGGCGCGTGTGCTCGGCACGCTTCCGCCGCCCTACCGGCTCAAGCTCGGCGGCAGCGAGAACACGCCCGATGGCGGCTGGCTCACCGAATTCCGCATCATCGGCTTCAAGAGCGGCTGGTTTCTGATTGAAGGCGCCAAGCCGCCGGGCAAGGACTACGAGGACGACAAGAAATATCCGCGTAGCGCGCCGAAGCCCTATGCCGGACGCGGCTGGGTCGCCTCCAACAAGGTCGGCGCGTCCTACGCCAATGGCGCGACACGCATGGGCGGCCTGTTCCAGGCGCCCTTCGTCGATGCGGAGTGGATGCCGGCCCAGCGCGAGCTTGGCGGCCCGATCGACACCGACGGCGGGCCGAAGCACATCTTTGCTTGCAGCGGCCTCTGGGGCCTTGTCGAGAGCCAGGACGGCGTCCGCGGCTGGTGGCGCGGGCTGTGCTCCAACCAGGTCACGAATTGCAGTTAGCCTGCGGCCCATCCTTCGAAACGCCCGCCTCCGGCGGGCCCTCAGGATGAGGTCGTGTTTCGCGGCGAGATATCAGGCCCTCATGGTGAGCAGCCCGCCAAAGCGGGCGTCTCGAACCATGCAGGCCGAGCTCTTCTGGCATTCCGGAGCGAGGTGAAGAACTAACCCAGATTCAACTCCTTGAAGAAGTCATTGCCCTTGTCGTCGATGATGATGAACGCCGGGAAGTCGACGACCTCGATGCGCCAGATCGCTTCCATGCCGAGCTCGGGATATTCGAGCACCTCGACCTTCTTGATGCAGTGCTCGGCAAGGTTCGCCGCGGCACCGCCGATCGAGCCGAGATAGAAGCCGCCATACTTCTTGCAAGCCTCGCGCACGGCCGGCGCCCGGTTGCCCTTGGCGACCATCACCATCGAGCCGCCGGCGGCCTGGAACTGATCGACGAAGGAATCCATACGGCCGGCGGTGGTGGGGCCGAACGCACCGGAGGCATAGCCCTCCGGCGTCTTGGCGGGGCCCGCATAATAGACCGGATGGTTCTTGAAATAGTCCGGCAGCGGCTCGCCCTTGTCCAGCCGCTCGCGCAGCTTGGCATGTGCCGAATCGCGCGCGACGATCATGGTGCCGGTCATCGAGACCCGCGTCTTGGTCGGGTACTTCGAGAACGTGGCAAGGATATCCTTCATCGGCTGGTTGAGGTCGATCTTGACCACCTCGCCGCCGAGCGATTGCTCGACCTGCGGCAAATACTGCGCCGGGTTGTGCTCGAGCTCTTCGAGATAGACGCCGTCTTTGGTGATCTTGCCGAGCACCTGGCGATCGGCCGAGCAGGACACGCCGAGCCCGATCGGGAGCGAGGCGCCATGACGCGGCATGCGGATCACGCGCACGTCGTGGCAGAAATATTTCCCGCCGAACTGCGCGCCCACTCCGAGCGACTGCGTCATCTTGTGGATTTCCTGCTCCATCTCGACGTCGCGGAACGCGTTGCCGTCGGGCGAGCCGTGGGTCGGCAGCGCATCGAGATAGCGGGCCGACGCTAGCTTAACGGTCTTCATACAGAGCTCGGCCGAGGTGCCGCCGATCACGATGGCGAGGTGATAAGGCGGGCACGCGGCGGTGCCCAGCGTCAGGATTTTTTCCTTCAGGAAGGCGAGCAGCCGGTCCTTGGTCAACACCGAGGGCGTCGCCTGGAACAGGAAGCTCTTGTTGGCGGAACCGCCGCCCTTGGCCATGAACATGAATTTGTAGGCGTCATCGCCTTCGGCGTAGATCTCGCACTGCGCCGGCATGTTGTTGGCGGTGTTCTTCTCCTCGTACATCGACAGCGGCGCGACCTGCGAGTAGCGCAGATTGCGGCGCAGGTAAGCATCACGCGCGCCTTCCGACAGTGCCGCCTCGTCGTCACCGTCGGTGATGACGTTGCAACCCTTCTTGCCCATGATGATCGCGGTGCCGGTGTCCTGGCACATCGGCAGCACGCCGCCGGCGGCGATGTTGGCGTTCTTGAGGAAGTCCAGCGCGACGAACTTGTCGTTCGGGCTCGCCTCGCCGTCCTCCAGGATCGCGCGGAGCTGCTTCAGATGACCCGGCCGCAGATAGTGGTTGATGTCGCCAAAGGCCGCTTCCGACAGCGCCCGCAACGCCTCACGCGACACCACCAGCATGTCCCGGCCCAAGACCTTCTCGACCCGCACGCCATCGGCTGTGATCTTCTTGTAGGGCGTCTCGTCCTTGCCCAGCGGAAACAGCGGCGTGTGCTTGTAGGGCGGAACGGGCTTTGCGGGGTCGGGGAAGGCGGTGGGAGCGTTCATGGGCTGGAATCTCGGGGTTTTGGGGCCCTCGCATGGCCCCTTTCATAGAAGCGTTCTAAGCTTTTTTGCCGCAAAGGGAAGGCGCTCTGGTGCGGTCGGGGCATCCCGATTCGGCGGCATGGCGACCTATTTTCGGCGGCTGTCGGCGGACACCAGACCCTCATGATGCCGGTGAAGACCTTGAGCGCACCCCTTGCGCTCCGCCTGCGACGACGGTTGAATGCGCCCGCTAAGGGGCTTTTCATCATGACATTGAACTTGCACGTCCGCGGCGCGATCCTGGTCGCCGCCGCCATCACCGGCCTTGTGACCATCGCCTCGCCCGCCCGCGCGGACCGCTGCGATGACAGCGCCAAGGAGTTGGCGAACCAGGTCGATCGCCTCAAGGTGAATTTCCGCGCCGCGAATGTCGTCTATCTGACTCATCCGGCGGCCAAGGAATTGTCCGTGGCTTGCCGTGGCGACAAATATTCCATCGAGCTCTATGCCAAGGGCGATCGCAAGCCCAAGCCGGAGTTCTTTGCGCTGGTAGGGTCGATGGCGGCGATCGTCTTCACCGTGACCAAGGACGATACGACCACGGGCGCCACACGCTGCCTGAAGCGGATGGGGCTCTTGCGCGGCGACAAGATCAGCATGCGTTACCGGCGTCTCAACATGGAATGCACCCGCACCAAGACGGATGCGTCCATCGCGATCACGCGCGGCAAAGACGAATAGGCGGGGCGACCCCGCTCTTTCCACGCACTCCGTCATTGCGAGCGAAGCGAAGCAATCCAGACTGTCTCTGCGGTGACAGACTGGATTGCTTGGTCGCAAGGGCTCCTCGCAATGACGAGGAGAGGCCCGAGAGCACATTCCACCGCACCGGATCCCTCGCATTTTAACGATTGGCTTGAAGGAAATTTCGCGTCTCGCGGCGCAGTGTCAGTTGTTTCCATATGTGAGGATTTGTGGATGAGCGTTTCTACCGTTTCGCCGCCGCCGATCGCGATCGTGGTGCCGAGCTACGACACGACCAAGCAGCAGGACGATCAGATCAAGACCAAGGACAACGACCCGACCTATAAGCCGCCGCCGCCTGCGCCGCTGCCGCCGGGTCAGGGTACGCGGATCGATCAGCTCGCTTGATCAGCCGCGTCGAAGATGAAATGCCCGATCCGGTCGATCGGGCTTTTCGCGTGTCCGGCCGCAACTTCGGTGAGCGCGCGCATCACTCTGCTGTGCTTTGACCATCCAGCTCGCGGTAGCGGCGGAAGATGCCCTGCTCGTTGAAGGCAATGCGGCGCCGGCTTTCGAGATAGGCCTTGATGTTCGGCCGCGCCGCGACGCGGTCGTGCAGACCGACGAGGCCCGGGATATCTGTCTCGAACGCCTTCATCCGCTTCGGAAACGCATAGCGCAGCCCCGCGACGATCTGGAACAGCGAGAGATCGACATAGGTCAGCCTGCGGCCGGTGACATAGGCGCCGCCATTGTCCCGAAGGAGCTGCTCGAAATAGCCGAGATATTTCGGCACGCGCTCGCCCCAGAAGTCGGCCGTGCGCTTCTTCGCCGGCGGCTTCTGATCTTCGTAGTAGAGCGAGGGCCCGAGCGGATGATGGGTGTCGTGAATCTCGACCACGAGATCCGTGATTGTCAGCTGGAGCTGATGCACCCAGAGTTGACCCGCTTCCGACTTCGGGGCGAGCGCGTGGCGGCCGCCGAGATAGAGCAGGATGTTCGCGGTCTGGCCGATGACGAGCTTGCCGGCTTTGAGGAACGGCGGCGCGAAGGGCGGCGTACCCTCGTGCGCGTCCATCATCTTCATCATCGCAGCCGTGCCGCGCGGGCCACGCGCCACGTCGACGTAAGCCGCGCCCGCCTCCTCCAGCGCCAGCCGCACATATTCACCGCGGCCCTGGATCTCGGGCCAATAATAGAGCTCGTATTTCATGGAAACTGTCCGTGATTGCGGGGGTGGCGAGTGTAGCACGCAACCACGAACGCCATGACGGCGGAGCGAGTTCCGCGTCTCAATTCGACGCGAAGCAATACAGCAGGCCGTCGCCGCCGGTGCTCTTCAGATCGGCCTGCGAGCAGCCGCCGTCGGGACCGCGCGAGGGATGCGAGCTGTTCCACGATTTCGACGGCTCGTCGTCGCGCAGGCCTTGACGGTCGGCGTGGCCGACGACCGCCGCCCCCTGCGTGCTCGACGTCCAGTTCTTGCAGGTCTTGTCGTCACCCGCGGGGAATGCGGTGCCGTCGGCTTGCGAACCCGTGAGGATGTCGTGGCGGTTCGGCGTGTCGCCGCGGCCGTTGATGACCTCGCCTTTCTCGCTGAGCGTGGTCTGCTTGGTGAGGTTGTTGGCCGCCCCGTGCAGGTCGGCAACGTCCTTGGCGATCACAGCGCCCTTGGCGTTCTGCCACGGTCCCTTGCCGATGCGGTCGCGCGCGTTGACGGCCGGCTTGCCGTCGGCTGCCTGGGTCGAAAGATAAGCGCGCCAGGTCTTGCTGCCGGCGCCGCCGGCCTGGGCCAGCTTCTGGCACTGCGCATCGGCCCCCTCCAGGCCGCCGAGATCGGCGCCTTTGCCAGGACCGTTGGAAGTCACGAAGAACGTCATATCGGCCGACTGCGCCTGCGCCGATGGCGCCGCCAGCAAGGCCGCGGCGAGCGCGAGGCCTGAAATCGTCACGGATCTCTCAATGCGGATCATCCTGTCCTCCCTTTGTGTTGTCGTTGGCCGCCAGATTTCAACCCGACGCAGGCCCGCTTATTCCGATCCCGCGATGCGAGACGCCCAAAAGAAAAAGGCGCCCTGCAAGAAGCACGACGCCTTGTTCTTCATGTCGTCTGCGATCAGTTGGTCAGCGGGATCGCCGACGATTCCCAGCCGCTTCCCGACCGCCATGTCGATTAATTGCTTCCCGGAATAATGGTGCCGGGCGAGCATACCAAATGGGCCGATCCTCAAGTGGTCGTCCAGGGGAGGACGCGGGGACTGTGGCGGGACCGTTCAGGGCGGTATCCGCGATCACATCGGGGCTGCGCAGCGCGCGGCGCAAGGGAGATCGTCATGCACCGGACCACCACCCGCCCAATCACGGCAATTGCCGGCCGTGCCACCCTTTGCTGCCTTGCCGTCGGTCTTGCCATCGGTCCGAACTGCGCCCTGGCCGCGGAACTGCTCAAGGCCCGGCTGGCGCAAAATCTCGCACCGATCTCCGGCCTTGCGATCGTCGCCAAGTCGAAGGGAATTTTCGAAAAGCACGGACTGGACATCACGGTGTCGAACTTCACGTCCGGCAAGCAGTGCCTGGACACCGTGATCGGGGGCGGTGCCGACATCGCGACGACGGCGGAGGCGCCGGTCACCGCTTCGACGATGGCAAACCAGCCCATCGCCTTCGTCGCCGGGATGGAATATTCCGATCTCAAGACACTCGTCGCGGCCAAGGCCGGCGTCAAGACCAGGGCAGATCTTCGCGGCAAGCGAATCGCCTTCACTGCCGGCACCGGTAGCGAGGTTTACACCGCGACCTTGCTGAAGTCGGCGGGATTGACGTCCAAGGATGTCACCCTCGTCAATCTGCGGCCGCAGGAGATGCTGCCGGCACTTGCAGCCGGAAGCATCGACGCGATCGACACCTGGGAGCCCCACGTCGCCAACGCGAAGAAAGCCCTGGGCGAAGCCGTCGCTGAGATAGATACAAAGGGCACCTACTCCGAGACGTTCAATATCGTCGTCATGAAGCCCTATCTGGACGCCAACCCAGTGCTGGTCGAGAACTTCATCGCCGCACTGATCGATGCCGAGATCTGGATGAAGGCACACCCGGATGAAGCAATCACGACAGTGGCGGACGCGGTTGGAATGAAGCGGGACGAACTCGCCCCCATCTGGGCCGACTATGTTTACCGGGTGCGTCTCGACGACCGGCTGATCGAGATTCTGAAGACCCATTCCGCATGGCGCCTCGAGAGCGGCAACCATCCTCCGGGAGCGGCGATGCCCGACTTCAGCAAGGTCGTCGTCACCGAGCCACTGAAAAAGGTCGACCCCGCACGCGTCACCCTGTCATGGAAATAGCCACCCGCGCGGCCATGCAGGAAGCCACTTCAGCGGGACGCGATATTGCCATCCGCACTGGCGGTCGCGCTCGGCGGCCGAATTCAGTTCGGCTTCGCCGCCTCAATATTCTGGTCGGGGCGCTTTCGCTTCCCTTGTTCATTGGGCTCTGGGAACTGGTCTCCCGTTCCGGGGCTGTCAACATGGTGCTGTTTCCGCCGCCGACGGTGGTTGCTGCGGCCGTGCTTGAATGGATACGAAGCGGACAGTTCTTTAGCGATCTGTTGGCCAGCCTCTTTCGCGTCACCACAGGATTCATCATAGGCGGCGCGCTCGGCATCCTGCTCGGTGTTCTTACCGGCCAATTCCCCGTTATCTCGAGCTTGCTGTCCCCGCTATTCCATATCTTGCGGCCAATTCCGCCGATTGCGTTCGTGCCGATCGTAATTCTCTGGTTCGGCCTGTCGGAGGCGGGAAAATTGTTCCTCGTCGTATGGGGCGTATTCTTCACGGTATGGCTTTCGACTCACATCGGCGTGCAGAAGGTCGACCGTGGCCTGATTCGGGCGGCGTTGATGCTCGGCACGCCCCGACGGCAGATGCTGCAGGAGATCGTGCTGCTGGGGGCGCTTCCCTACATTGTGGTCGGGTTGCGCACCGCCGTCAGCATCTCCTTCTACACGCTTGTCGCGGCTGAACTGGCCGGCGCTTTCGCCGGCATTGTCTACAGGATAGAGATTGCGCAGCAGAATTTGCAAACGGGCCAGGTCATGGGCGGGCTCGCTGCGCTCGGGTTGATGTCGTTCATCGCCGACCGGCTGTTTGCGGCTCTTGCCGAACGTATTGTCTGGTGGCGCTGATGTCGGGATCTCGATCTGGCATGAAACTGGCGCTGGCAAGTTCGCCTGCCTCCGTCGAATCGGCGCGAAAACAACCGGCCATTCAAGTCTCGAACCTGAGCATCGTTTTCGACACCAAGCGCGGGCAAATCATCGCGGTCGATCGCGTTTCGTTTGACGTGGCGCCTGGCGAGTTCGTTTGCATCGCCGGCCCCTCCGGCTGCGGCAAGTCGACGGTGCTCAATACGATCGCCGGGCTGGAAGTGCCGTTCGAAGGCGAGATCCTGGTCGAGGGCGCGCCCGTCTACAGTCCGCGTCCCGATGTCGGCATGGTGTTCCAGCAGCCGCATCTCTTCCCCTGGAAGTCCGTCCGCAGCAACATCGCCCACGGTCCCAGGATGCTCGGGAAGTCCAGGACGGAAGCGTATGCCATCGCCGACGATCTGATCGCGATGGTCGGCCTCAAGCGTTTCGCCGACGCTTATCCGAACACGCTGTCCGGCGGCATGCAACAGCGCGTGGCAATCGCGCGAGCGTTGGCCAATCAGCCCCGTGTGCTGCTGATGGACGAGCCCTTCGGGGCACTCGACGCGCAGACCCGCGCGGTGATGCAAGACAATCTGCTGGCGTTGCGCGACCGGATCAAGGCGACCATCGTATTCGTGACGCATGACGTCGATGAAGCCATCGTGCTGGCCGACCGCGTTCTCATCATGAGCGCGGGACCCGGCCGCATCCTGCGCGAAGTCGCGGTCAAGCTGCCGCGCCCACGGTCGAGTTCTTTCATGGTCGAGCCAGCATATCTTTCGCTCAAGAAGGATTGTCTCGACGTCATCCGCGCAGAAGGGTTGCGGGCGTTCAATCAGTCGGACACGGACTGATGACGCGGAGCCCGCGGGTCTGAGGCGGACCGCAGCGGGCTGGCATGGTTCTTGAATAACCGATGCCGGGTCTCACATGCGGAGCCGGCCATGCACAGGGCGAACAGCGCGATAGCGGCAGGTGTGATGCTCGCAGAGTCGGACGATCTCGTCAGACCGCTACCCGGCTTGCTGGATGGTCTCAACCGGGCTGATTGCAATCGCTTGCGTGCGATCGGACGCGAAAAGATCCTGGAAGCCGGCCAACTGGTTTGGTCTCAGGGCGACGCACAGGCCGGGATCTACCTGATCAGCGAGGGGCGCATACGCAGCTACTATGCGGCGCCGTCGGGGCGCGAAGTCACGCTCGCCTATTGGTTTCCCGGCAACTTCGTCGGCGGGCCCGACATATTCGGGACGGGCCCGCACATGTGGACATCGGTTGCGGCCGAGCGCAGCCGGTTGACGTTCATGCCCGGACTGGCGTTGCGGCGGCTTGCGCTTGAATCGCCGGCAATCGCCGTCGCCTTGCTGGATGCCCTCGCATTCAAGGCGCGATGCTATTCGGCAATGGCCCAGATGCTTGGGACGCGCTCGGTCACCGAGCGGCTGCATAGCCTGCTGATCTTCCTGTCGCATGTCTACGGCGTAAAGCGCGACGGTGAGATCGTCGTCGGCATACCGTTTACCCACGGGGATCTCGCCAACCTCATCGGATCCACCCGGCAATGGGTGACCGTGCAACTCGCGCGGCTCCAGGACGAAGGCGTGATCAGATACGAAAGATCCATGATTTCGATCCTGGATGTTTCTACGCTCGGACAGGCGATGGGATAATGTCCGCCCTTTAGCCGCCAGATTTCAATTCGAACGCCGATCCGTCTGCGCCGGCCTCGAACCGCCGCGCCAGTCCGATCAGCGCGCGATCGTGCCAGGCCGGCGCCAGCAGGGTCACCCCCATGGGCATGCCGTTTGGCAATTTCGCATTCGGAACGGCGACGCCGCAGAGATCGAGTAGATTGGCAAAGTACGAGTAGTAGCCCAGACGATTGTTGAGGGTGATCGGATCACGATGCATCTCCTCCAGTGTGAACGGCCGCGGTGCAGTCGGAACCACCAGGGCATCGATGCTGGCAAAGATTGCTTCGGCGTCGCGGCGAAGCCGGTGCAGCCGGTGAATGGCGCCAAACGTGTCGATCGCCGAATAGCCGGCGGCCGAGCCCAGCACGGTCCTCGTGACATCAAGCAAGGCGCCGGATTCGACGTCGATGAGCGAAGCGATGGCAGAGTGCCGCTCCGCGACCCAGGGACCGCTGAACATCAACTCCCCGGCCTGGCGGAATGGGGCGAAGTCCACCTCGATCGCCGTTCCTCCGATATGAGCAAGACGTTCGCAAGCGCTCTCATAGAGTTCGCCGCATTCCGACATGCCGAAGCATTCGATATCTGCTGGCGCAACGCGGCCGAACCGGAATGATGCCGCCGCTCCGTTGGCGGGGAAAAAGGTTCTGGGCAGGCGGCTATAGGGATCTTCGAAATCAAACCCTTCGATGATGTCGAGGATTGCCTCGCCGTCGCTGACAGTATTGCAGAATACCGAAACGCAATCGATCGTCGGACAATTCGGCACCAGGCCACGTGATGATACCAGCCCAACGGTCGGCTTGATTCCGACAATGTTGTTGAACCCGGCAGGTATGCGCCCCGAGCCGCCGGTATCGGTGCCGAGCGCAAAGGCGACGTGCCCGGCCGCCACGGCGACCGCGGACCCGGAACTGGAGCCGCCCGCAACATAGCGCGCATCGGCAACCGACGCGCAGGGGCCATGGGGCGAGCGCACGCCGGACAGGCCTGTGGCGAACTGATCGAGATTGGTCTTTCCGAGGCAAATTGCGCCGGCTGCGGTGAGGCGTTCGACGCTATGCGCGGAATGCCAGGGCGTGTAGCTAAAGGCCGGACATGCGGCAGTGGTCGGCATTCCCGCGACGTCGATATTGTCCTTCACACCAAATGGAATGCCGAGCAGCGGAAGATTTTCGCCCGTCCGCGCGCGCGCCACCAGCTTATGGCATTCTTCGAGTGCCTCCTGCCGTGGGCGAAGATAGATCCAGCAATTGCGGTCGCCCTCGGCCTCGATCCGGTCATACGCCGTTCCGATCGCCTCCAGCAACAGCGACGAACTCCTGGCAATGCCTTCGTAGTTTGTCCTGAGGCGCGCGACACACTGGCTCACGGAATATCTCCTCATCCAACCGGCAGGCGCGAAATTGCGGCAGCTCTGCGCGGCCAACAAGCAATTAAGTGCTTCGCCCAAATGGCCGCCTGACCGGAAACGTGCCGCTCAAACAAAAAGGGCGCCGTGCCGAAGCACGACGCCCTCGTTTGTCGCTATACGCGCGATCAGTTGGTCTGCTGGATCGCCGACAATTCCCAAGCGCCGCCCGGACGTCGGGCAAAGGTCCAGACTTCGGTGGCCTCGCCCGGCTGCTCGCTGCCGGCGACAATTGCGCCGGTATTGCGGTCGAGCGTCTTGTCGGTGAGCGCGAAGCGCAGCGCCACCGTTGCGTAATCGGTCTCGCCTTCGCGCCAGGCTTCCGCGAGGTCGCCCTGCAGCAGCTTCACGCCGCTGACCTTGTTGACGACATTGCGCGCGCGGTTCTGGCCAAGGTCCTGCTCGAAATAGGAGACCATTTCCGGCGTCGCGAGCGTGTGCAGCTTGGCCACGTCCTCATTCGACCACGCGGTCTGGACATCGCCGAGCAGGCGCTCGAACGCTTCATAGTCGTCCGGCTTGATCTCGAGCGGTGCGTTGTTGGCGCCGAAGCCGAAGCCGCCGCCAAGACCGCTACCAAGACCACTACGGTTGTTCGCCTGCGGTCCCGGACCAGCACCGGCGTCAGCGTTGGCATAGGCCGCCTGCGGGGTGTGGCGGCGCTGCCACCATGACATCGCCAGCCGAACCACGAGCACCACGAGCACGATCTGGATGATCAGGCCGATGATCGACGACAGACCGCCGAGGCCGCCGAACAGGCCACCCCCGAACAGCATGCCGAGCAGGCCCGCGCCGAGGAACCCGGCCGCGAGGCCACCCATGAAGCCGCCGGCCCGGCCGAACAGGCCGCCACGCGCGGGTGCGGCGGCAGCCGAATTCATGCCTGCGCCCGGCTGGGTGTAGGTCCGGTTGAACTGCGAGGTCGAGCCCGGCGCGGTCGTGGTCGATGGCGGGGCCGAATAGGTGCGCGAACCGCGCGAACCAGACGACATGCCACCACCGACGCGCGCGTCGGCGGACGAGATCGCCAGCGCAGTCGGCAGCGCAAGCGCCAGCACGACGGCAATCGTCTTGAAGAGACTGCGGGAGCGTTGCGAGAAATTCATGTTCGTTTCCCAGATCCCCGGCATGGGGACGTGCCCCTAAGATGGGCAGCCTTCCGTAAAAAGGAAGCCACTATCGGAACTTATGGCTGCGGCCCTCAGTCGCGGGGATGTGACAAAAGCCTCTCTTTGGCGGCAGCTTGGCGGCGTATGCGACGGAACCGCGGTCGCGGGTTACCGTCGCTTTTGCGACAGCAAATTCCGCTTTTCCGTCGCCATCGCGTTGAGGCCCTTACCCCGCCTTCGCCATCGTCTCCTTCACGGCCGCCACGAGCTGGCTGAGCGTGAACGGCTTGGGCAGGAAGTCGAACTGCTGGCCTTCGGGCAGGCTCTTCTCGAATGCGTCTTCCGCGTAGCCAGAGACGAAGATGAACTTGATGTCGGGGTTCTTCTCGCGCATCGCCTTGAGCAGCGTCGGGCCGTCCATCTCCGGCATGACGACGTCGGACACGACGAGATCGATTCCGCCGCTCTGCTCTTCCAGCACCTCCAGCGCCTCGACACCGTTCTCGGCCTCGACCACGGTGTAGCCGCGCGAGCGCAGACCGCGAGCGTTGAGCGCGCGCAGGCCCTCCTCGTCCTCGACCAGGAGGATGGTGCCCTGTCCGGTGAGATCGGTGCGGGGCTTGGCGTCCGCCGCGGACCCGGCCCCCTTCGCGGCACCATTGCTGGCGCCAACGACCGGCGCCGGCTGCTCGACTAGCACCTCCGGCTCGGCATGATGGCGCGGCAGGAAGATCTGGAACGAGGTGCCCTGCCCCGGCTCGGAGTCCACGTAAATGAAGCCACCGGTCTGCTTGACGATGCCATAGACGGTGGAGAGCCCAAGGCCAGTGCCCTTGCCGACCTCCTTCGTCGAGAAGAACGGCTCGAAGATCTTGTCGCGGATATCGGCAGGGATGCCGGTACCGGTATCGGCGACCTCGATCCGCACATAGTCCGCTGCCGGCATGCCCTTGTAGGCCAGCCTGGCCGCTTCCTCGGTGGTGACGTTGGCGGTGCGGATGATCAGCTTGCCGCCGTCGGGCATGGCGTCGCGCGCGTTGACCGCGAGGTTGACGATGACCTGCTCGAACTGGGAGACGTCGACCTTGACCGGCCAGAGATCGCGGCCGTGGATGGTCTCGTGCTTGACCTTCTCGCCGATCAGGCGACGCAGCAGCATGGCGAGATCGGAGAGCGCATCGCCGAGGTCGAGCACCTGCGGCCGCAGCGTCTGCCGCCGCGAGAACGCCAGCAATTGCCGCACCAGCGTGGCGGCCCGCGTCGCGTTCTGCTTGATCTGCATGATGTCCTGGAACGACGGATCGGTCGGCTTGTGCGCGTTCAGCAGGAAGTCGTTCGCCATCATGATGGCGGAGAGCACGTTGTTGAAGTCGTGGGCGATGCCGCCGGCGAGCTGGCCGACGGTCTCCATCTTCTGCGACTGGTTGATCTGGTTCTCCAGCGCGCGCCGCTCGGTGGTCTCGAGCATGTGCACGATGGCGACTTCCGCGTCGTTCTCGGCCGCGTCCACCGGCGTGACGAAGAACTGGCCCCAGCGCTCTCTGGTTCCTTCGAGCGCCACTTCGACCGGCGCGACGTCGGCCTGGCCCTCTGCGGCCTGGTTGATGGCCGCGATCAAGAGGTGCCGGTCGCGCGAATTGACCGCGCGGAAGATCGACTTACTGGCGCTGTCGAGCCCCAGTGCCTGCCCGAGCTTGGCGTAACGCGCATTGGCGCGCACGACATTGCCGCCGCGGTCGACCGTCGCGATCGCCATCGGGGTGTGGTCGAAGAAGCGCATGAAGCGCACTTCGGCGGCGCGGTCCGGATCGCTGCGCTCGTCGCGGGCGCGGCTGATCACCAGCGTGCGCGACGGCCCCGGCGCACCGTCGGCGCCGAAGGCGAGCTTGTGATAGAGCCGCACCGGCATTGTCTTGCCGGTACGCATGCGCAGGTCGATGTCGAAGACTTCCGTCTTGACCTCGCCCGGCACCGCCACGATCGCCGTGAGCAGCGAAGCGCCGTCGCCGGAGACGATGTCGGTGAGCTTCAGCCCGCCTGAGCCGATCTCGGCGAGGTCGTAGTCGAGCCAGTTCGCCAGCGTCGCGTTGACGTAAGCGAGTTCGCCGGCCGGATTGACCGAGAAGAAACCGCAGGGCGCGTGATCGAGATATTCGATCGCGTGCTGGAGTTCCTGAAATACGTCCTCCTGGCGCTCGCGGTCGCGGGTGATGTCGGCGATCGACCACACCGCGTATCTCGTCTCGCGCTTGCCGGTGCCGAGGGGCCGCACCCGCATGCGCAGCCAGCGGCCCTGGCTGCCGTCATGGCCGGAGATGCGCACCTCCTCCTGCTGCCGCTTGCCTTCGCGCGCGGCTTTCAACAGGCGGAACACCGCTTCGGAGACGTCGGGGTTGCCGATGAAGACGCGCTCCACGGGGCGCACGTCCTGCGGGCCGGCGGCGCCGGTCAGCGTCAGATAGGCCGCATTGGAATAGACCACATGGCCGCGCGGGTCGGTCACGGCGAGGCCATCGAAGGCGTGGTCGGCGATGCGCCCCATCACGGGATCATCGAGATTGCGATCGACGAAGCGGATGATGCCGGCGGCGAAGGCGAACAGGTTGAACAGGCCGACCATGGCCAGCACGGCGAGGATGCCGAGAATATAAGGCTGGGCCTGCGCGCGGCCAAGCGTCATCAGCCCGACGGCAACGGCGACGAGGCCGGCGGCCACCAGCAGCACCAGCGCAATGCTGCCCGAGCGCGGCGACGGCTCGTGCGCCGCAACGGGCTCGCGGGTGAGGTCGTGGTCGGTCTCGGCAGTCATCTCAAGCTGGCACAGCCTGTCGGCAGAGAATCAACGCGCTACAGGGCGCGCAGGGTCCTCCCTGCCTGAATCGGACCCGCAGACGCAAGGGCAGCAGGGGCGAAAGGTACGCTGATTCCCAGATTACGGCCATTTCCAGTACTTTTCAGGGGTTTTATTGCCGGCTGGCACCAAATCCGCTCTTCAGACGCATGACATAGCCGATGACTTCGGCGACCGCATGGTAGTGCTCGGTCGGGATTTCCTCGTCGATCTCGACGGTGGCGTAGAGCGCGCGGGCGAGCGGCACGTTCTCGACGATCGGGATGTCGTGCTCGCGCGCGATCTCCCGGATCTTGAAAGCGAGGTTGTCGACGCCCTTGGCGACGCAGATCGGCGCCGACATGCCGCGCTCGTAGGACAACGCGATCGAATAGTGGGTCGGGTTGGTGATGATCACCGAGGCTTTGGGAACCGCCGCCATCATGCGCTTCTTGGAGCGCTGCTGGCGCAGTTGCCTGAGCTTGCCCTTGATGTGCGGGTCGCCTTCGGACTGCTTGTACTCTTCCTTGATCTCCTGGAGCGACATCTTCTGGCGCTGGAACCAGCTGCGATACTGGAAGAAATAGTCGCCGATGGCGATGATCGCGAGCGCCGCGACCACCGCGCCGAGCAGCTGAATGGTCAGGCTGGTGGAGGCGCCGAGCAGGGCGGCCGGATCGAGCCTGACCATCGCCTCCATGCGATGCCGCTCCGGCCACAGGATCGTGGTCATGACCGCGCCGAGCACGATCAGCTTGCCGAGACCCTTGAGGAAGTTCGCCGCCGCTTGCTTGCCGAAGATGCGCTTGAGGCCTTCGGCAGGCGACAGCTTGCTGAACTTGGGCTTGAGGGATTCGGCCGACCAGACCAGGCGGTGCTGCAGCATGTTGCCGGCAATTGCCGCCAGCACCAGCATCAGCAGCGGCACGCCCACCGCAGCGAGCACCGCGACTTCGATCTGCTGCATCAGGGCGAGCAGAGCCCTGCCGTCGGTCTTGATCATCCAGGAATTGGCGAGCAGGTTGCGCATCGGCGCCAACAGCCCGCTGCCGACCGATCCCGAGAAGCTCGAGACCACGAGCGTGGCGCCCGCGATCATGAACCAGGTGTTGATCTCCTGGCTCTTGGCGACGTCACCGCGTTCGAGCGCCTCTTCGAGACGTTTTTGCGTCGGGTCTTCTGTTTGACTCTCTGGATCGTTGTCTTCCGCCATCGATCACCCGATCACTTGAGTGGCATCATCTGGTGCATGACACCGATGAAGTAGTCGAGAAAGGTGCCCATCATCGCCGTGAGCACGACGGCAAGCACCAGGAAGCCGGCGAAAATCGACAGCGGCACGCCGACGAAATAGACCTGCATTTGCGGCATCAGCCGCGCCAGCACGCCGAGCCCGATGTTGAAGACGAGGCCGAACACCAGGAACGGTCCGGAAAGTTGCAAGCCCAGGCGGAACGCGGCGGCGAAGGCACGCGTCGCCAGCGCGGCGACATCGCCGCTCGACACCGTCTCGCCCGGCGCGAAGATGGTGTAGCTGTCGTTCAGCGCCGCGATCACCAGATGATGACTGTCGGTGGCGAACAGCAGCGTGACCCCCAGTATCGTCAGGAAGTTGCCGACCAGCACGCCCTGCTGTCCCTGCGTCGGATCGACCGAGGTGACGAAGCCGAGCCCCATCTGCTGCGCGATCACGGCACCGGCAACCTGTAGCGCCGACAACGTCACCCGCGCGGTCGCCCCCAGCACGATGCCGATCACGATCTCATGCAGCATCAGGACCAGCAGCGGCGCGATCGAGCCCATGTCGACCTGATAGGCATTGCGATGCAGCGGCAGGATAATCAGCGTGAGCAGCAGCGCGATCGACAGTTTGATCCGTGTCGGGATATTGGTCTCGCCCAGGCCCGGCAACAGCATCACCATCGCGCCGACCCGGGCAAAGGCGAGCATGAAGGAGGCGGCAAGCGCCGGCAGCAGCGAGACGTCGATGCGCATGACGGGCGCATTGTGCCTCAGCCGCCGATGATTCGCGACGATATCCGCAGCATGTGGGAATGCAGTGCGTCGGCCATGAACGGCAAGGCCAACAGCATTGTGGCAAAGATGGCCAGGATCTTCGGCACGTAGATCAGCGTCTGCTCCTGGATCTGCGTCAGCGCCTGGAACAGCGACACGACGACGCCGACCACGAGGCCGACCACCATCAGGGGCGACGACACGATCACGATGGTCCAGATCGCATCACGCGCGACGTCGAGGGTTTCCGGTCCGGTCATTTCGCAGTTCCTTTGTTCATTCCTCGCCTCCCCATCGCTGTTGCGAGCGATGCGAAGGCCTATCCCCCGTCATTGCGAGCGTAGCGAAGCAATCCAGACTGCCGCTTCGGAAAGATTCTGGATTGCTTCGCTACGCTCGCAATGACGATTGGGGTGGGCGCGAGCACCAAAAATCAGATCGGCATCTTCATGATGTCTTCATAGGCCGCGATCACGCGGTCGCGGACGGAGACCAGCGTGGACACGGCGACGTCGGTGTCTGCGACCGCCGTGACCACGTCCATCACGTTGGCCTTGCCGGCGGCCATCGCCACCGTCTGCGCATCAGATTTGCGGCCGGACTCCAGGACGCTGCCGACGGTGTCTTTCAGAAGCGAGGCAAAGGACTGCCCGCTCGGCTCGCTGCCCTTGCCGGCACCGCTGTTCTCCAGCACGCGGGCGAGGTTTGCATAGGCGTTGGCGGCAATTGTCGGTGTTGCCATGGTTCAAATGTCCTGTTCAGCTCTTGAGGATGTCGAGGGTGCGCTGGATCATCCGGCGCGTCGCGCTGATGATGTTGAGATTGGCCTCGTACGACCGCTGCGCGTCGCGCATGTCGGTCATCTCGACCACCGAGTTCACGTTGGGATATTTGACGTTGCCGGTCGCATCCGCCGCCGGATTTCTCGGCTCGTATTTGGTGCGGAAACTGGACTGGTCGGGCTTGATCCTGCCGAGGGTAACGACCTGCGCGTCGAGTGTACGGTCGAGCGCGGAGGAGAAGGTCGGCACCTTGCGCCGGTAAGGATCGCCGCCGGCGGTCGGCGCCGTCGAATCCGCATTTGCGATGTTCTCCGAGATCACCCGCATGCGCCCGGCCTGCGCCCGCAGACCGGAGGTCGCGATCGCCATCGAGCGGGCAAAGTCACTGCTGTCATTCGCCATGATGCGCTTCCTCTAGCTCTAGCCTTTGCCGATCGCGGTCTTGAGCAGGTGCAGGCTCTTCGAATAGAGCGAGGTCGCCGCCGCATAATCCATCTGGTTGCTGGCGGCCTTCATCATCTCCTCTTCGAGATTGACGGCGTTGCCCGCGGGGCGGGTCTCAAAACCCGCATTCTTGTTCTGGTCGAATCCGGAGGCCGCGCCTGACGGCGCCATGTGGGAACCGCTGGTGCGGGTGAGCTTCAAGGGGCCCATCGAACCCGTGACGGCGCCGGCCTCGTCCAGTTTCGGCTCGACCAGGTCGCGCGGCCGGAATTTAGGCGTGTCGGAATTGGAGACGTTCTCGGACAGGACGCGCTGGCGCTCCTGGTGCCATTGCATCTTGGTGCGAAGCGCCGAGAGCACCGGAAGATCGTTGATGGACATCGTTGCGGCTCCTTCCGCCTCGCAGGACCCATGGTCCGAAGCTAGGCAGAATTTGCCGCCTGTATGGTTAACAGCTGGTTAAGGAGATCGCAGGCAGTTGTCCCCCGCCGGGACACCAATGCCGCGTGCCCCGTGATTCTACGCCTCCAAAAGCGGCATTAACCCAACCGCTTGGCGGCGCATGCACAGGCCAAGAAGTCGTTTTGGATCGAGCGATTCATGGGTTATTAAGAGTTGGGGACGGCAAAACTTGCCGTGGGACGTTAAGAAATCGCAGTTTGGGGCAACGTAAGCCGGTGGTTGGCGCATCTGACCACGGGCCCGAGAACAGCGCCATTTGTCGGGGACAAGTATGCAAGGCAGCCCTATCACCTTCATCGTCGCGTTCATCGTCGTTCTGGCGTTGATCGGCGTCGCTGCATGGCTGGTTCGCCGATTCGCAACCAGCCGGCTCGGCGCCAACACCCAGCGCGGCCGGATGCCCCGGCTCGCCGTGATCGATGCCGCCGCGGTCGACGGCCGCCGCCGCCTGGTGCTGGTCCGGCGTGACAATGTCGAGCATCTTCTGATGATCGGCGGCCCCACCGACATCGTCGTCGAACCCAACATCGTGCGCGCAGCGCCCGGCCGCGACCAGCTCCCGCAGCGCCCCAATGCCACCGAGCCGCGTCTTGCGCCGATGCATGATACCAGCAGCTGGGCCGACGAGGCACCGCGGCCCGAGCTGCTCGATCATCCCGAGCCGCAAATGCCCGAGCCGCCGCCGCGGCCCGCGCGCCCCTCCTTTGCCGACGAAGTGCGCCGGCCCTCTCCCGCCCTGGCCGAACGCCGCAACGAGCCGCCCCTAGGCGGCTTCCCCTCCGAGCCGATCGCGCCGCGCCCCGAGCGCGAGCTGCGTCCCGAACCTATTCCGCCGCGCGTTGCGCGCAGCGAACCCCCTCTGATGCCGCGTCCGCCGCGCCAGAGCGAGCCGGTGAAGGCGCCTCCAGTGCGCGCCGAGCGCGTAGCCGCGCCCCCTCCGCCTTTGCCGCAGGCTCCGCCCGTTCCGCCGCCGGCGCCCGCTCCTGCGGCGCCATCGAGCGCCGAGCAGAATCTCGCCGAGATGGCGCAGCGACTCGAAGCTGCGCTGCGCCGCCCCGCCGGCGAGACGCTTGCCCCTCCGGTCGCCCCGGAGCCCCCCGCCGCTCCTCCACGTGCGGCCCGCAGCGAACCGCCGGCACCACCGGCCGCTCCCGCAAAGCCGGCTCCGGAAAAGACCAGCTTTGAAAATCTCGAAGACGAGATGGCCTCGTTGCTCGGCCGTCCGAAGCCGTCTTCGTGAGGCTGCCGGCCCTCCCGCGTAGAGTTTTTTTTCTTTCTGTCCTGATCGGCGCGGCTTCGCTCGCGATGCCGGCGCATGCGCAGGACATCAGCATCAATCTCGGCGGTGGAGGCGCTGGCGGTGGCGGCGTCACCGAGCGCGCGATCCAGCTGATCGCGCTGCTGACGGTGCTGTCGATCGCCCCGTCGATCCTGATCATGATGACGTCGTTCACGCGCATCGTGGTCGTGCTGTCGCTGCTTCGCACCGCGATGGGCACCGCGACCGCCCCGCCGAACTCGGTGATCATCGCGCTGGCGATGTTCCTCACCTTCTTCGTGATGGGACCCGTCCTGCAAAAATCCTACGACGAAGGCATCCGTCCGCTCGTCGCCAATCAGCTCGGCGTCGAGGACGCGCTTCAGCGCGCCTCCGTCCCCCTGCGCGGCTTCATGCAGAAGAACGTGCGCGAGAAGGACCTCAAGCTGTTCCTGGATCTGTCCGGCGAGCCGCCGCCCGCAACTCCCGACGAGCTCGGCTTACGCATCCTCGTCCCCGCCTTCATGATCTCGGAGCTGAAGCGCGCCTTTGAGATCGGCTTTCTGCTGTTCCTTCCCTTCCTGATCATCGACCTCGTCGTCGCCTCCGTGCTGATGTCGATGGGCATGATGATGCTGCCGCCCGCAACCATCTCGCTGCCGTTCAAGCTGATCTTCTTCGTGCTGGTCGACGGCTGGTCGCTGGTGGCAGGGAGCCTGGTGCAGAGTTACGGGGGGTAGCGGGCCCGGGGAGCGGTCACCGCCCCCGTCCTCTCTGGCCCAAGGCTTGTAGGCGTGCATTTGAGCTTACCAGTGCAAGGCGGAGGCCCGCCACCGTGGGCGCGTTCGGCGGGTCGTGACATACCGGAATATGCTCAGGTTGCGAATTCAATGGTCCGTTGATATGATGGTTATCATCCATTGATCCGAAGCGGCTTATGACCAGCAACGTCGAAAACCGTCCGTTCGCTCGAATCGTGCCGCTTGGTCTTCAGGTCGCCGTTCTTGCTGCGTTGTCTGCGAGTGGCACGTTGGCCACCAACATTCTGTTGCCTTCGCTCCCGAGTATCGCCGTCGCGGTAGGCGTCTCCAGCGCTCAGGTAACGTCAGCTATCACCATATTCCTCGCCATGTTCGCGGTCGGACAACTTGTTGTCGGTCCGTTGTCGGATCGTTTCGGCCGGCGCATACCCGTGATGATCGGGTTTGCTGTATTTTTCGCAGGTAGCATATGGTGCGCGTTAGCCGATGATTTGACGGCACTATTGATTGGTCGCGTTGTGCAGGCCGGTGGCGCATGTGCCACGTCTGTGCTTTCGCGAGCTATCGCAAGAGATCTTTTTCAGGGCGAAAAGCTAGCGCGCGTGCTCACCTTCGTTATGGTTGCGATGGCAGCGGCGCCCGGATTCTCGCCCCTGGTCGGTGGCGCGCTGGATCATTTTTTTGGCTGGCGTTCAGCATTTGTGTTCGTCGGGATCTTCGCCGTCGTCGCCGCTTCAGCATTTCTTGCGGCTTTCGGAGAAACGCACCACGCGCCACGCGCCGAGTTCGATTTCTCGACGATCGCCAAGAATTACTGGTCGCTATCGACTGACCGCCGTTTCTTGGTTCCTGCCGCAACTGTCAGCCTCATCTTAGGTGCGCTGTTTGCAATGTTTTCGGCGTTGCCGCGTGTCTTGATAGAAGGCCTCGACTTCACACCCATGCAACTCGGCCTGTTCTTCGCAGGCACTGTCATGATCGTCTTTAGCGCGGGCATTATCGCTACAAAAATTGTTCCGCACCTTGGTCTCGACCGATCGATTTGCATCGGCCTCGCGCTGGCCTGTGTCGGTGGCGGCATGGTGTTGCTGTTCGCGCTTTTCGACGGGCGCTTTTTGCCATTTCTTGTCGGCGCATGCGTATTCCTGCTAGGCATGGGCATGGTCAATCCGCTCTGCAGCGCGCAAGCTCTTTCGCCATTCGGCGATCGCGCCGGTGCTGCCTCGGCCCTTTTGGGTTTCTGGCAGATGTTGGCCGCAGCGCTGGGGGTATCGCTTGCGGCGGTGATCGCAAGGAACCCCATGATCGGGCTTGGTCTCGTGCTAGTGCTTGCGTCGACCTTGGGGTCGGCAATTTATCAGGTGCGGGTAAAGCTCAACTAAGCCCGTTAAGATCGCTTGCTGGCCCTTAGCTGCTTCCCTGTTTCTACGCCCTAAGGTGTTTCTCACAAGGGGCCTGTAGCCCTCAGCCGATTAGCAAAGGCAAACGGGCCATGTCCGGTCTCGAAGACTGAACGGGCGGCCACCTCTGCGCGGACTGTTCGGGTTTATGAGTACGCGCCCTAAGCGATAGTCTCCGGCCCTCCCCGCCATTGCGAGAGCACCAGAAGCCGCAGGCTCCTACCGCGTCATCTTGATCTGCCGCACGACGGGGATCGTGGGCAGCGAGCCGGTGTGGTCGGATTCGTCCTTGGCCTGCGGAGAGGCCGGCGCGCGGGCGGTGGCGTCGGGGAAGCGCTGCTTCATCTCGCGCAGGAAGCCGTCGAGCGTGTCGACGCTGGCAGCCAGCTTGGCGATATCGGCAAACTCCGCGCTGGAGGCGCCGGTCGGTTTGCTCGCGATGTCGAAGGCGAGCCGATCGGCGCTCTCGCTCATCAGCGGCGCATATTTCTCGCGGAAGCGCGACACGCCGATCGAGTCGTCGGCGAGCGCATAACCGACGGCTGCGCGGATGATGTCGCTTTTCTCCACAGCGTTGAGCGGCTTGAAGTCGCGAAAGCGCTCGCCGTAATAGAGCTCGATCTGCTCGGCGGACTCACGCCAGCGCCGCGCCGCCCAGAAGATGTCGGATCGCAGGCGCAGCACCTCGCGCCCCGTAACGTTGGAGACGATGTCGAGCGCGAGATCGTGGCGGCCGACGTCGCTCTGCGCACGCGCCTCCAGCAGCAGGCGTTGCTGCCTGAGTTCGCCTGAGAGGTCGCTGATACGGCTCGCGCGCAACGCCGTGATCGCCATGTCGGGTCTGCGGTTGGCGAGATAGATCATGGAGAGGCGCGCGGCGACTTGCGCACGCGCCGCGCCTTCGAGGCGATGGTCGACCTGGTATTGCAGGAGCTCGGCGGCCTGGTCGAGCAGATCGATCGAGGCGAGACGGTCGGAGAGGCGTCGGATCAGTTCGTCGCCGCGGCGGCCGATCGGGGTCAGTTCGCGGAACTCGTAGAACATCCCGAGCGCTTCGATCGGCGGCAGCTCGTCGCCTTTGGGTCCCAGGAAGATCTGCGTGAACAGGTCGGAGGCGAGGTCCTGCGCCTGGCGCGAGGCGTCCGCGTTCGGCTGCAGCTTTGTCGCGGTACGCGCCGCGGTGAGCGCATCCCGGTAGCGCCCGTTCTCGGCAAACATCTGCGACAGCATCTGGAGCGTCTTGACCTCGATCGAGTCGCCGCGCCAGGTCATAGCGAGCGTTTCGAGCTCGCGCAGCGCGTCTTCCTTGCCGATCTCGTCGCGCTTCTGCCGCAGCGCGACCTCGAGCTGCTTGGCCTCGGCCGCAGCCGGCCGGTCGGACGAGCCGACCGCGAACTTGTAGTCGTCGAGCGCGTCCTTGTCGTGGCCGAGCGCCTCGGCGAGCCGGCCGCGCAGCACGGCAAAGCCGGGCGCGGCCTCGGGCGAGACACCGACCACCTCGAGCTCGCTGCGGCGCTTGGAGGCGCCGGCATAATCTTTCACCTCGAGCGAAGCGCGCATTGCCTCCATCGTCACGATGCGCTGGATGTCGAGCGGCAGCGAGGCGATGGCGAATTCGACGTTTTTGAACTTCTCGCGCGCATCCGCCCATTTGCCTTGGCGCGCATAGGCGAGTGCCTTCCAGAGCTGGGAATCGTGGCTGTTGCCGATCACGGGGTTGGCGAGGTCCTTCAGGCCCTGCGCCGGCCGGCCGATCAGGATGCTCGCGATCGCATGCATGATCAGCGCACCGCTCTCCTCCTTGTTGAGGGGATCGGCCAGCATCAATTCGGTGACGGCCTTGGCCTCGTGATACATCGCGCGCGACATGTAGAATTGCGCGAGGTCGAGCCGCGGCAGCGAACGCATCGCCGGTTCGACGTTGGAGATCGCAGTGATCAGCTCGTTCTGGCGCGCTATGAAATTTTCCGACTGGCCCTTGCGCCAGCCTTCGGGGCTGAAGACCGGCCGCACTGCGGTCGGCGCGCGCTCGGCCGAGATGTCGACCGGCGACAGCGTCAGCCCGCCCTTCTTGCCGAGGATGACCTTGTCGGCCCCGACCTCGACGCCGACCTCGTCGGAATTCGGCCGGATCGCGATGCCATGCGCGGATTCCAGCAGCGCGAGATCGACGAGGTCCTGCCGCTTGATGAAGCCGCGCACCGGCCGCTGCGCGGTGATGACATAGAGCGTGTCGCCGGCATCGGGGTCGGTGAGCTTGTGCAGGAGCCCCGGATTGGCGAAGGGGATCGCGATGTTGGCAAGCGCCGGGTCGGTGATGTTGCGCGAGATCATCAGCGGCAGCGGCGTCGCCTGGATCCTGTCGGCGAGGGTCAAGAGCCAGTTGGTCTGCTTGCCGACCTCCTCGCTCGACAGCGAATAGACCAGCGGCCGGGTGAGACGGATGCGTACCGCCTGTCCCTTCTCGAGCGGGACGCGGCCGACCTCGCCGATCATCGCACCGCCCTTGGTGCGGATCGCCTCGACGTCGATCGGCTTCGCTGTATCGAACACCAGCCAGACGGTGTCGCCACGGCGGAACGCCGCCGCAGGCGTTGCAACCTGAAGCGGGAAGGTCACGCGCAGGCCGTCGCTGTCGCGACGGACATCAACGCTGGCGCCACTCGGCTGTGGTGGCGCGGCGGGCGCCTCTGCTGGCGCAGTCTTGACGGCTTCCTTGACCGGCTCCTTGACAGGTTCCTTGGCAGCTTCCTTCACGACCGCTTGAGGCGCTTCGGCCATGACGGGCTTGGCAGGCGCGACCGCAGTTTCTGCAACTGGCGCGACAGTCTTTGCAACTTCCTTCGGCGCTTCCTTGGGCGCTTGCGCAGCGTGTCCGGCTTCGGATGCAGGAGCCGGCACCGATTTCGGCGCTTCAGCGGGCGGCATGGCCGCGGGCGCTTCCGCCTTCACCTCGGGCTTGACGTCGATCCTGGCTTCGCGCGCGATCGTCTCGGACGTCGGCGGCGCGATCTCGCGCTGCGCGTCCTTCGGCTTCTCGGCCGCCGGCTCTTCAGGCGGAGCCGCCGGTCCATGGGCGGGGGGCTTGGCCTGCGCGATCGCAGCCTCCGCCGAATTGGCCATCTTGCCCTTGTCCGGCTGGAAAGAGATATCGACGACGTAGTTCTTCTCGTCGCGGAAGGAATGCACGTCGGAATCGCCGATCAGCGCGATCTCGACACTGGTCTGGTCGATGTCGCCCTTCTGCTTGATCGAGGCGACGTTCGGCGGCGCTGCGACGACCGCGTCCGCCAGATCGAAATTGAGGTTGGCGTTGAAGGCGAGCGTGAGCTTCTGCTCGTTGAGCACGGAGGACACACCGACGCCGTCGGGCATCTCGAACACGAAGCGGACGAAGGTCGGCTGCACCGAGGCGCGCACGCGGATCTGCGGACGCTTCTTGCTCTCCGCCGCGGCGCGCTGGGCGCGCAGCGCGCGTTCGGCGACGCGCGCGCGCTCGGCGAGTTCCTTGACCACGTCCATCGGCAGGCTCGGCGGCGGCCCCTTCCAACCCTCCGGCAAGAGGTCGATAAAGGTGCGTTCGCCGGCATTCATGGTGTTGACGGTGACGCGCCGCGCCAGCGACAGGCGGATTGCGCCGCCGTCGGGATCGCGGCGGGCGGAGTTGACGTAGTCGGGCGCACCTTCCGGAACGCGGTCGACCGGGACGTCGACCGCCCGGTCGAAGCGGATGACGAGAATGGAGCCGGCCGTCGTCACCTCGGAGGGGACGTCCTCTGCGAGCTTAATCACGAGACGGGCAAAGCCGCCGCTGGCCGAGAAAGTCGCCTCACCCCGGATCGCGTCGGCCGCCAGGACAGGCGCCGTGAAGCCGATCAGCAGGCTGGCTGCCAGCAGCGGCGCCGCGCGGACATGACGCGACAGCCTCCGCGCCAGGGCGCGGGCTCGCGACACAAATCCAGCGGCAGCCTCTCGCGCCATTGACGGCATTTCTTCCGGTTCGACGGTCCACGCCGGTATTGGTGCCGGCCCCTGCCCCAGACTGTAGATTTTGGCAATTAAGGACTTCTTAAGTATGAGCCCTCAATTCGGCTTTTGCGTCGGCTTGCCGTCGATCTTGGGCAGCTCGCCGGCCGAGGCGGACTGATCGCCGCCGCCATTGGCCCGACGGGCCATCTCGACCGTCAGCCGCTCAGCGGCTTCCGGGGACATCAGTCCCATGATGTCCGACATTTTTCGCGGCGCGATCTGCGAGGCGATCTCGATCAGCACGCCCATCTCGAGCCGGTCAAAGACCCGCGCCGCGTCCTTGGGCTTCATGCCCTCATACATCGTCACGAGGCCCTTCATGCGCTGGGCTTCGGCGGCCTTCTGCTCGGCCTGCGTCGCGGAGATACGGGTTTCTACCGCCTTCATCTCCTCGACCTTGTTTTCGATGCGCTTCTCGGCGGATTTCAACAGGCTCTCGCGGATGTCGATCTCGCGCTGGCGGGCCTCGATCTCCTGGCGGCGCGACTGCAGGCGTTCCAGGATCGCGCGCTCCGAGGCGGAGATCTGCGGCTGGGCTTCCTCCTTGACCGCGGCGCCTTCGGACTTGGTGTCGGGTGCGGCCGGCTTCGGCGCCTCCTTCGGCGCGCCATGGGTCGAGCCGGTGATGTCGGGATCCTCGCGGCTCGCCGGGAAGTTCAGATTCTCCTGCGCCCAGGACTTCTTGGTCGGGCTCGGCTTGTAGTCGAAGACATAGCCGCCATTGAGCACGAGGCCCGCCACCTTCAGCGTGGCGAGGCCGGCGACGGCAACCAGCACGATCGGAATGACGCGGATGTTGCGAAAAGACTTCATACCCTGACTTTATGCGGCAAGACCGTTGGATCGTCGACGTTCGGAGAAGGCTTCGGCCGCAGCCGCCACCGCCTTCGCCGACGAGGGCTTGGCAGCGGGCGCGGCGACCGTTTCCGGGTTCGTCACGGGGCGCGCGGCGATCGCGATCTTGGACAGCCGCCGCACCACGTTGTCGGCTTCGCCGAGCTGCTTGTAGAGCTGCTCGGACATCTGGGTCGCCGACGCAAGCTGGCTGCCGAGGTTCTCGTTGACGTCGCGCACGGCGAGCTTCAACCCGCCGATCGCGCGCTCGGCGATCTCGGTTGCGGTGATCAGCTCGCCGATGACCGCCTTCAGCGAATGCTCGTCCGCCTTCAGCCGCGTCAGCCGCTTGTTGAGCGTGACGCAGTAGACGATGGTCAGCATCAGCAGGATAGCCACCAGCGTCTCGATCGCCATTCCCAGGGAGTGGTTCATGGGGCCTCCATCATCTTGTTCTGCTCGTCGACCTTTTCGAACATCGCAAGTGTCGTACTTGGCTTGCGCAAGGGTTTCGTCACCCGTATCGCGACGCGGTCGCCGACCCGGCCCATGCGTCCTTCGGTGATGGTGACGTCGCCGCAGCGGACGGTGACGTTGGCATCCGCGCGCATGTCCAGCGGCAGCGTGTCGCCGACCTTCAGCCGCATCAACTGCTTGAGCGGAATGTCGGCTTCGTAGAGCACAGCGTCGACGGAGATCTCGGCCTGGACGATCTCGGTGGCGAAATGGCCTTCCCAGATCTGGTCGCGGCCGAACTTTTCGCCCATGAACATCTGGAGCAGGACGCCCCGGATCGGCTCGATGGTCGCGTAAGGCAGCAGGAGCTCGATGTTGCCGCCGCGATCTTCCATGTCGATGCGCAGCCGCACCAGGATCGCGGCGTTGGCAGGACGGCTGATCGCGGCGAAACGCGGGTTGGTCTCGAGCCGGTCGATGGTGAAGGTCACCGGCGACAGCGGCCGGAACGCCTGTTCGGCATCGGTCATGACGACTTCGACGAGCCGCTTGACCAGCTCTGTCTCGATCGTGGTGTAGGGCCGGCCCTCGATGCGCAGCTGGCTCGAGCCGCGGCGGCCGCCGAGCAGCACGTCGATCATCGAGTAGATCAGGCTGGAATCGACCACGGCCATGCCGAAATTGTCCCACTCTTCGGCCTTGAAGACGGTGAGGACGGCGGGCAGCGGGATCGAGTTCATGTAGTCGCCGAAGCGCACCGAGGTGATACGGTCGAGCGAGACTTCGACGTTGTCGGAGGTGAAATTGCGTAACGAGGTCGTCAGCAACCGCACCAGGCGGTCGAAGACAATTTCGAGCATCGGCAGACGCTCGTAGGAGACCATCGCCGAATCGATGATGGCGCGAATGCCGGAATGGTCGTCGAGCGTGACGTCGCCGACCGCGAAGCCGAGGAGGTTGTCGATCTCCTCCTGCGACAGCACCCGTTCGCCGGAATTCTTGCCCGCGCCGAGATCGCGGCTGCCATCCTCGACCATGGCCGCCCATTGCAGGGCCATGGTCTCGGAGAGTTCGTTTTCGGCAGCAGCCTTCGCGGCCTCGGCGGGATCCTCGGAATCGAGCGAGGCCTCCCATTGGGCGGCAATTGCATCCTGGTCTGGTTGGTCGGTGCCTGCCATGATCCCTAGCCCGTCATGCTCACTGGATCACGACTTCCTTGAACAGCACCGCGCTGACCTGGACCGGAGCGACCGCAGCGTTGACGCGCTTGGTCAGCTCCTCCTTGAGGCGGAAGATGCCGGCGGAACCGTTGAGGTCGGAGGAGCGCAGCTCGCGCGCATAGGTCTGGAAGATGTCGGTGATGCGCGGCATCGTCGGCTTGATCGCCTCGACCTGCTTCTCTTCCTTCAGCTCCAGCACGATTTTGAGCTTCAGATATTGCACGCGCTCGCCCGGCGCGCCGGCGAGGTTGACCATGATGTCGGGAACCTCGACGAAAGACGGCGGCTTCGGCGGAGGCGCCGCCTCGGCGTGATGCTCGTCGTCGCCGTGACGGAAAAAGAAGAACCAGGTCGCGGCGCCGCCGCCGAGAACGGCGAGCAGGCCCACCACCATGATCATCAGCTTGAACTTGTTCTTGGGCGGAGCGGCTGCCGCGCCCTCAGTGGCTGCGCCACCTTCCGCTTCATTCTCTGCCATGATCGCCGCGCTCGCTCATCTCTCAAAAAGGGTCGAAAGAGCGAAGCTCCTGGCAGACAATGACGCGATACAAATGCCCCAGCGCAGTGCTCCTCTTACCCGCAAACGCTACGGTAATAATGGTTAACGGAACCTTTCCATTGGGCCTTCGCTAGGAAAAATCTGCCGGGCAAACATGGCTAACAGACCCTTTCTGCCGCCTCCCCGCGCCCTCGAAAAACAGACAAGATATTGAAATCGCGCGATATTTCTGCTTGGCACGAGTTTCGCTGAGAAAGGACCGAGACCCAAGGTTTGGGAGAACCCGAGGTCTCGTTCACGGGATCGGCCAATGCGCTTGGGAGAGCGAGCTGGCGGATCTCACTCAGGGGAGATTTCCGATGCAGAACGCGCTTCTGATCGGCTTGTCACGACAGATGACGTTGGAACGGCAGATGGATGTCATCGCCAACAACGTCGCCAACGCCAACACCAACGGCTTCAAGGCCGATCATTCGCTGTTCGAGGAGTACCTCAACTCCAACGCGCGTGAGGACAATTTCGTCGCCTCCGACCGCCGGGTCTCCTATGTGCAGGACCGCGGCACCTTCCGCGACGTCGGCCAGGGGCCGATGGAGCCGACCAAAAATCCGCTCGACATGGCGATCAGCGGCAACGCCTATTTCGCGGTTCAGGCCAATGGCGCCGAGCGCTACACCCGCGACGGCAAATTCTCGCTCAACAGCACCGGCCAGCTCGTCACCTCCGACGGCAACCTCGTGCTGGGCACCAGCGGCCCGATCACCTTCCAGCCGACCGACCACGACATCAACGTCGCGCCGGACGGCACCGTCACGGTACTCGAGGGCACGGCCAAGAACGACTCCATCCGCGGCAAGATCCGCATGGCCTCGTTCGACGATGCGGCCAAGCTGACCAAGCTCGGCGCCAACCTTTACGACATCGGCTCCGCCGTCCCGCAGGCCGACACCAAGTCGACTGTGCAGCAGGGCTATGTCGAGAAGTCGAACGTGAACTCGGTCGGTGAGATGAGCCGCATGGTCGAAGTCATGCGCAGCTACACCGCCATCGCCAACCTGCTCCAGCAGCAGAGTGACATGCACAAATCGGCGATCGAGAAGCTCGCCGACGTTCCGGCCTGATTGAGGGAGAACTGACATGCAGGCGCTTCACACCGCAGCAACCGGAATGGCGGCACAGGAACTCAACGTTCAGGTGATCTCCAACAACATCGCCAACCTGCGCACCACCGGATTCAAGAAGCAGACCGCGGCGTTCCAGGACCTGATCTACGAACACGTCCGCCGCGTCGGCGCCCAGTCGTCCGACCAGGGCACCATCCTGCCGGTCGGCGTCGACATCGGCGGCGGCGTCAAGACCGTCGGCACCCCGCGCAGCATGACCCAGGGCACACTGTCGCAGACCGGCAACGACCTCGACGTGGCCATCACGGGCGAAGGCTTCTTCAAGATCCTGATGCCCGACGGCAGCTACCAGTACACCCGCGACGGCACCTTCCAGATGGACAATCAGGGGCGCATCGTCACCGCGCAGGGCAACCCGGTGCAACCGACGATCACGATCCCGAACAACGCCTCGGGGCTTACCATCAACGTGCAGGGCCAGGTCTCGGTGACGCTGCCGGGTTCGTCGACCTCGGCCGTCCAGGGCCAGATCGGCCTGACCCGATTCATCAACAAGGCCGGCCTCCAGCCGGTTGGCAACAATCAGTTCACGGAGACGCCCTCCTCCGGCCCGCCGCAGGATGGTACCGCGAGCTCCGAAGGTTTCGGCAACATCACCCAGAGCAGCCTCGAGCAGGCCAATGTCGACGTCGTCTCGGAAATGAGCGACCTGATCGCCGCCCAGCGCGCCTACGAGATGAACGCCAAGGTGATCAGCGCCGCCGACCAGATGATGCAGTCGACCACGGCGCTGTTCCGCTGAGGTGATGACGATGATCCGCACCACCCTCGCCACCATCTCCGCTCTCCTCGTGCTGGCGCTGCCCGCACGGGCCGCCGACGACTTCATCGCGACGCCGACGCTGCGCGCGAGCATCACCGTGACCTCGGACGTGGTGCGGGTCGGCGATCTCATCGACAACGCCGGCTCGGCCGCGCTGATCCCGCTCTACCGCTCGCCCGATCTCGGCACCACCGGTGCGCTGCCGGTCGCGCAGGTGCTGGCGGTGTTGCGCGCAAAGCAGGTGATCGGCGTGATGACCGGGGAAATCAAGGAGGTCCAGGTCACCCGTCTCGCCCGCACGCTGGCGAACAAGGACCTCGAAACCGCGGTCGCCTCGGCGCTCGAGCGCCGCTTCGGGCTTGGCGATGCCGCCAACATCACCGTCACGTTCGACCGTGGCATCGCCGACATGCGGTTGGATGCCTCCAACACCGGCGCACTGCAGCCGGTCGCAACCCGCTACGACGCCCGCAGCGGCCGTTTCGACATCGCGTTCGAGATCAACAACGACAACAATCCGGCACCGACCAAGCTGCGTTTCACCGGCACCGCGATCGAAACGGTGGAAGTGGCGGTGCTGACGCGCGATATCGATCGCGTCGATCTCCTGAAGGCGTCCGACGTCGCCATGGAGCGCCGGCCGAAGGCCGAGGTCATCGGTGAGGCCGCCTCGCGCGATCGCACGCTCGGCATGCAACTCCGCCGGCCGATGCGGGCGGGGACGCCGATCCGCGTCGCCGACATCGTCAAGCCCGACTTCGTGCAGCGCGACCAGAACGTCACCGTCATCTACCAGGTCCCCGGAATCTATCTCACCACACGCGGCAAGGCGATCGAGAGCGGCGCCGAGGGCGACACCATCAGCGTGCTCAACCTGCAGACTAAGCGCACCCTGAGCGGCGTCGTCACCGGCCGCGGCCAGGTGACGGTCCAGGGCGCCAGCCAGGCCGCGCCGATGCCGGCCGCGGTCGAGCAGACCTCCTCGCTCAAGCGCGACGAGGCGCCCGCCCCCGTCGATACCGCAGCCCTCGTCCGGAACCTGGTCCAGACCCCGGCATCCCCGGCCCAGATCGCGCAAGCCCAGATCCCGCAAGTTCGCGTCTCGCAAGCTCCAGCCAAGTCAGAGTAAGTCATGTCCAGGTTCAGTTCGGCTTTTCGTCTCCGTCGCATCGCGATCTCTGCCCTGCTGCTGGCGACTTGCGCGCTGGCGAGCGGCTGCTCCTCGATCGACCGTTTGTCGCAGATCGGCGAGCAGCCGAAATTGTCGGCGATCGATAATCCGACGACGCAGCCCGGTTACAAGCCGGTGCAGATGCCGATGCCGAAGCCGGAAGTCGCCTCCTACAATCCGAACTCGCTGTGGCGCAGCGGCAGCCGCGCCTTCTTCAAGGACCAGCGCGCCCATCAGGTCGGCGACATCCTGACAGTGGCCGTGAACATCACCGACAAGGCCAATATCGAAAACGACACCCAGCGTAGCCGCACCAACAAGGAAGACTCCGGAATCACCGACTTCATCGGCGCCAAGACATTGGGCGCCCAAGCGCAGAAGGTGTTGCCCGGCCGCATCCTCACCGCTGACTCGACCGCGTCCAGCGAGGGCAAAGGAAGCGTGGACCGCAAGGAGGCGTTGCAGACCAACGTCGCCGCTGTCGTCACCCAGGTCCTGCCCAACGGCAACCTTGTGGTCGAAGGCAAGCAGGAGATCCGCGTCAACTACGAGATCCGCGAGCTCATCGTCGCCGGCATCGTCCGCCCCGAAGACATCCAGAGCGACAATACGATCGATTCCACCAAGATCGCGCAGGCGCGCATCGCCTACGGCGGCCGCGGCCAGATCATGGACGTGCAGCAACCGCGCTATGGCCAGCAAGTCATGGACGTGCTGCTGCCCTTCTAGCCTTCTCCCGAGCTCCCACATCGTGTTCGCGAATCTAGGCGCGGACGACGATGTACGACGCGGCCCTCGCTAGCTCCCCTGGCGAGGGCCGCATGTATTTTGGCGATGGCTGCATACAGCGCTCAGGCACGCGCGATTGTAGCGACGCCGCTATCCCCCTCTCCGCCCTCTCAACTGTCATCGCCCGCGAAGGCGGGCGATCCGGTATTTCGAGACGTCAGTGATGAGCCGAGAAGCCGCGGCATCCTGGATTCCCTGCCTTCGCGGGGAATGACTGCGGGGAGTACCGCGGCGCCTAAGTAAACTCCGCCTCCACCGTCCCCAGCCCGTCCAGCTCCATCCGCACCTTGTCGCCGGCTTTCAGCCACAGCGTCTTCACCAGGCTCCCGGTGAGAACGAGCTGTCCCGCGTGAAGACCCTTGCCCTCGGCGGCGAGATGGTTGGCGAGCCAGGCGAGTGCGTTGTGGGGATGGCCGAGCACGTCGGCGCCGGTGCCGTGGCTGACCTCCTCGCCGTTGACGATGGCGCGGCCTTTGACGGCCTTCAGGTCCGGCACCGACGAGCGCGGCACGACCTCGCCCAGCACGCAGCCGGCGGCGAAGAAATCGTCGGCGATCAACGTCGGCGCCCCCATCGTTTCCCACTTCACATAGCGGTCGTCGACGATCTCGATCGCGGGATGATAGGCCTCGACGGCTTCGCCGACCCATTCGGCCGTGAACGGCGCCTCGCCGGCGGCGAGATTGCGCTTCAACCGCACCGCGATCTCGCACTCGACGCCGACGCGGACATAGTCGGCAGCGGCGAGCCGCACGCCGCTGTCGTGCACGCCCTTCTGGAACACGCCGCCGCCGCATGGGTGTGGAATGCCGATGTAATCCTGCATCACCTGGCTGGTGCAGCCGATCTTGTAGCCGACAAGCGGGCCCGCATGCGGCAGCAGCAGATCGTGCAGCGCGCGCTGGACCTGATAGCCCTCGGCTTCATCGGCGGGAGGAACTTCGAGCGCCGCGAGCGGCGCATGGTTGCGGCGCGCCAGCGCGATCGCCTTTGCGGCTGCGAGAATTCTGTCCATCGGCGCCGGCTCCCACGCTACGCAATCAGGGGCGGCACTTCAGCATCCCGGCCGGGGCGTGACAAGCGCGGGCCGAAGAACGGCCAAGGGTGCCCTCAGTCCTTGACCAAGCCGAGCCGAATCAGGCTCTCGGCCGTCGCGAGGATCGCTTCATCGTTGGAACGGGCCTGCCAGCCGAGCAGCGACCTGGCCTTGACGCTGGTGGAATGCCTGACCCTTCCGAGCATCGGCACCACGGCGCGCAACAGCGGAATCCGGTTCGCGGCGAGCCGCACCAGCCAGTCCGGAGCTTGGAGCCGAGGAACCCGGCGCGCGGCCGGTCCGAGTTCCTCCCGCAGCAACTTGGCGATGTCGAGGATCGACATCGTCGCGCCGGAGGCTGCGATGAAGCGCTCGCCGTTGGCCTCGGGCGCCGTCATCGCCCGCAGGTGCAGGTCGGCGACGTCGCGCACGTCCACCACGCCGAAATAGACCCGCGGCACCGCCGGCACCGCGCCGTCGAGCAGCGATTTGACAATTTCGATCGAGCCGGAGAAATCCGGCCCCAGTACGGGGCCAAAAATGCCGGCGGGGTTGACGACGGACAATTCGAGCCCGCCGCCCTCCCGCGCGACAAAGTCCCAGGCCGCCCGCTCGGCCAATGTCTTGGACTTGACGTAGGGCTGCACATCGGCGCCGTCGAGATTAGTCCAGTCGGACTCGTCGAACGGCTTGTCGCGCGGCGGATGGCCGTAACCGATCGCGCCCAGCGACGAGGTGATGACGACGCGCCTGACGCCGGCCTCCCGTGCGGCACGCAGCACCCGCAGCGTGCCGTCCCGGGCCGGGATGATCATCTCGTTCTCGTCCGCGGGCACGCTGGTCGACAAGGGCGAAGCGACATGCAGCACGTAGTCGCAGCCCGCAACTGCCTCGCGCCAGCCTTGGTCTGCCGTGAGGTCCGCGGTGAAGAGGGACAGGCTGTCGGGCGAGGCCGCGCCGCCCTCGCACAGCATCGCCCGCACCTCGGCTTTCCGGTCCGGCCGGCGCACCGTCGTCCGAACCTCGTGGCCGGCGGCCAGAAGTTGCAGGACGACATGAATGCCGACGAAGCCGGATCCGCCGGTGACCAGAACGGTGCTCATTGTCAAATTTCCCTTTGCTCGGGACCGGCGAATTGGTTCCGCGCAGGCCCTGCCCAGCGCCGCATCTGGTCACTATCTGCTGCCGAACAAGTAGAATGGATTTCGAGACCGGTATGGAAAACCTGACCAGCATTTGCGAGGGCGACTGCGATTGCAGCCCCGACCCCATCCTGCTCGCCGACTTCAAGCGAACCATCCATGCCTTCGGCGGCAAATGGAAACTGGAGATCCTGTTCGCGCTGATGAACGGCGCGGTTCGTTTCGGCGCTTTGCGACGATCGATCGGCGGTATCACCCAGCACATGCTGACCGTGCAGCTGCGCGAGCTCGAGCAGGACGGGCTGGTGTCGCGCACCGCCTTCTCGGAGAAGCCGCTGCGGGTCGAGTACGGGCTGACGGATGCGGCTTACGGCCTGCTGCCGGCGTTTAAGGAAATATTGAGCTGGTCCAGGCTTTATGGGGATGCGCGCCTTGCAGCGTCGCATCAGGCCTGATTGCAGCAAGGCGTGAAGCTGCTGGATCAGTGCCTCAACACTCGAGTTGATGTCCTTGATGCGACTCGCAAAACGTCCCGCACCTGAAGTGAAGGCTGTTTCTCATCCGAACTCACGTGAGCTCGGAGGAGTTGAGTCTAGCCCATTGATCGCGATTCACTTTTCGTGATTGCGCTCGCGCGCCGAACGCGCGGTTGCAAGCGACAGGCAAAACGCCGATCACGGCGCGAAAAGGCGCGCCTTGCGTTCAAAAAACAAAGAGCCGCATCGCTGCGGCTCGGACTCTATTCGTCGCGATAGACCTTCTCGCGTTTCTCGTGGCGCTCCTGCGCCTCCACCGAGAGCGTCGCGATGGGACGGGCCTCGAGCCGCTTCAACGAGATCGGCTCGCCGGTGTCCTCGCAATAGCCGTAGGTGTTGTCCTCGATACGCTGGAGCGCGGCGTCGATCTTGGCGATCAACTTGCGCTGGCGGTCGCGGGCACGGAGTTCGATGGCGCGGTCGGTTTCGGACGATGCCCGATCGGCGAGATCGGGGTGGTTCACGTTCTCCTCCTGCAGGGCCTGCAGGGTGAGTTTGGACTCTTTGAGGATCTCATCCTTCCAGGCGAGGAGCTTCAAGCGGAAGTACTCCTTCTGCCTGTCGTTCATGAAAGGCTCTTTTTCGGTCGGTCGGTAGTTTTTCAACTTTTCCAAGGGCGGCCTATCTGTCTAAGCAACGACTCGTTCGCGGAACAGGGTCCGCTGAGCGGGGCGTTATATAGCGGCCTCCTGTGACAGACAATGTTTCCCTGATCGCCCGACCGGCGCCCCCAAGCCCTTGCACAGGAAGGTTTATCCTGGAGGGCCCGGGAGCGGCCGACGGCCTAGTAGCCGACCGTGAAACGCTGCCTCTCATGGGCCGGCCGGTCGATCTCGTCGGCGAGCGCGATGGCGTAATCCGCGAAGCTGATCCAGCTCTTCCCGCTCGCATCTGCGAGAAGCTGATCGGTCCCAAGCCGGAACTTGCCGGTGCGCTCCCCCTCGATGAACAGGGCCGACGGCGAGATGAAGGTCCAGTTCAGCTCCTTTTCCTGCCGCAGCAGGTCGAGAAAGCCCGAACCTGCCTCCGCCTCAGCCTTGTACTGAGCCGGAAAACCGGGAGTTGTCACCAGTTTGACGCCCGGAGCGACCTCCAGGCTGCCGGCTCCGCCGACGACGAGGTAACGACCGACCCTGGAGTCCTTGGCCGCGCCGATCAGTTTGAGCGCGTCGCTGGCCAGGAAGTGCACGGAACTCACGGCGACATCATGCCCGGCCCACAGCTTGGAGAGGCCGGACTGGTCGAGCACGTCCCCTTTGGTCGGGTTGACGTCCGGCAGCGCCGCGATCTTCTCGGGGTTGCGGGCGATGGCCGTGACCGCGTGGCCGCGGCGGGACAGTTCCTTGGTGATCTCCGACCCGGCCCGGCCCGAGGCGCCGGCAACTGCGATTTTCATGGAAGGCTCCTTTGCTTCTTTGGTAACTATCGGTGACTAGATATCGCAAAGATCGCTGGTGTTAAGAGAGCACTTTGTGCTTACCTGATTACACAGGAGTTACCGGCGGCGCCGGCAAATGAGCGGAATGGATCGTGAGGACCCGACGATGAAGCCAGACGTCTATGCAGCGAACTGCCCCACGCGACAGATCCTCGACCGCGTCGGCGACAAATGGGCGGTGCTGATCCTCCTGCTGCTGCGCGAGGAGCCGATGCGCTTCAATCAGTTGCGCCGGACGATCGAAGGCATTTCGCAGAAGATGCTGAGCCAGGTTCTCAAGTCGCTCGAGCGCGACGGATTGATCAAGCGTCACGCCATCGCAACCGTGCCGGTGACCGTGGAATACTCGATTACGCAGCTCGGCGTGACGCTCGCCGCCGCCGTCGATCCGCTGCGCGATTGGGCCGAACAGAATCTGAAAGACGTGCTCGCCGCCCAGAGCCGCTACGACGCGCAGTTGAAGGATGAAGCGGCGTAAGACGCTACGCCTGCCCGGCCTTGGCGAGCTCGACCTCGACGCGCAGCTCGATCTCGGACAGCACCGAATCCAGGCCCGGATCGCCGGAGGACGATTTCAGGTTCGCCGCAGCGTCACGCAGCCGCATCACGGTCGAGGCGTCGAGCTTGCCTGAGAGAAGTCCCATCTTGAGATCGTCCAGCACGTCGAGCGCGGTCTTTCCGCGCACGACCGAGCGCTTGCGACGCTCGACCGGATCCTCCTCGATGCCTTGCAGCGCCAGCAGCCCGTCGATGTTGGCGGCCGCCTTCGGTGCGGCGGCGCCTCGCGTCTCCGGCGCCGACGAGGTGTCGGGTAGCACGAAGCCGCCGGAGCTCGTCCGCCTAGCCTGGTTGGCCGGCGTTCCAAGCGTGGTGCCGTTCGGTCCGTAGATGCGCATCGGAAGCAATCCGGGTGATCGATGCGCCACATTCGCCGTTTTATGGTTAACGGCCCGTAAACAGCCCGGCAAAATCTGCCGACAGGCGGCAGTTTCGCTCCTCAGGGACAACACAGGCTGAGGTCGCTCGAAACAGATTTATTCAACCAATTCAGCTACCTACCCCCGCTGCCCCGAGTTGGCACAGCGCTCGCAAGGACAGCGTCGGACCAGCTCGTCATGGGAGTGTCGTGATGGTCCTTTGATTTGAGGAGCCTCGGGGAGCAGAGGATGCCAAGCGTTCGTTGGGTGAGACTTGTGGGGGTGGCCTGCGCCGCGCTGTCAGCGCTGGTGCTCTCGGTCAATTCTGCAAGCGCGACATCGCGCATCAAGGATCTCGCCAACATCGAAGGCGTGCGGCAGAACCAGCTCATCGGCTACGGCCTCGTCGTCGGCCTCAACGGCACCGGCGACACCCTCAACAACATCCCCTTCACCAAGCAGTCGCTGCAAGCGATGCTCGAGCGCATGGGCGTCAACATCCGCGGCGCCACCATCCGCACCGGCAACGTCGCCGCCGTGATGGTGACAGGCAATCTGCCGGCCTTCGCCACCCAGGGCACGCGCATGGACGTCACCGTCTCCGCGCTCGGCGACGCCAAGAATCTCCAGGGCGGCACCCTGCTCGTCACCCCCCTCCTCGGCGCCGACGGCAATGTCTATTCGGTCGCACAGGGCTCGCTCGCGATCTCCGGCTTCCAGGCCGAGGGCGAGGCGGCGAAAATCGTGCGTGGCGTGCCGACCGTCGGACGCATTGTCAACGGTGCCATCATCGAGCGCGAGATCGAGTTCGCGCTCAATCGCCTGCCGAACGTCCGGCTTGCGCTGCGCAATGCCGACTTCACCACGGCCAAGCGGATCGCCGCCGCGATCAACGACTATCTCGGCGTCAAGACCGCCGAGCCGATCGACCCATCGACCGTGCAGCTTGCGATCCCGCCGGAGTTCAAGGGTAACGTCGTCGCCTTTCTCACCGAGATCGAGCAGCTCCAGGTCGATCCGGATCTCGCCGCCAAGATCATCATCGACGAACGCAGCGGCATCATCGTGATGGGTCGCGACGTCCGCGTCGCCACCGTTGCGGTCGCACAGGGCAACCTCACCGTCACGATCTCCGAGAGCCCGCAGGTCAGCCAGCCCAACCCGCTGTCGCGGGGGCGGACCGTGGTCGCACCGCGCAGCAGCGTCAGCGTCACCGAGGACGGCAAGAAGTTTGCCGTCGTCAAGGACGGCGTCTCGCTTCAGCAGCTCGTCGACGGCCTCAACGGTCTCGGCATCGGCCCGCGCGATCTCATCAGCATCCTGCAGGCGATCAAGGCCGCCGGTGCGATCGAAGCCGACATCGAGGTGATGTGATGCAAACCGGCATGGTCAACACCGCACGGGTCGCCAGCTCCGCCTTCTCGGTAGAGAGCCGCAACGGCCGGCCGGACTTCGATCTCGCGGCGGCACTGCAAAAAGTCTCGCCGAAGCAGCAGGCCAAGGCGCAGAAGATCGCCACCGATTTCGAGGCGATGTTCCTCAACAGCATGTTCTCGCAGATGACCTCGGGCCTGAAGGGCGAAGGCCCGTTCGGCGACACGCCTGGCACCGGCGTGTGGCGCTCGATGCTGACCGAGCAATATTCCAAGAACTTCGCCAACGCCGGCGGCGTCGGCATCGCCACCGACGTCTATCGCACCCTGATCATGCAGCAGGCAAAAACGATCCGCACGGCATAAGGTCAAACGAGATGAACCACTTCAACGCCTCGCGTCAGCCGGTGCAAGCGCAGCGCCCGAACACCGCACCCGGCAGCGCCGAGGCGCGCAAGATCGCCGAGCAGTTGATGGATGCGATGAGTGCCCTGCTCGGTCTGATCGAGCGCGAGACCGAGCTCGTGCGCGCCGGCCAGGTCCGCGAGGCGATGACCCTCGGGAGCAAGAAGCAGGAGCTGTCGCGAAACTATGTCGGCGCCGTCACCCAGTTGAAGGCGAACCAGGCCCAGCTCGCCAAATCCGCGCCCGAGCTGCTCTCGACGCTACATCGGCACCACGATGCATTCCGCGCGATGCTCCAGGTCAACCTCACCGTGCTCGCAACCGCTCACGCGGTGTCGGAGAGCGTCGTGCGCGGCGTCAACGCCGAGATCCAGAAGCGCAACGTGCCGAACACCTACACGGCCGCGGGACGACGCGCCACGCCCGGCCCGCGCCACATCACGCCGCTCGCGGTCAGCCGCTCGCTCTGAGCGCGCGCAACAACAAGCGACAATTTTACGAAAAACCGCGCGACAACATCGTCGCGCGGTTAGGCACGTTTCCTTACCGGATGTTCAATCCCGGTGTTCCATGGTTGCGTATTGAGAGGGGTTGGGATTTGACTCACGTGAGGCAACCAGGAGGCTGCCATGAGTACAGATTTCAGCATCAGGCCGGTGGGGATACCGGTCGCCGTGCAGATCGTAACGACGTCGAATGCGGCGGCGAACGAGGCCGTGCAAACCGATCTGCCGGTGAGCCAGACAGTGGCCGCTGGCGATGCGAGCGCGCCTGCACGCAATGATTTGCGAAGCAACGAGAACGTCTCACGCCAGGTCGTGTTCGACCAGGCGGCGGCGTCGTTCGTCTTCCAGGTCGTCAACGACAGGACCGACGCGGTCGTCAACCAGTTCCCCGACGAAGCAATGCTGCGCCGGCGGGCCTATTTCCATGCGCAGGATTTGAAATCCGAGCCCTCGCGTCCGGCCAGCACGGACCGCAGCGCCTGACCATCGGGCGTCGAGCCTCGCAACGGCAACATCGAGATCGCTCGAACCGGTCGGTGGACCGGTAACGACGTTCTTGATCTGCGCCTTGCCGGTATCCGTCAGCATGAACTTGATGTTGCCGAAGCGGAACGAGCCGTGCTCGATCACGGACGGCCGGACAGACCAGCGGCGATATTGCGGTTGATCTCGATCAGCGGACGGAAGTGATCGAACTGCGGGCTCATCTGCAGCGCGGCGGTCTGGCTCAGCACGAACACGCTGATGTTGGCGATCTTCTGCCGGACGTCGATCGGCTGCGGATTGTTCTCGCGCATGGCCTCGCTCAAGAAAATCGTCCAGAGCTTGCGATTGAACATCAGCGCCTGCGTGGTCTGCTCGCTGAACGGCTCGGCGCTGTTGATCGCATCCTGAAGCTTGTTCGCGGCCTTGAGCAGGGTCTGCGCTTCGATGTCGCGAGGAGATGCGGTGGTCGTTGCAACACGCGCGTAGGCCGAGGCAGCGGAATTCGACATCAATCACACCCTGGAGGTTACCTAGCCCGTTGAACGCGCTTAAGGATTTCTTTCCTGACCCTAGGCAGCACCGCTTAAGATTTGCTTACATGTGTGCTTGGAAGCACTCCGGATTATTACGGGTCTCGGAGTTCTTCGTCATCGTGAAGCTAGACGCGCATGTGCACGCTGTAAACACGTCACGCGTGGTGTGCGTCGATCTCAGCTAATCCTGCCTTAGGGATCTCCCTAAAATGAACGGCGGAGCGTTAGCCCCGCCGCGAAATCGATGAGTGATCTTGCGCCGCGAATTAGCGGAGCAGCTGCAACACGCTCTGTTGCGACTGGTTGGCCAGCGACAGCGCGGAGACCGCGATCGACTGGCGGGTCGACAGCGCCTGGCTGTTCGCCGCTTCCTCGTTGGTGTCGGCCAGCGTCAGGTTGGCCGAGCCGGTCTGCAGAACGTTAATCAGGTTCTTGGAGAAGTCCTGACGCACCTGCACGATCGACAGATTCGAACCGAGCGAAGACCCCTCGGAGCGCAGCGTGCTCGAGGCGGCATTCAGGCTGGCCAGCACCTTGTTGGTGGCACCGTTGTCGATGAAGTCCGTGCCCGGAACGAGATTGCTGAGACCGAGGCCGGCCGCGTTGAACACGACGCCGTTGATGCCGAGCGTCGAACTGCCGTTCTCGTTGAAGACCAGCTTCAGCGTGTCGCCGTTGAGCAGGTTGACGCCGTTGAAGGACGAGTCCTGCGACGTCGTGTCGATCTGCGCCAGGATGTTGTTGAACTGACTGACCAGGCCGGAGCGCGCGGTCTGCGCGACGGGATCCTGAATCGGGGGCTGCGCGGTGGTAAAGGCCAGCACGCCGGTGAGTGTACCGCCGACCGTACCGCCGGCGGTACTCGAGCCGAGGGTCGAGGATGCGTACTCGTTGACGGTGGTGACCGTCAGCACGCCGTTGGCGTCGATCGTCGCCGTCAGGTGGTTGGCCTGAAGCTGCACATTGAGCTGGTCGAGCGTCTTGACCGTGCCGTTGGTGCCGTCGCCGAAGGTGACGTTGACCGGCGTGCCGCCGTTGAAGGAGGTGAAGGTCAGCGTCTTGCCGCTGACACCGCCGACACCGGAGTTGCGCGCCGCGGCGAAAGCGGTCGCCGTGCCCGTATTGCCGCTGAGACCGAACGCGTTGAGCGCGTTGCCGGTGCCGGTGATCGACAGGTCGGCATTGATGCCGGTGGAGAGCGCAAGCTGACCGCTGCTGTTGACGGACGAGGGGATCTGGCCCGCGGTGGTCTGCAGCGTCGCCGCGCCGTTGAAGATGCTGGCGGTCTTGACGCCGGTGGCGAGGTCGATCGAGTTGAGCAGGTCGGTGAGGGTCGCGCTCTGGAGGTAGACGGTCGAATTGCCGTTGCCGTCGGTGACGATGTTGCCGTTGACGCCGCCGGAGGTCACGCTCAACGCCGACTGGGGCGACTGGGCGTTTTTGAACGTGATGGTGTGGCCGTCGATGTTCAGCGTCGAGCCGTCCTGAACGAGCGAGCCGAGCGAGCCCGCGGTGGTCGATCGGTCCGCGGTCACGCTCGCATTGCCTGCGCCGGTCGCCGCGGTCAGACCCAGCTTGTTGAGAAAGTCGGCCTTGCCCGTCAGGCTCAGATCGGCGCCGGTCGAACTCTTCAGCGTGACCTGGCCGCCCGTGACGGACGATGCCACCTGCAGCGTGCCGACCGGACCGGCCGAGCCGCTGACCGTGATGGTTGCCGCGCCTGCACTGATTGCCGCGGTCTTGACGCCGCTGGCGAGGTCGATCGCGCTGAGGACGTCGTTGACAGTCGCGCCGGGCGCAGTCGGCGTTCCCTCGTAGACGATCGAATTGCCGTTACCATCGGTGGCGATGTGCCCGCTGGGGTTGAGGCCCCAGCCGGTCGGCTGCGTCGCCGGGGCAACACCGGTGCGGAAGGTAATGGTCTTGCCGTTGACCGTGATGGTGTCGCCGTCCGCGGGCGCCGCGCCGAAGGTGGTGGATGCCGTGGTGCCGACCAGCGTAGTGGTACCGGAGAGTGCAGTCGTGCCGTCGGCCGCGGTCGCGGCAAACCCGACATTCGTGCCTGCGTTTGAGCCCAGCGAGGCGCCGAGCGCGGCGGTTCCCGTGACCGGGGTCACGCCACCGGCTGCGCCGGTATAGAGCACGTTGCTCTTGGCGGTCGCGCTCGCATAGGAGGTCGTGCCGCGGAGGTCGGCGGGCGTCGCACCGGGAATCGTGGTGGAGACGTTCGATTTGGTGGAATAGCCGACCGTGGTCTGCAGCGCCTGGTTGGCGATCGACTTGGCGCTGTCGATCAGCTTCTGCAGCGAGGTGATGCCGGTGTTGGCGGCCTGGAGCACCTGCACACCGTTGTTGATGCCATCCAGCAGGTTGCCGATGTCGCTCGCCCGGTTGTCCAACCCCTGGGCCGTGAAGAAGTTGGTGGGATTGTCGAGCGCCGTGTTGACCTTCTTACCGGTCGACAGCCGCTCCTGCGTCGTGGCCAGCAAGTCGGCCGTCGACTGCAGCGACAACAGGTTCTGGCGAACGGACGCCGAGAGAACGATGTTGGACATTGGCGAGTCTTCCTCTTGAACCAGGTACGAATCGGCCGCGCGGTCTTGGAAGCGGGCTTTTGTCCAGTCTTAGAGGCTGTCCTTTAAAGTATGGTTAACGCCGGTTTAAGGGATAGGGTTAATGGGCGGTGAACGTCCCTGCCCGCCTCCGGACGCAAAAAAGCGGCGGGACAAATGGCCCCGCCGCTCTTATTTTATTCAGTGATACCAGCTATTTAGCGGAGCAGCTGGAGCACGCTCTGCTGCGAGGTGTTGGCCAGCGACAGCGCGGAGACCGCGATCGACTGGCGGGTCGACAGCGCCTGGCTGTTGGCCGCCTCGACGTTGGTATCGGCCAGGGTCAGGTTGGACGAACCGGTCTGCAGCACGTTGATCAGGTTCTTGTTGAAGTCCTGACGCACCTGCACCACCGAGAGGTTCGAACCGAGCGCTGAGGCTTCCGACCGCAGCGTGCTCGACGCGGCGTTCAGGTTGGTCAGCACGCGGTTGGACGCGGCGTTGTCGATGAAGTCGACACCGACGGTCAAGGCAGCGAGGCCGAGACCCTTGGAGTTGTAGGTCACGCCGGTGATGTTGAGGCTCGACTTGCCGGTCTCGTCGAACACCAGCTTGAGCTGGTCGCCGTTCAAGAGGTTGACGCCGTTGAACGAGGAGTCCTGCGAGGTCGTGTCGATCTGGTTCAGGATGTTGTTGTACTGAGACACCAGGTTCGCACGAGCCGTCTGTGCAACCGCATCCTGGACGGGGCTGGAAGCCGTCGAGAAGGTCAGCGCCGAAGTCAGCGAGCCGCCGATGCCACCGCCTGCGACGGTCGAACCGATCGTCGAAGACGCGTAGTCGTTGGACGCGGTGATGGTCAGCCGGCCGTTGGCGTCGATCGTGGCAGCCAGGTTGTTGGCCAGAAGCTGCGTGTTGAGCTGATCGAGCGTCTTGACCGTGCCGTTGGTGCCGTCGCCGAAGGTGACATTGACCGCCGTGCCGCCGTTGAAGGCGGAGAAGGTCAAGGTCTTGCCGGCAATGCCGCCGACACCAGAGGTGCGCGCCGCGGTGAATGCCGACGCGCTGCCGGTGTTGCCGGCCAGCCCGAATACATTCAGTGCGTTGCCTGAGCCCGTGATCGACAGATCGGCGTTGATGCCGGTCGAGAGCTTGAGCTGACCGGACGTATTGATCGTCGAGTTCGACTGGCCTGTTGCGGTCGCAAGCGTCGCCGTGCCGTTGGCGTTGATCGTCGCGGTCTGCACGCCGGTGGCAAGGTCGATCGCCTTCAGTACGTCGGCAACGGTGCCGGACTGCAGATAGACGGTCGAGTTGCCGTTACCGTCGGTGACGACCGCACCGTTCGCACCATACCCGCTCGGAACGCTCGGAGCACCGGTCGAACCCGGGGTCGGCGCGTTCTTGAAGGTGATGGTGTGACCATCGACGTTGAGCGACGAACCGTCCGTAAGGGTTGCACCCAGCGAGGCCGCGCTCGTGGTTCGGTTGACGGACACGCTCGCATTGCCTGCACCGGAAGATGTCGTCAGGGCGAGAGCCTTGAGCAGGTCGGCCTTGCCGGTGACGCTCAGATCCGCACCCGTCGAGCTCTTCAGCGTGACGGCGCCGCCGGCAGCGGTTGAGGCGGTCTGGCCGACGCTGGTGGCGAACGTCGCTGCACCCGCGGTGATGGACACCGTCTTCACGCCGCTGGCCAGATCGATTGCGGTCAACAGATCGTTGACGTTCGCAGCCGGGGTGCCCGCGGTGCCGAGATAGACGGTGGTGTTGCCGCTGCCGTCGGTGACGAGATTGCCGCTGACGCCCGAACCGGACGCAACCGCGGTCGAAGCCGGAGCCGAGCCCGAGCGGAAGGTGATGGTCTTGCCGTTCACGGTCAGCGTGTCGCCGTCGGCAGGCTGGGCGTTGCCGGACAGGCCGGTTGCGGTGGTGCCGTTGGTCGCGATCAGCGTGATGGTGCCGGTCAGCGCCGTGGTGCCGTCGCCGGCCGTTGCGCCGGTGCTGGCGAAGGAGCCGATGGTGGCGCCGAGCGTCGTGGTGCCGGTTGCGGCCGTGGTGCCGCCGGCCGTGCCGTTATAGAGCACGTTGCTGCTCGCGGTCGCGCTGGCAAAGGAGGTCGTGCCGCGCAGGTCGGCGGCCGTCGCACCCGCGATGGTGGTGGAGACGTTGGACTTGGTGGAGTAGCCGACGGTGGTCTGCAGCGCCTGGTTGGCGATCGACTTCGCAGAGTCGATCAGCTTCTGCAGCGAGGTGATGCCGGTGTTGGCGGCCTGCAGCACCTGCACGCCGTTGGCGATACCGTCGAGCAGATTGTTGATGTCGCTGGCGCGGTTGTCGAGCGACTGTGCCGTGAAGAAGTTGGTGGGATTGTCCAGGGCCGAGTTGACGCTCTTGCCGGTCGACAGACGGTTCTGTGTGGTGGCGAGGAGGTCGGCGGTGGACTGGAGAGACAGCAGGTTCTGACGAACCGACGCAGAGAGAACAATACCGGACATGACTCTTACCCTTCTGGTTTACGCGTCTTCGTTCGATCGCTTCGGATCGAGTGACGGGGACAGCGTGCCGCGACATGGCTAACAAAGGGTGAAACGACACGCGCCCGCATTAAGCGCGGGTTCACCATAAGCGCGGGGAAGGCGTGGTCCCGGCCGGCAATCAGCCTGAAATCATTGGCTTTTATCCGCGCTTACTCTCCATTAACCATAACCGCTGGTTACTTTTTGGAGCGCTGCGTGGCTGCTCGAATGACAAATGACGAAACAAAAAAAGCGGCGGGGCCGAAGCCCCGCCGCCATAGTCGTCTTAAGATGTCGTCCGCTTGTTAGCGGAGCAGCTGCAGCACGCTCTGCTGCGACTGGTTGGCCAGCGACAGCGCGGAGACCGCGATGGACTGGCGGGTCGACAGCGCCTGGCTGTTGGCGGCTTCGACGTTGGTGTCGGCCAGGGTCAGGTTCGACGAACCGGTCTGCAGCACGTTGATCAGGTTCTTGTTGAAGTCCTGACGCACCTGCACGATCGTGAGGTTTGAACCAAGGCTCGACGCTTCCGAACGCAGCGTGCTCGACGCCGAGTTCAGATTGGTCAGCACCTTGTTGGTGGCGGCGTTGTCGATGAAATCGACACCGCTGGTCAGCGAGGCCAGGCCGAGACCCTTGGAGTTGTAGGTCACGCCCGTGATGCTCAGGTTCGACTTGCCGGTCTCGTCGAACACCAGCTT
>NZ_JBVVPL010000018.1:3424-126994 GCF_055807615.1 Bradyrhizobium sp. MV1.5 | reverse complement strand
TTTGCGAAGACTCGCAGTTGGCGATTTTTGCCAAACTGCTCCCTGGGGTGATGGGTCCTGGCTTTCGCCAGGACGACATTGAGGGAGCAGCGGCACTTAACTCGCCAGATACCGCTCGTAGCTCCCCGTCACCGGCTCGCTCGCGTCCACCTCCGGATCGAGCGTGTAGAGATCCTGTGCGCGGCCGATGCCGCGCAGCGCGTAGCGGCCGGTGGAGACGAGGTAGCGGCGGCCGGCGGCATCGAGGCCCTTGTAGAATTCCGCCGAGGCCAGCAGCTCGCGATCGACCGAACGGCTCATCGAGGCAATGCGACTGACCTCGTTCACGGTCGGACCGACCACAGTGAAATCAAGCCGGTCCTCGCTGCCGATATTGCCGTAGAAGACTTCGCCGACATGCAGGCCAATATAGGCGGACGTGGTGGGACGGCCCTCGGCGCCCCGCCGCAGATTGAGCGCTGCAACGTTCTTGCGGAATAGATGCTCGGCGCGCAGCGCCGCGCGCCGAGCATGCGCCATGTCTTCACCGGTGAACATCGCGAGCACGCCGTCGCCGATCAGCTTCAGCACGTCGCCGCCGGCGTCGTGGATCGCATCGATCACGGCCTGCGCATAGTCGTTGAGGAACGGGATGATCTCGTCCGGGCCGATGCTCTCGCTGATTCCGGTCGAGCCGCGCAGATCCGAATACCAGAGCACGGCGTTGATGCGCTCTGTGACGCCGCGCGAGATACGTCCGCTCAAGACCTGCTCTGACGCGTCGCGGCCGAGATAGACGCGACCGAGCGTGCGCGCGATGTCGACCTGCTGCGCCGACTTGATCGCGAGCCCCAGCACCGGCACGAGGTCGCGCAGCGCTGCGAGCTCGGCGTCGGCGAAGCCGCTGTCGCGTCGCGTCGTCCAGGAGGAGTAGAGGCAGTCCATCTGCCCGAGCGCTCCGGTCTCCCCGAAGCGATGCACAAAGGCCAGGAAATGGCGATGACCCGTTTCGGCGAGCTCGCCGATCTGCGAGAAATCGAGCGAGGGCGCGTCGGCGAGGTCGATCACCATCTCGTCGTGACCATGCTCGAGCAAATGATAGAACACCGACCGGCGCCAATTGTTGGCCGCGTCGCCCTCGGCCGTCGAGCCGTATTCGACCACGTCGCTCTCGTTGCTCGGCGTATCGCTCCAGCGGAAGGCGCGACCCTCGTAGATCGGGTGCAGCGTATCGATGACGACAAGCCCACGCGAGAGTTCCAGCCCCTCGGCGCGGCAGCGCTCGCAGAAGCCGCGCAGCAGTTCGGGTTCGGACAGGCCGGTGAGCCCCTGGCCGGCCAACCAGTTCATCAGCGCAAGTCGCGAGGTCAATTGCATGCGCCATTATGCCGTGCATTCGTGACGAGCGAAAGGCGTGGCGCGGAGCTCGCGGCCAAGGCTCCCGCCAGCGGCCAAGGCTCCCACCCGCGGCAGGTCGCATATGTCGCGGACGCTGTTGACGCGCTCCCGCCTCGGGCGGCAAATGCGAATGATGACACTGCCGATCAGAAATACGGGGATATGAGCCAGCGCCAGCTTCCGATCATTCTGGCGCTCGGTACCACGCAGACCCTGGCCTGGGCCTCGAGCTACTATCTGCCGGCCCTGCTCGCCGATCCCATGGCGCGCGATCTCGGCATTTCCTCCAACTGGGTGTTTGGCGCGTTCTCGGCTTCGCTGGTGATCTCGGCGCTGCTCGGCCCGCGCATCGGGCGACAGATCGATCTGGTCGGCGGCCGGCAGGTCCTCTCGGTGTCGAACCTGACGATCGCCGCCGGCCTCGTTCTGCTCGGCCTCTCGCAATCGGTGGCGGTGATGGCGATGGCCTGGCTCGTGCTCGGCATCGGCATGGCGATGGGGCTTTACGACGCTGCCTTCGCCGCGCTCGGCCGCATCTACGGCACCGAGGCGCGCAGGCCGATCACCGGCATCACGCTGATGGCGGGCTTTGCATCGACCGTCGGCTGGCCGCTCACCGCCTGGGGGCTTGCCCATATCGGCTGGCGCGAGACCTGCTTCGCCTGGGCCGCCGCCAATATCCTGATCGGCCTGCCGCTCAACTTCTTCTTGCTGCCGACCATCAAGGGCGCCAGGCAGGCCGCGGCGACAGCAGAGAAGCCGCATCTGCCGCTCGACCGCACCATGATCCTGCTCGCGTTCGTCTTCGCAGCGGTCTGGACTGTCACTGGCGCGATGGCCGCGCATTTTCCGCGCATCCTGGAGACCACAGGCGCGACGCCGGTCGAGGCGATCGCGGCCGGAGCGCTGATCGGCCCCGCGCAAGTCGCCGCGCGGGTTCTGGAAGCAGGCTTCCTCAGTCGCTTTCATCCGCTATGGTCGACGCGGCTCGCCTGCCTCACCCACCCCATCGGCGCGGTGGTCGTGGCCATCTTCGGCGGCGCCGCGGCCAGTGCGTTTGCGCTGTTCCACGGCTCCGGCAACGGCATCCTGACCATCGCGCGCGGCACGCTGCCGCTGTCGATCTTCGGCCCCAAGGATTTCGGCTATCGCCTCGGCATCATCGGCGCGCCGGCACGGATGGCGCAGGCGGTGGCGCCGCTGGCCTTCGGCCTGCTCATCGACGTCATGGGGGCCAAGGTGCTGATCGTCTCCTCGGCGCTCAGCCTCTCGGCGCTGGCCGCGCTGTTCATGATCCGCGCGCAACCGCGGCCGGATTGACCGGGCGGGAGCTTTCGCGCACAAGCGGAGCATGACCGAAGACACGCGCCCACCCCGCACATTCAAAGGCCTCCTGCGCTGGGCGACCACGCCGCCGCAGGCCTGGGGCGTCTATCTCCTCGCCATCATCCTGGTCTGGCTGATCTCCTTCTACGCCGGCTCGCTGAAGCCGAAGAAGATGCCGGACGCGAGCCCGCCCGCCGTGAGCGCACCGAAAGGCTAGCCGCGTCAGTCGTAAAACTCCGGCGACATCTTCTGGCTGGCGCGCTGGACCTTGTCGTGGTTGATCCAGAGCTGCGCCTTCTCCTTGCTGAGCGTGTCGGCGATCTTCTGCATCGAGGCCGCGCTCTGGTCCTTGTTGGCGTTCATGCTGGGCACGCGGCGGTTGTCCCAATTGTCTTTGAAGTGCACGGCGTCGCCGGACAGCACCACGGCACCGGTCTTCGGCAGCTTCACCAGCAGCGATTGGTGTCCCGGCGTATGGCCGGGCGTCGACAGGATGGTCACGCTGCCGTCGCCGAACACGTCCTTGTCGCCCGCAAGCAGCTCGACCGGATGTGACGGCTTGAATCGCGGCTCGTTGTTGGCGCCGGGCCAGTCATACTCGGCCTTCTGCACGTAGAGCATGGCCTGCGGGAACAGCTCGACATTGCCGGTGTGGTCGGGATGGGTGTGCGAGACGGCCATCATCTTGACGTCACCGGGCTTGAGGCCGAGCTGTTCGAGTTGGGCGGCAAGCGTCTTCGGCCGGCGCCAGGCCACGGCCTTGGGATCGGCCGGCGCAAGGCCGTTCGGCATCGCGGCGACTGCGTCGGCGATGCCGGTGTCCCACAGGAGCCAGCCCTTGGCGTGCTTGACGAGATAGCAGCTGTCGACGAACTCCATCGTCTTGCCCTCGTTGAGGCCGGGCGTCCAGCGCGAGATGTCGCCGGCGGTGCCCTCGCCGCAATTGAGGACGTAGAGCCTTTCGACACCGGTCTTTTCCGATTGCGCCAGCGCCGCATGGCCGGACAGAACGAGAGCAGCGGCGGCGACAGCGAGCGTGATCCTTGGGGTCATTCGTTCCTCCCTAGCAGCCATTGTCGGCTGTGACCGAGGATCAACCCCGGCCCGTTCGCAGAATTCCCGCAAACCGCTTCAATGCGGGCAAGTCTCGACCTCGACCGTGACGTGGCTCAGCCGCTTCAACCCGGCGAGCCGCCTCTTGTAGACGGCCGGTTGCTTCGGCTGGTCCGACACCACGGAGAGCAGCACGGCGCAATGGCCGGGGCCGACCTGCCAGAGATGCAGATCGGTGACGCGGTCGTCGCCAACCTCCATCCGCGCCCGGATCACACGCTCCAGCTTCTCGTCGGCGCGCACGTCGAGCAGCACCGCGCCCGATGTCTTGATCAGGCCGAACGCCCAGCTTGCGATCACGGCACTGCCGATCAGGCCGACCGCGGGATCGGCCCAGGCCCATCCCGAATACATGGCGACCACGAGCGCGGCGATCGCCAGCACCGAGGTCGCCGCGTCCGCCATGACGTGGACATAGGCGGCGCGGAGATTGTTGTCGTGGTGGTGGTGACGATGATCGTGGTCATGATCATCGTGATCATCATGCGCATGACCGTGGTGGTGGTGATCGTGGCTGTCGCGGAGCAGCCAGGCACTGGCGAGATTGACGCACAGGCCGAGGGCAGCGACCACGATGGCCTCGCCATAGACGATCGGCACCGGATTGATCAGGCGCAGCACGCTCTCATAGGCGATCTCGACCGCGATCAGGCCGAGGATGATCGCGCTGGCGAAGGCGGCGAGATCACCGAATTTGCCGGTGCCGAAGCTGAAATGCGAGCTCCCAAGGTGCCGCCGCGCAAAGCGATACGCGAACGCCGCAATCCCCAGCGCCGCCGCATGCGTGCCCATGTGCCAGCCGTCGGCGAGCAGTGCCATCGACCCGAACATCGAGCCGGCGACGATCTCGCCGACCATCATGACCAGCGTCAGGATGACGACGAGCCAGGTGCGCCGCTCGTTCTCGTCGTGCTTCTCGCCCAGAAAGGCGTGGTCATGGGTCCATTGTTCGATGGAATGGGAGTGCATCGAGAAATTCTCCGCAAGATCTGGTCCGTTGACCCCCAATATAGACCTGCGGGGTCGCCGGACAAATCCGGCGCAACGAGCCGATTGACAGATAGGTGCTGTTTCGATGTAATGAAGTGTATGGGGATTTGAGCGATCTCCCCACGAGGCGACATGCCCAAGTATCGCGTCCCGTTGTTTTTCACGAGGGCGCATCATGTCTTCCTACACGACGATATCATCTGAAAAAATGGCACGGCTGATCGGCACGGCGAATGCGCCTGTCCTGATCGACGTGCGCACCGACGAGGATTTTGCCGCCGACCGGCGGCTGATCCCGGGTTCGATCAAGCTCAGCCACGACAATGTTCCGGAATGGGGCGGCCAATTCGCCGGCCGTTCCGCGATCGTCTCGTGCTTGCGCGGCGAAAAGCTCGCGCAGGGCACAGCGGCGTGGCTCAGGCAGCTCGGCGTGCAAGCCGAGACGCTGGAGGGCGGCTTCGAAGGCTGGAAGGCGGCAAAGCTGCCGCTGCTCGATACCCGCAAGCTGCCGCCGCGCGACGCCAAGGGACGCACCGTCTGGGTGACGCGGGCGCGGCCAAAGGTCGACCGCATCGCCTGCCCCTGGCTGATCCGACGCTTCGTCGATCCCACGGCCGTCTTCCTGTTCGTGGCGCCTTCGGAAGTGGTGGCGGTCGGGCAACGCTTCAACGCAGCCCCGTTCGACATCGAGAACGTGTTCTGGAGCCACCGTGGCGAGCTCTGCACCTTCGATGTAATGATCGAGGAGTTCGGGATTGCCGCGCCTGCGCTGCTCCGGCTCGCAACGCTGGTGCGCGGCGCCGACACCGGGCGCTCCGACCTCGCCCCTGAGGCCCCCGGCCTGCTCGCGGCTTCGCTCGGGCTGTCGCGGATGTATGATGACGATCTCGAACAGCTCGAGGCCGGCATGCTGCTCTACGACGCCTTCTATCGTTGGTGCCGCGACGCGACGTCTGAGACCCACAACTGGCCGACCAACAAGGCGAAGGCTTGATGGATACCCGTACGACCGAAACAGGAGCTGATACCGGTCACGGCGTCAGCTTCAGTGAAGCCTTTCGCGTCTGGCTCCGTGTCGCCTGCCTGAGTTTTGGCGGGCCCGCGGGCCAGATCGCGGTGATGCACCGCATCCTGGTCGAGGAGAAGAACTGGATCTCGGAAGCCCGTTTCCTCCATGCGCTGAACTACTGCATGCTCTTGCCGGGCCCGGAGGCACAGCAGCTCGCGACCTATGTCGGCTGGCTGATGCATCGCACCGCCGGCGGGCTGATGGCGGGCGGGCTGTTCATCCTGCCCGGCATCATCGCCATCATGGGCCTGAGCTATGTCTACGCCGCCTTCGGCAATGTCAGCTTCGTCGAGGCGCTGTTCTTCGGGCTGAAGGCCGCCGTGCTCGCCATCGTCGTCGAGGCCGTGGTGCGCGTCGGCAAGCGCGCGCTGAAGAACCGCGTCATGATCGCGCTTGCCGCGATCGCCTTCGTCGCGATTTTCTTCTTCGCGATCCCCTTCCCGGTCATCATCATCGCCGCAGGCATCATCGGATATATCGGCGCAAAACAGGGCCGTCCGGAATTCGCGCCGGCCGGTCACGGCCCTGGCGGCAGCAGCGCCGTGATCGACAGCATGCTCGGCGACGCTGTGCCCGAGCATGTCCGCCCCAACACCACGCGCACGATTCGCGTCGGCGCGTTGTGGCTGGCGCTCTGGCTGGTGCCGGTGATCGCGCTGTTGCTCGCTGTCGGACAGGACAATGTCTTCAGTCACATCGCGCTGTTCTTCTCAAAAATGGCGCTGGTCACCTTCGGTGGCGCCTATGCGGTGCTGGCCTATGTCGCCCAGCAGGCGGTCGAGCATTATCACTGGCTCAAGCCGCACGAGATGCTCGACGGCCTCGGCATGGCCGAGACCACGCCCGGCCCTTTGATCATGGTGCTCCAGTTCGTGGGCTTCATGGCCGCCTACCGCGACGCCAGCGGGCTGTCGCCGATGCTCGCGGCTACGCTCGGCGGATTGCTCGCAACCTGGGTCACCTTCACGCCCTGCTTCCTCTGGATTTTCGTAGGCGCCCCTTACGTTGAACGGCTGCGCGGCAACAAGGGCCTCGGCGGTGCGCTCAGCGCGATCACGGCCGCCGTCGTCGGCGTGATCCTCAACCTCTCGATCTGGTTCGCGCTGCACACGCTGTTCCGCGAGACCGTGCCGGTGCACGCGTTTCCGTTTGCCTTCGACATGCCGGTCCTGACCAGCGTCGATATCCCCGCGCTCGCGCTGTCGATCGCTGCCGCAACCGCGATCTTCCGCTTCAAGCTCGGCATGCTGACGGTGCTCGCCGGTTCGTGTACCGCTGGCGTGGCGCTGCGGCTGGCGGGGGTGATCTAGGACGCGAACTCAGTGGTTCGTTGCGTCCCGGTTTGCCAATGGAAGGCGTCACTAAGCCGTCAGGTTTGCATGGCGGCTATAGGCCAAGGGGGGCTTCCCTACGAATCCCCAGGACCTTGAGCTCAGTTTCTTGGCGCCTGAATTTCGGTGACGACCGATGCTTCACACCCCCTTGTCGCTGAACGCGGCGGGAAGCGTGGCGAGGAACGACATGACGCGCTGTGTGCGCAGCGGCGGGCGGCGGTCGGAGGTGCGCAGCATCCATAGGGGTTCCCCGGACGCGCGCCAGGGCGCAAGCACTTCGACCAGCCGGCCGGCGCGAAGGTCTTCGTCGACGAGCCACGTTGGCCCCCAGCCGATGCCGAACCCATTCGCGATCAAGGCGAGCGAAGCGTGCGCGTCGTCGCAAATGTGCTTGGGTTTGGGCGTGATGCGAATGGGTCCTTTGCCGCGCGGGTCGGCGAAGCGCCAGGTCAGGATCTGACCGCTCGCGGGATTCCGGAAGCCGACGTGGTCGTGCGCGGAAAGCTCGTATGGAGTAGCCGGCGCGCCGCGCGCGTTCAGATAGGCAGGCGAGGCGCAAGCGATCCAGGAGAACGTGCACAGCCGCCGCGCCTGATGGCCGGGCGCGCGGTCGAGGGGCCCTGAGCGGATCGCGATGTCGACGCCTTCCGCCGCGAGATCGAGAATCTCGTTGCGGAATTTGACCTCGATCTCGATTTCCGGCCGTTCCCGCAGGAACGCGGGCAGTCGCGGCAGGATGCAGGCGCGCGCGAATGAGGCGGGGGCGGTCACGCGCACGCGTCCGCCATCGTCGCCCGAGACTTCGCCGAGCGCGGATTGGACATGGGCGAGACTTTCGACCAACGCGCGTCCCGCCGCCATCAGCCTGTCGCCTTCTTCGGTCAGCGCCAACGAATGGGTGGAGCGATGCAAGAGCCGCAACCCGCGAGCCTTTTCAAAGCGGGCGACCGCCTTGGACATTGCCGAGGTGGTCGTCCCCGCCCGCCGCGCGGCTTCGGCAAAGGAGCCCGCCTCGACGACGCGGACGAAGGCGAGGAGACGAGAGAGGTCGGGAGGTAAAGTCGTTGTGGACATGCAGTCCACATAGTCATGGCTGCATGGTCACTACAAGAGCCCTGCCTGAACGGCTAAACAGTAAGCGTCAGCCCGCATTCTGCGGCGCTGGAAACGCGGGAAGTCCCATGAACCCCATCGAAATCACCCTGCAAGCCCTTGACGCCGCCGAGCGCGCGATTCCACCCGGCCAGCCGGTTTATATGCTCAATCTGCTGCGCTACCGCGCGTTTGCGCGTTACGAGGACGGATTCGACGCCGCGCCCTGCTCGGGCCGCGAAGCCTTCCATGAACGCTACAGGCCGGCATTCCGGCGTCTCGCGGCCGGTAAGCCGCTCGTGCGGATGTTTTCCGGGCCGGTCCTAACGAGCCTCGTCGGCTCGCCAGGCGAACGCTGGGACGAAGCGGCGATCAATGAATACGGCGATTTCGCCACCTTCCGCTCGATCGTCGACACCGAGATTTACCGGCGCGAAGCCGCCCCGCATCGGCACGCGGCGCTCGAGGATTTCCGGCTGTTCGCGCTCGCGAAGGCGATGTGAACGCATCGAGGCGACTGCCTCTGCATTCGCCTTGACGGAGCTTATCTGGAATTTGTCCTTGAGCACCTCCCCGTGCCCGTCGGGCAAAACAGCCGCGATCACTTCCGCCACATCGCCTGTCAAGCCCACCTCGCAAAATATTCCACTTTACCGAAATTCGGATTTGACGTACAAGCGGCACACCCTGGCCCGAGACAAGGGGCGGATCGCGATCGTCACGAACCGCGGGCTGGGCAGCGATGGACGCGACGGCGTCGGGCATAACAGGCATTGCAGGGCGGCTTCGGCTGTGAGCAATGGCCTTCGTGCCTACGACACGATGCCGACAGCGCCTTCGCATGGCTTCGGGTGTGAGCACACGCCAGCACTCGAAGCGACATGCGAAGACGTGCGCGGACGAACAAGTCGTGTGGTCCTGACGCCCGGGGTCTGTGCGTCAAGTCCTGCAGTGATGTGGCGGCCCAACCGGGCGCGCGCATCAGTCATCTGCAGGACGACGGGGGCAATAGTGCATCGCTCCCCGAGGAGAGCACGAAGGACACGTTAAAACCATCGCGCAGGGAAGGCCGGGCGATCCGGCGAACCTGTGGTCCACCCCGTGTGCATTTCTATCGCGCACGGACCTGCGGGTGCCAGCCGGCGCCCGGCCTTCCCTGCGCCCTTGTCTCAACAAGGGCAATGCGACGACGCAAAACTCGGGCGGAAGCAGCCGCGAGATCGCGAACTCTCGTCCGCTGTTTGAAGTGTGGATCGGCGCGACAGTAGGTCCTAGCCCTATTCTCACTGTCATCGCCCGCGAAGGCGGGCGATCCAGTACTCCGAGACAGTCGCGATCGAGAAGAGAGGCCGCGGCGGACTGGATGCCCCGGTCGAGCCGAGGCATGAAACCGTCGTTGTCGCTCTACCTCATCATCATCCGCGCAATCGCTTCCCCAATCACCACCGTCGTGAAGTGGGTGTTGGCCCGGCAATCCGACGGCATGATCGAGGCGTCGGCGACGCGCAGGCCCGCGATGCCCTTCACCGTACCATCAGGATTGACCACGCCGTCGGCGTCGTTGACGCCGGTCATCCGGCAACTACCGGCGGCGTGCTGGATGTCGCCGGTCTCACGGCGCAGCAGCGCATCGAGTTCATTCTCCGGCAGCGCAGCGGCTTGCTGCAGCGTCAGATCGGTGTCGGCGAGCCGGATCCAGTCGGCGATGCCTGACAGCGCCGGCTGGGAGGTGATCACGGCCAGCCGCTTCACCGCATCCATCATGCGCAGCATGTCGCGGGGATCGGCCAGCATGTTTTCCTCGACGACCGGATCGATCGCGGGGTCGGTCGAGGTCAGCTTGAGCGTGCCACGAGAATACGCGTTGAACAGCCCGGCGCCGATCGCGCCCGGCACACCGATGCCGCGGTGGTTGAAGGCGATCAGGATCATGTCGCGCTTGCCGCCGTCGGCGAGGCCCGAGGAATAGGTCACGCAGCAATTGGTATGACGCGTGTCCGGATCGGTGGGCCGCAGATTTTCGTGGAGCTGGATCGTGGCGCGAAACAGCGGGTGGTCGAAGAAGTGACGGCCGACCGGCAGGTCGCGCTCGACCGCGATCCCCATCGCCTGCAGCTCACCGGCCGGTCCAAGGCCCGAGCGCAACAGGATCGCCGGACTGTGGATGGCGCCGGCGCACAGCACGATCTGGCGCGCGCTGATCTCGTGGGTGCCCTGCCCCTCGATGTGAACACGGAGGCCGGTCGCCCGACCATCGCGGATCAGCACGCGATCGACCAGCGCATGCCCGCGAATTTCCAGATTGGCGCGGCTGCGCGCGGGCTCCAGATAGCCCTCGTTGGTCGTGATGCGGCGGCTGTCGCGGCTGTTGATGGGATAGCAGGCGACGCCCTCGCCATCAGGGCCGTTAACGTCGGCGCACCAAGGATAGCCGCTCGCCAGCGCCGCATCGCGCAAGCCGCGATCGATCGGTCCCCATTTCTCGGGCGGCGCACGATAGACCGGCAGCGGTCCGCCGCGTCCGTGGCCGGCGGCGTCGCCGAATTCCAGATCATCCTCGATCACCGAGAACAACGGCATGACGTCCTTGGCGGACCAGCCGGTGCAGCCATTGGCGGCCCATTCGTCGAACGCATCGGCAACGCCGCGGATGGCGATCTGGCCGTTCATCATCGACGAGCCGCCGAGCCCCTTGCCGCGCCAGTAGAAGCGCGGCTCCTGCCCCGCCACACGGCGCGTCAGAAGATCCGGCCATTGCCATTTCTCCTGGTACTCGCGCTTGTGGATGATCGGGATCGGGTTCGGCGTCCTCACTTCCCAAGGCGCCTCGTCGGCGCGCCAGTCCAGACCGGCCTCGAGCAGCAGGACGCGCCGTGCGGCATCCTCCGAGAGCCGAGCCGCAACAGCGGCGCCGGCGGAGCCGCCGCCGACAACAATGACATCGTACATCGGGCTACTTCTCAAGATTCCAGAACACCGGGATGCCGGACGGTATCAGACCGCGCGCACCGGCGGAACCAGACTGTCGCCCGACTACCCGATCACCCTGCCGAACTTGTTCGACTTCGGGAATCCCTTCGGCGGCAGACGGCCGGCGTCGGCGCGGGAGCCTTTCCACTCGGCGAGCTCCTTCATAGTCGCGGAGAATTCGCGGCCGGCGGAGTCCTTCCAGGTCAGGCCCGTCTTGGCGTCGAACACGGCAATGTCGGAGAGGCCGCCGTCCTTGTACTTCTGCAGACGCACACCGCGACCGCGGGCCATCTCCGGCACCTGGTCGAGCGGGAAGATCAGCATCTTGCGATTCTCGCCGATCACCGCGACGGTGTCGCCGAGCACCTCGGTGACCGTGCGCGCCTCATTCGGCATGTCGACGTTGAGAACCTGCTTGCCCTTCTTGGTGGTGCCGACGCAATCGTCCTCGTTGACGACGAAGCCCTGGCCCTCGTGGCTCGCGACCAGGAATTTGCGCCCGCCCTTGTTGACGAACAGCGTGACCGGCGCGGCCTCCGGCTCGAGATCGATGAACTGGCGGATCGGCTCGCCATGACCGCGGCCGCCCGGAAGTTTTGCGACATCGAGCGAGTAGAACTTGCCGTTGGTGGCGAACAGCAGCAGCTTCGAGGTCGTCTCCGCGAAGAACGCGAACCCGAGCTTGTCGTCCTGCTTGAAGGCCAGCCCCGAGAGATCCTCGACATGGCCCTTGAGGGTGCGGATCCAGCCCTTGTCGGAGACGACCACCGTCACTGGCTCGCGCTCGACCAGGGCCTCCTCGATCGCGGCGAGATCATGCTCGGGCGCGTCCGCAAAGGTGGTGCGGCGCTTGCCGAGCGGGGTCTTCGGTCCGAACATGTCGCGGACCTTGCCGACCTGCTCGCCGACCTTCTTCCACTGCTCGGGCTCGGACGCCAGCAGTCCCTCGATGCCCTTCAGCTCCTTGCGAAGATCCTTGTCCTCGCTGCGGATCTCCATCTCCTCGAGCTTGCGCAGGCTTCGCAGCCGCATGTTGAGGATGGCTTCGGCCTGCACCTCGGTGAGCTTGAACGCCTTGATCAGCGCCGGCTTCGGCTCGTCCTCATTGCGGATGATCCTGATCACCTCGTCGATGTTCAGATAGGCAATCAGCAAGCCGCCGAGAATCTCCAGCCGGCGCTCGATCTCGGCCTTGCGATGGTTGGTGCGACGGATCAGCACGTCGCGCAGATGGTCGAGCCATTCGCGCAAGCACTCCGCGAGCCCCACGACCTTGGGAATGCGGCCCTTGATCAGCACGTTGAGGTTCAGCGGAATCTTGTTTTCGAGCTCGGTCAGCCGGAACAGCGATTCCATCATCAGCGCGGGATCGACGTTCTTCGACTTCGGCTCGATCACGATGCGGACGTCTTCGGCCGACTCGTCCCTGATATCGCCGACCAGCGGCAGCTTCTTCTGGTCGAGCAGCTCGGCGATCTTCTCGATCAGCCGCGATTTCTGCACCAGAAAGGGAATCTCGGTGACGACGACGACCCAGGTGCCGCGCGCGCCCTCTTCCTGCTCCCATCGGGAGCGGACGCGAAACGACCCGCGGCCGGTGGTGTAGGCTTCAGCGATCGCCTGCTTGGAATCGACGCAGATGCCGCCGGTCGGGAAATCCGGACCCTTGACCCATTTCAGCAGCGCCTTGGATTTCGCGTCGGGCTTCTCGATCAGATGCAGCGCGGCGTCGCAGAGTTCGGCCGCGTTGTGCGGCGGGATCGAGGTCGCCATGCCGACCGCGATACCCTGCGCGCCGTTGGCGAGCAGGTTCGGGAAGCCGCCGGGCAGCACGATCGGCTCTTTCGACTGACCATCGTAATTGGGACGGAATTCGACCCCGTCCTCGTCGATACCGTCGAGCAGAAGCCGCGCGACGTCGGTCATGCGCGCTTCGGTGTAGCGGTAGGCGGCGGGATTATCGCCGTCGATGTTGCCGAAATTGCCCTGGCCGTCGACCAGAGGGTAGCGCGAGGAAAAATCCTGGGCGAGACGCACCATGGCGTCGTAGATCGCCTGGTCGCCGTGCGGATGGAACGAGCCCATCACATCGCCGACGATTTTGGCGGATTTCTTGAACGCCGTGCCCGGGTCGAGCCGGAGCAGGCGCATGCCATAGAGAATGCGGCGGTGCACCGGCTTCAGGCCGTCGCGCGCATCCGGCAGCGCGCGGTGCATGATGGTGGAGAGCGCGTAGGCAAGATAGCGCTCTTCCAGCGCCTCACGCAGCGGCACCTCGTGAATTTCGGCCGGTTCCTCCGGCGGAATCAATCGTTTTCCCATGCCGCCCGGTTAAACCGTGGAAGCGAATCGGGCAAGGATCGATTGGTTCCCTGTGGGCGGCCTACTGGCCGGCCCAGCCTGCGGTGAAGGTCTGGGTGGGTTGGGCGTTTTTGGCCTGGGTGGTGGCGGGGGCATTGGTCAGACACCGCCGGGCCGTCTCGATCTCGGCCTCCGTCGCGCCTTTTGAGCGGGCCCAGGCCTCGGCTGCCGCAGCCGAATACTTGGCCACATAGAACCTGACGACGGTGCAGGAGGCACGGCGAAAAACGCCCGGCTGCTCACCCGCGAGGGCGTCCGGCGCCAGCGCGATCAGCGCTGCCGATATCACAAGTCCCTTGATCAGCATGAGCCTATCCCCGATTGGAACCCAAATTGGCAAGTCCGGGGAACCCAGTTTTGTTCCAGCAACGGCTGGCCCGCTGAGGCAACGCAGGGCCGCGCCAGGCTCATGGCGCGGGAATGGCGGCCTTTGCCTGCTGTCGAATCAGCGCGTTGATGAAGCCTGCCCGCGCGTCGGAATGGCCCTGCCCGCGCGGCTCCAGCACGTGACGCAGCAGGAAAAGGCCGGTCAGTCGAAAGCCGTCCTGGAGATCCTGATCGGTGAGGTCGCCCTGCACCTCGCCCTGGCGCAGGAACGGCGGCAGCCGCAACAGGCGGTCGCGCCACGGTTCGCCCGCCCCGCGCGACACCGCGCCGCCGGATTTGGGCGAGACGTAGATCAGGTCGTTGGTTTCTCCGGTCACGGCGCAGTTTTCCAGCGCCAGCCCGAAGCCGAGTTCGGTGAGCATTGCCAGTTCGAAATGGATCACGTGCACGGCCGCGCTGCCGATGTCGTCGAAATCGTCCAGCGAATGTTCGAGCAGCGCCAGGAGGTTTTCGTGCGGATCGCGCTCCGGCAGCAACCGCGCGATCGAGGCGAGATGGGTGATGCCGTAGACGCCGTGGGATGATCCCAGCAGCGTCGCCGCCCGCAGCTTGAGGCCCTCGATGGCATAGGTGCCGAGATGCTCATCGAGCCGCGCCCGCCACACCACGCTGAGGCTGTTGCCGGGCTGCAGCAGCGGCCGCATCCGCGAGCCGGCGCCGCCGCGGACGAGACCGAGATGGCGGCCGTGCGCGCGGGTCAGCAGCTCGACGATGGCGCTGCTCTCGCCATGCCGCCGCACCCCCAGCACGATGCCTTCGTCGGTCCATTCCATCGGTGAAGTCTAGCGGATTCCGGTCTTCAATCGTAGGGCGGATTGGCCGAAGGCCTAATCGGCCAATCGCGGATGCACTCCTGGAAGGTGAATTGCGCGCCGCCAATCCACCCGACACGGCCTCACGCGTTGAACCAGCCCTGCGCGTCGCCGCGGAATGAGAAATACAATCCCATCGCCGTCAGCACGCAGGAGACGATCTCGATGGCGCTGTCGAGTTCCATGCCCTTCTGGCCGATGATCTGGCCGAGCGAGATCACCGATAGCACGAGTGCTGCAGCCAGTACCCAGCGCGGCCAGTTCTTGCGCCCGCGCGCGGCCAGCCGGACGAAATAGACCAGCAGCAGGATCATGCCGCCGGCAAGCAGCGTCGACGTCATGATCATCTGTTCGGTCATCTCGGCATTCGGCGTGCGGTCCTGCACCGCCATCGACAAGGCATCCAGCATCAACGATGCATAGAGCAACGCTTCGAAGCGCCGTACGTTGCTGGGTACGCTCATCGCCAACCGATCTTTTCTTGGTTATTCTTTGGGAAATTCCAGGCCCATCTCGCGGTAGCGATCGGGATCGTCGCTCCAGTTCTCGCGCACCTTGACGAACAGGAACAGGTGCACCGGCACGCCCAGGATCTCGCCGATCTCCTTGCGCGAGTCCGCGCCGATCGACTTGATGGTGGCGCCGCCCGCGCCGAGCACGATCTTCCGCTGGCTCTCGCGCTCGACGAAAATCGTCTGCTCGATGCGCACCGACTTGTCCTTGCGCTCCTCCCACTTGTCGGTCTCGACGGTGGACTGGTAGGGCAATTCCTGGTGCAGCTTGCGAAAGATCTTCTCGCGGGTGATCTCGGCCGCAAGCTGCCGCATCGGCGCGTCCGACATCTGGTCTTCGGGATAGAGGAACGGCCCCGGCGGCACGATCTCGGCCAGCGTATGCCGGAGGTCGTCGACGCCGTCGCCGGAGATCGCCGCGATCATGAAGGTCTTTGCGAAGGCCATGCGCTCGTTGGCGGCCTGCGCCAGCGCCAGCAGCTTCTCGCGCTGGACCAGGTCGACCTTGTTGATGACCAAAATCTTCTCGTGCTTGACGCTGGCGACCTTGGTGAGGATCGCCTCGGCTTCCTCGTCGATGCCGGCCTTGGCATCCAGCAGCACGCAGACGAGGTCGGCGTCATGCGCGCCGCTCCAGGCGGTCGAGACCATGGCGCGGTCCAGCCGGCGCTTGGGCAGGAAGATGCCGGGCGTATCGACCAGGATGATCTGTGCGTTGTTCTCGATCACGATGCCGCGGATCAGCGCGCGCGTGGTCTGCACCTTGCGCGAAACGATCGTGACCTTGGCCCCGACCAGCGCATTGACCAGCGTGGATTTGCCGACGTTGGGCGCGCCGATCAGCGCGACGAAGCCGCAGCGCGTAGCAGTGGGCGCCTCGCCGCTTGCTTCAACCGTCATTGCCGCCGCCAACGCCTTCACGTTCAATCATCACTGAAGCTGCCACCTTCTCTGCCGCGCGCTTGCTGCCGCCGATGCCTTCCGCCGGAGCGAGTCCCGGAAGATCGACCGCGACGCGGAATTGCGGATCATGATGCGGGCCGGTGCGCTCGACTTCGCGATATACGGGCGTCGGCAATCCCTTGCCTTGCGCCCATTCCTGGAGAACGGTCTTGGGATCGCGCAAGGGACGTCGCGGCTTGTGCATGCGCTCCGTCCAGTTGCGCTTGACGAAATCGGCCGCCGCCGCGTAGCCGCCGTCGAGGAAGACGGCGCCGATCACGGCCTCGCAGATGTCGCCAAGTACGCTCTTGCGCAGGCGCGCGTCGGCGCTGGAGCCGACCGAGCCGAGCTTGATGTCGTCGAGCAGACCGAGCGACTTGGCGACATCGGCGCAGCTCTCCTTGCGCACCAGTTCGGCAAGTCGCTTGGACAGCTCGCCTTCGTCGGCGTTCGGGAAGGTGTGATAGAGCATGTCGGAGACGACGAGCCCGAGCACGTGGTCACCGAGGAATTCCAGCCGCTGATAGCTGTCGCCGCGCTTGCGCCCAGACTTCAGCGCGGAGACATGCGTGATGCCTTGCATCAAGAGGTTCGGATCGGCAAAGCTGTAGCCGATGCGTGCCTCGAGCCCCGCATTCGCATCCGAGCCCCTGACCTTGCTGCTCCGCACCCGCTTCTTCTTCGCAGGCGTCTTGTTTTCAGGCGTCTTGCTTTCAAGGCTCTTGGTCGCAGCTTCGCCGTCGGGGCCCGCTTGCGCCTCGGTCGGCAGGGTCGCGATGTCCTTGGCTTCGTCTTTCATCGGACGATTTTGAAGAAGCGATTCCAGCGCACCGCCCACGGCCAGCGCCAGAACATCCAGGCATGCTCGCCTTCGGCGATCGAGAAGAAGATCATCTGGGCGCGCCCGATCAAATTCTCCTTCGGCACGTAGCCGACCTGACCAAGGAAGCGGCTGTCGGTCGAGTTGTCGCGGTTGTCGCCCATCATGAAGAAATGGCCGGTCGGCACGGTGTAGACGTTGGTGTTGTCCACGTAGCCGTTGTCGGCACAGTCCAGCGTCTCGTAGGATACGCCATTCGGGAGCGTTTCCTTCCAGCGCTTCACCCGGGAGACGCCGCTGCCTTCGGCGCCGCAGGGGTCCTCGCCGACAAATTCGCTCATGCGCTGCCGCTCGACCGGCGTGTCGTTGATGTAGAGCAGCCCGTCCCGCATCTGGATGCGGTCGCCGGGAAGGCCGATCACGCGCTTGATGTAGTCGGTGGAATCGTCCTTCGGCAGGCGGAACACGACGATGTCGCCGCGGTTCGGGTCCGAGCCCCAGATCCGCCCCGAGAACAGCGGCGGCGAGAACGGGATCGAGTAGTGGCTGTATCCGTAGGAATATTTCGAGACGAACAGATAGTCGCCTACCAGCAGCGTCGCCTTCATCGAGCCGGATGGGATGTTGAACGGCTGGAACAGGAAGGTGCGGATCACCAGCGCAATCAGGAGAGCGTGGATCACGACCCGGATCGTTTCGCCGACGCCGCTCTCAGTTTTCGTTCCTGAAGTCACGCTCATTGCTCTCTCAATTCCGGCGGGCGGTCACAGCGCGCCCTCCTCGCGCGAGCAGCCCATCGCTCGCGGCCCAAGGAGATTGTCCTGATTCTGATAATGAGGGCCAATTCCGGCGTAAAGCCGAATTCGCCCAGCCTGATTTGCGTCCGCGGACTTTTAGACGGTTGTCGGAGGCCACGCAATCAAGGATCGCATCAAAACTGCATAAGCGTTTGATTTTGAATGCGAATTATAAAATGATCGGAGTGCCGTCAGGGTTTGGCCAGCGGCACGGCGGAAATGATGACGAAGGCCTGTGCCAACGGCCAGTCATCGGTGATGGACAGGTCGATCTGCGCCGCGAACCCTTCCGGCGTCAGGGCCTGGAGCCGGGCCAGCGCCCCGCCCGTCAATTGCATGGTTGGCCGCCCTCCCGGCAGGTTGACCACCCCCATGTCGCGCCACCACACGCCGCGCCTGATGCCGGTGCCGAGCGCCTTGGAACAGGCCTCCTTGGCGGCGAAGCGTTTGGCGTAGGTTGCCACCACCATCTTCTCGTTCTTGGCGCGCCGCTCCGCCTTGGCCCGCTCCGCCGCGGTGAAGATGCGGTCGAGGAAGCGCTCGCCATGGCGATCGATCACCTTGCCGACACGGGTGATGTCGATCAGATCGGAGCCGATGCCGATGATCATGCCCGGCTCCGGCCGCGGTCCATCGCCGCGCGCATGCTGCGCACCGTCTCGGCGAGACCAACGAACAGGGCTTCGCCGATCATGTAGTAGCCGATGTTGAGCTCCATGATGTCCGGCAAGCCGGCGATCGTCTCCGCCGTCGCGTAGTCCAGCCCGTGTCCGGCGTGAACCTCCAGCCCCGCTTCCCTCGCCAGCTTCGCCCCTGCCACGATCCGCCGCCATTCGGCCTCGGCCTTGTCGGCGTGACCGTCGACGACGGCGTCGCACCAGGCGCCGGTGTGGATCTCGATCACGGGCGCGCGCAGCCGCGCTGCCATCTCGACCTGGGCGGGATCGGCCGCGATGAACAGCGACACCCGGATGCCAGCATCGTTCAGCCGCGCGATATAAGGCGCCAGCGCATTGTGCTGGCCGACGACGTCGAGCCCGCCTTCGGTCGTCACCTCCTGGCGCCGCTCCGGCACGAGGCACACCGCGTGCGGCCTGGTGGCGAGCGAAATGCGCATCATGTCCTCGGTCGCCGCCATCTCGAAATTGAGCGGCTTGGAGATCTCGGCTTTCAGCCGCGCCATGTCCTCGTCGCGGATGTGCCGGCGATCCTCGCGCAAATGAGCGGTGATGCCGTCGGCGCCGGCCTCGATCGCCAGCAGCGCCGCGCGCACCGGATCGGGATTGCGGCCGCCGCGCGCGTTACGCAGGGTCGCGACATGGTCGACATTGACGCCGAGGCGGAGCGGAGGTGCAGGCATTTCAGGACTCACGGAATCATAGGAATAGACAAGACGGAAGGCGTCTATCCATTAACACGTTCGGCGCGGGCGACGACCGCCTTCGCGCGCAGCTGGGCCAGGATCGCGCTCAAATGCTTGAGATCGTAGACTTCGAGATCGATCGTCGTCTCCGTGAAATCCGGTGAGCGGCGCTGCATGCTGATGTTGTCGATGTTGCCGTCGTGCTCGGCGATCACGGTCGCGATCTGCGCCAACGCACCGGGCTCGTTGACGTTCTCGACCTTGATACGGGCCGGGAAGCGCTGCGGCGCGGAGTCCTCGATGTCCCAGCGCACGTCGAGCCAGCGCTCCGGCTCTTCCTCGAAATCCTTCAGGGCCGGCGCCTGGATCGGGTAGATGGTGATGCCCTCGCCCGGCGTGACGATGCCGACGATGCGGTCACCGGGCACAGCGCCGCCGTTCGGCGCGAACTTCACCGGCAGGTCGGAATTGATGCCGCGGATCGGGATCGCGACCGGGCTGCGCGGTGGTTCGGACGACTTCTCCTTGAGCTTGGCGGCAAGCCCCTTCTTGACGCCGTAGCGCGCGATGCGCTCCTCCTTGTAGTCGGGATACATCGCACGCGCGACGTGGGAGGCCTTGATCTCGCCGCGTCCCACAGCCGCCATGACGTCCTCGATCGAGGTTCGTGCCAGTCGCGGCAGCGCGCCCTTGAGCTTGTCGTCGGCGTATTCGATCTTGGCGCGCTCGAACAGGCGCTCGACGATGCGCCGGCCGAGGCCGACATATTGATCGCGCACCGCAGTCCTGGTGGCGCGGCGGATCGCGGCGCGCGCCTTGCCGGTGACCGCGAGCGTTTCCCAGGCCGACGGCGGCGCCGCTTGCGCTTCGGAGGTCAGCACCTCGACCTCGTCGCCGTTCTGGAGCTCCGAGGATAGCGGCGCAAACTGGCCGTTGATCTTGCAGCCCACCGCGCTGTTGCCGACGTCGGTATGCACGGCATAGGCGAAGTCGATCACGTTGGCGTGGCGCGGTAGCGCGATCAGCTTGCCCTTCGGGGTGAAGCAGAACACCTGGTCGTGGAACAGCTCGAGCTTGGTGTGCTCGAGGAATTCCTCGGGGTTGGCGCTCTCCGAGAGGATGCCGATGGTGTGGCGCAACCAGGCGAACGCATTGGACTCCCGCTTGAGGAATTCGGTCGGCGAGCCCACGCCTTCCTTGTAGAACACGTGCGCGGCGATGCCGCGCTCGGCGATCTGGTCCATCGCCTCGGTGCGGATTTGCAACTCGACCCGCTGGTTGCCGGGGCCGATCACGGTGGTGTGGATCGAGCGGTAGTCGTTCTGCTTCGGCGTCGAGATGTAGTCCTTGAATCGCCCGGGCACGACCGGCCAATTTGTGTGGACGATGCCAAGCGCGCGATAGCAGGCCTCGATGTCGTTGACGACGACGCGGAAGCCGAAGATGTCGGACAATTGCTCGAAGCCGACCGACTTGCGCTCCATCTTGGTCCAGATCGAGAATGGCTTCTTGCGCCGGCCATAGACCCGCGCCCCAAGACCCCGGTGGCGCAGATTGTTGGAGAGCTGGTCCTCGATTTCGCCGATCAGATTGCGGTTGCGCTCGGCCAGCGCATCGAGCCGCTGCATCACCACCGAATAGGCTTCCGGGTCGAGCGTCCGGAACGACAGGTCCTCCAGCTCCTCGCGCATTTCCTGCATGCCCATGCGCCCGGCCAGCGGCGCATAGATATCGAGCGTCTCCTCGGCAATGCGCCGTCGCGATTCCGTCGGCACGAAGTCCAGCGTGCGCATGTTGTGCAGGCGGTCGGCGAGCTTCACCAGGAGCACGCGGACGTCGTCGGCAATCGCCAGCAACAATTTGCGCAGATTCTCGGCCTGCTTGGCCTCCCGCGACACCAGCTCCAGCCGCTTCAGCTTGGTCAGGCCCTCGACGAGCGCGCCGATCTCGGGCCCGAAGATCTGGTCGATCTCGGCCCGCGTCGCTTCCGTGTCCTCGATCGTGTCGTGCAGCAGCGCAGCCACGATGGTGGCGTCGTCGAGCTTCAGGTCGGTGAGAATCGCCGCCACTTCGAGCGGATGGGAGAAGTACGGGTCGCCCGAGGCGCGGGTCTGCGAGCCGTGCGCCTTCATGGCGTAGACATAGGCGCGGTTCAGCAGATCTTCGTCGGTGTTGGGATTGTAGGACCTGACGCGCTCGACGAGGTCATATTGACGCATCATGCGGGCGCGAGGCTTCGCCGGGCGCGCCACCGGCGCAGTCGGGGCCACGGCAACCGATTCGGTTGCGGCCTGCATCTGCGTTGGTGTGCGGCGTCGATATACCATGCCGTCCTGCCTTCAAACGGACCACGACACGGCCCGTTGTATACATCTTAGCTCCGATCGCGCGCGTGTCCGATCAATTCAGTGACAGGGACAGGCGCGAACCGACGACGCTATGGTAACCACGAAAACGCCAACAAAAGCAAAGGCCCGAACGACGGTTCGGGCCTTTGATCAGATCACAAAGAAGTCGATGAGAGCGACGGGACGATTTACTCGTCTTCCTCGGGCTGCTCCTCGGGCGGCGCGAGGCCTTCGAGACCCTTCAGGAGCTCTTCTTCCGTCATGCGCTCAACCGCGACTTCGGTATCGTCTGCATCCACGCTTGCACCGGCGGAACCGATCAGCGGCACAGTGTCCGGCTCGGGCTCGTCGACCTCGACGAACTTCTGCAGCGAGTGCACCAGCTCCTCGCGGAGGTCTTCCGGCGAAATGGTGGTCTCTGCAATTTCGCGCAAAGACACAACAGGGTTCTTGTCGTTATCGCGGTCAACCGTTAGTTGTGAACCAGACGAAATCATGCGGGCGCGGTGGGCGGCCAGCAGGACCAGGTCAAACCGGTTGTCGACCTTGTCGATACAATCTTCTACGGTGACGCGAGCCATCGACTGTCGCTCCGTTGTGGGTGGGACGAAATATGTGGATGAATGCCGCTAGTTATAGGGGCCGGGAGGGTTTCGCAAGGCCAATTTGTGATTTGGCCTCGCCAAACGGCTCTGCTACCCCCACATTGGGGCTGGGATGGGTGGTTTCGCGGTCTGCCGGCGACGGCAGCGCCGGGTCTATGCAAGTTGGCCATAACTATACCTTGATTGCCCCGACTTCTCCGGATTTGCGGTTTCGACGGGTTTCGGCGGGACTTTAGAAGTGCGCGGCTTGCTGTCGCCGCGCCAACAATAAACGATCAATCACGAACTCTACGCGAGCAAACTGAATGTCACCTTCCTCTACCGACAAGATCGCGCTCTTCATCGATGGAGCCAATCTCTACGCGACGGCGAAAACTCTGGGCTTCGACATCGATTACAAGCGCCTGCTGAAGGAGTTTCAGAGCCGCGGGACGCTGCTTAGGGCGTTCTACTACACCGCGATCATCGAGGATCAGGAGTACTCCTCGATCCGGCCGCTGATCGACTGGCTCGACTACAACGGCTACACCGTCGTCACCAAGGCGACCAAGGAGTTCATCGACGCCTCCGGCCGCCGCAAGGTCAAGGGCAACATGGACATCGAGCTCGCCGTGAACGCCATGGAGCTCGCCGAGCACATCGACCAGATGGTGCTGTTCTCGGGCGACGGCGACTTCCGCTCTCTGGTCGAGGCCGTTCAGCGCCGCGGCGTGCGGGTCACCGTGATTTCCACGATCGCCAGCCAGCCGCCGATGATCGCGGACGAGCTGCGCCGCCAGGCCGACGTCTTCACCGACCTCGTCGAGCTGCAGTCAAAGCTCGGCCGCGACCCGTCCGAACGCCCCGCCCCGCGTGACCGCGGCGACCGCGAGGCGCGCCACCACGCCCCGCAGTTCCTCCAGCGCGCGACCACGATGGCGCCGGCGAGGGGCGATGACGACTTCGAGGAGTGAGGCGGCCCGGTCAAGCCGCCAGCCTCTCAGCCTCGTCCCCGACCGTGACTGTCCGCTCTGTCCGCGCCTGGTCGCCTTTCGCGAGGCGAACCGCGCGCGCGAGCCATTGTGGCACAATGCACCGGTTGCGCCTTTCGGCGACATCAAGGCGCGCCTGCTGATCGTCGGCCTTGCGCCGGGGATGCAGGGCGCCAACCGCACCGGCCGTCCCTTCACCGGCGATTATGCCGGCGACCTGCTCTACGCCACGCTGCTCGAATACGGCTTCGCCAAGGGCCAATATCAGGCGCGTCCCGACGACGGCCTGAAGCTGGTCGACTGCCGGATCGCCAATGCGGTGCATTGCGTGCCGCCGCAGAACAAGCCGTTGCCGGTCGAGATCAACACCTGCCGGCAGTTCCTCGCGGCGAATCTCGCAACGATGCCGAACCTGCGCGCGATCGTCGCCCTCGGGCGCATTGCGCACGACACCGTGCTCAAGCCGCTGAACCTGAAGGGATCGCAAGCCCCCTTCGGCCACGGCGCCGTGCATCAGGCCGGCGCATTCAGCCTGTACGACAGCTATCACTGCTCCCGCTACAACACGAACACCCGCGTGCTGACGCCGGACATGTTCCGCTCCGTGTTCGCGAAGGTGAAGGCCGACCTCGACTAATCCTTAGACAAGCCCCTGGCCGGATTGGCCTTCAGCCAGTCCAGGACATCGCCGGCGTTCCGGTCGGGCGGAAACACCGGATAGAACACATGCGTGATCCTGGCGTCGTCGACGATCAGCGCCAGGCGCTTGATCAACGTCAGGTCCGCGACCTCCATGGTCGGCAAATTCAGGGCGCGCGTCAGCGCCAGCTTCTCGTCCGAGAGCACCGGGAACGGCAGATGCAGCCGCGAGGCCATCTCGGTCTGGTATGCGTTGCTTTGGGTCGAGAGGCCGTACACCTGCGCGGCGCCGGCGGCCTTCAGCTCGGCGAACAGATCGCGAAACGCGCAAGTCTGCGGCGTGCAGCCGCGCGCGCCCGGGATCATGTCCCAATCGTCGACCAGCGCGATCTTGCCGGGCTCGCCGGTGCGCGGATAGGCGAACACCACGGTCCGGCCACGCAGTGCCGACAGCGCGACTGAGGTGTCGTCAGTGGCAAGCAGGCTGACCGGCGGCAGCGGCAGGCCTTTCAGGTGCGCGGCGCCGCCATCATCCGCGGGGGCGGGAATCCGGGTCCAATCGACCTCGAGCAGGTTTCTCTGAGTCATCCCGCTATCCCCTCGCCCGCATCAGGCGGCCCTTCTCCCGGCTCCAGTCGCGCTTCTTCTCGGACTCGCGCTTGTCGTGCAGCTTCTTGCCCTTTGCAACCGCGAGCTGCAATTTGGCGCGACCACGCTCGTTGAAGTAAAGCTTGAGCGGGATCAGCGTCATGCCTTCGCGGTCGACCGCGCCCATCAGCTTGTTGATCTGCTTGCGATGCAGCAGCAGTTTTCGCGGCCGCTTGGGCTCGTGGTTGAAGCGGTTGCCCTGGAGATATTCCGGAATGGTGGCGTTGATCAGCCATATCTCGCCGTCCTTGGAATCGGCGTAGGATTCCGCGATCGTGCTCTTGCCGTTGCGGATCGACTTGACCTCAGTGCCGGTCAGCGCAATGCCGACCTCGATCGTATCCTCGATGGCATAGTTGAAGCGGGCCTTGCGATTTTCCGCCATGACCTTGATCGGACGTTCGTTCTTGTCGGCCATGGGAGACAAACCTGATCGAGATGCGCGAGGACGCTAACAGTTTGGATGAAGCCCGCGCGTCAAGACTTCTTGAGGAGATCGCGGATCTCGGTCAGCAGCTCGACCTCGGCCGACGGCTTCGGCGGAGCGGCAGGCTCCGCCTCGTCCTTGCGCTTCAACTTGTTCATGGCACGGATCACCAGGAACAGCACGAAGGCAATGATGATGAAGTTGATCGTCAGCGTGAGGAAGTTGCCCCAAGCCAAGACGGCGCCCTGCTTTTTCGCGTCCGCGAGATTTGCGGCGGTGACCTTGCTCGAAAGCGGCGTGAAGTAGTTCGAGAAGTCGAGACCGCCGGTGGCCGCACCGATGATCGGCATGATCACGTCGCCGACCAGCGACGTCACGATGGCGCCGAAGGCCGCGCCGATGATGACGCCGACCGCGAGGTCGACGACGTTGCCCTTCATGGCGAACTCGCGGAACTCCGTGAGCATCCGCGTGCCTCTTTCTTCGATCGCCATAAAAGCTCCCCGATCCGCTAGCGCGTCAGTTGATGAGGCCGGCATGAACCATCGCGCTGCGCACGGCAACGCGGGTCGGCTCGGTGACCGGCACCATCGGCAGCCGCAACGTCTCGTCCAGCTTGCCGAGCAGCGACAGCGCGTACTTGATCGGCGCCGGATTGCTCTCGATGAAGAGGTTGTTGTGCAGCGGCATCAGCTTGTCGTGCAGCTTCAGCGCGGTGGCATGATCGCCCTTCGCCCAGGCGGCCTGGAACTCCGAGCACAGCCGCGGCGCGACGTTCGAGGTCACCGAGATGCAGCCATGGCCGCCATGGGCCATATAACCGAGGATGGTCGCATCCTCGCCCGAGAGCTGGTTGAAGTCCTCGCCCATTGCCGCGCGCTGCTGCGAGACGCGGACCATGCTGGCGGTGGCGTCCTTGACGCCGGCGATGTTCTTCAGCTCCCACAGCCGCGCCATGGTGTCGACCGACATGTCGATCACCGAGCGCGGCGGGATGTTGTAGATGATGATCGGAATCCCGATCGCGTCGTTAATCGCCTTGAAGTGCTGGTACATGCCTTCCTGGGTCGGCTTGTTGTAGTAGGGCGTCACGACCAGAACCGCGTTCGCGCCCGCCTTCTCGGCGTGCTGGGCGAGCTCGATCGCCTCCTTGGTCGAGTTGGAGCCGGCGCCGGCAACGACAGGCACGCGGCCTTTCGCCTCCTCGATGCACCATTCGACGACCTTCTTGTGCTCGTCATGGCTCAGCGTCGGGCTCTCCCCGGTGGTGCCGACCGGGACCAGGCCGTTGGTGCCCTCTGAAATCTGCCAGTTGACCAGGGAGCGAAACGCCGCCTCGTCCAGCGAGCCGTTCTTGAACGGCGTGACCAAGGCGGTGAACGATCCCCGGAATTTTGTCTTGGCTGCCATGGACTTCCTCCGTACGCGGCGATCTCGAGCAAGCCGCATTCATATCGGGTCTATCCCGTCGGTAAAAGACCCGCTTCGGTGTGACGCACGGCTTTAGGCCGCGATTTTGCCGCGGTGGTGGTGCAAACCGGGCAAAGGTAAGCGGCTGTTGGTATTTTGTCCGCATATTCAATCAAATAGAGCCAGATCTTGTACAGCTGGGTCTTGAGCCAATTGACTGATTCGGGGCGACGAAACGCCGTGATCTCCTTTCCGCGCGCCGCATGGCGATCCACCGGTCTGATCGTGTGCCTGATGGCAGGGCTGTCGGCCGGCTGCGCCGCCTGGGCCAAATCGAATGAGACAACCGCGGAGACCGCGAAGGAAACCGCGAAGCCAGCCGCCAAACCCGCCGCCAAGCCAGCCGCCAAGGATGCTGCGAAGGGCGCGCCCAAGGGAACCGGCAAGGAAACTTCGAAAGACGCCGCCAAGGGGGCAAGTAAGGGCGCAAGCAAGGGCGCGACCAGTGCCCCCGCCAAGGATGCCGCGAAGAAGTCTGCCAAGGACGCCGGCAAGGATGCTGGCAAGAACGCAGGCAAGGAACCTGCGAAGGACAAGCTGAAGCCTACGGCTGCCGCGCCGAAATCTCAGCCGACTTCTGGTGGCTCGGCCCCGAAGACGGCACCCGCGCCGGCGGCGACGGCCACCGTCAGACCGACCGCCCCGGCCGCTGCCAAGCCCGTCGCTGCTCCGGTCCTGGCTCCGGCGACCCGCCAGCATGCCGCCCCGCGCAAGCCGGTCACACCGGCTGCGGTCGCTGCGACCTCCTCGACGTCGCAAGCCGACAAGGACACGCTGGAGACCGTGATCGAGCTCGTGCGCAAGCGCAAGGCGGGCGAGGCCACCAATGCCGCGGCCACGATCTCGGATCCCGTCGCGCGAAAACTCGCGGAATGGATCATCCTGCGCAGCGAGGACAATGGCGCGACTGTGGAGCGCTACCGCGCCTTCCTGTCGGCCAATCCGAGCTGGCCCTCGCAGACCTTCCTGCGCCGGCGCCTGGAGGCCGCGATGTGGGACGACAGGCGCGACGATTCCGTCGCGTGGTCGTGGTTCGAGAACGAATCCCCCGTGTCCGCCAAGGGCCGCTTCACGCTCGCCAAGGCGATGCTGGCGCGCGGCGACCGCGCCAACGCCGAACGTCTGGTACGCGATGCCTGGCGCAGCGACCCGATGTCGGAAGAGACCGAGAACAACGCACTCGACCAGTTCGGCGCGCTGCTGACGCCCGGCGATCAGAAAGCGCGGATGGACACGCTGCTCTACGGCAGCGAGAACGAAGCCGCACTACGTGCTGCGAAGCGCCTAGGCGCCGGCTATGTCGCACTCGCCAAGGCTCGCATCGCCTCCCTCAAGAAAGCTCCGAACGCTCGTGCGCTGCTCGAAGCCGTGCCGCGCGAGCTGCACGGAGATCCCGGCTTCATCTTCAGCAAGATCCAGCTGCTGCGCCGCGAGGAGAAATTTGCGGAGGCCGCCCAGCTCATGCTGTCGGCACCGAAGGATCCGGGCCGGCTCTACAATCTCGACGAATGGTGGATCGAGCGGCGTCTCCTGGCGCGCAAGATGATCGACACCGAGGAATTCCGCAGCGCCTATCTGATCGCGCGCGATGCCGCCCTGCCCTCGCGCGACATCTACAAGACCGAGCAGGAGTTCACTGCCGGCTGGATCGCGCTGCGCTTCCTCAACGATCCCGCGGCCGCCACCCAGCATTTTGCCCGCATCGGGATCGGCAGCGTCAATCCGACCACGCTGGCGCGCGCCGGCTATTGGCAGGGCCGCGCCGCCGAAGCTGCAGGCCGTCAGCAGGAGGCGCGCAACGCCTACGCGCGGGCCGCCGAGCAATCCACCAGCTATTACGGCCAGCTCGCACGCGCCAAGCTCGGCCTGCCGCAGATCGAGCTCAACGCTCCGCCGCGCAGCCGCGGTGCCGAACGGCTGGAGATCGTGCGCGCCGCGCAGCTGCTCTACGAACTCGACGAGCGCGAGATGGCGATACCGTTGCTCGCCGACATGGGCGAGAACGGCGATCCCGAAGCGCTTGCTGGCCTTGGCGAGCTCGCCCAGCGCCACAACGACGCGCGCGGCATGCTGCTGCTCGGCAAGGCCGCGCTCAATCGCGGCCTGCCGTTCGATTTCTATGCCTATCCCGTCAACGGCATTCCGCAGTTCACGCCGGTCGGCCCCGAGGTCGAGCGCAGCATCATCTACGCCATCGCCCGGCAGGAGAGCGCCTTCAATCCCCGTGTGGTCTCGCCGGCACAGGCCTATGGCCTGATGCAGGTGACGCCGGACGCCGCGCGCTACGTCTGCAAGCGGCACGGCGGGACCTACGATCTGGGACGTCTGAAGAACGATTCGGCCTACAACGCCACGCTCGGCTCGGCCGAGCTCGGTGGGCTGCTCGAGGATTACCGCGGCTCCTACATCATGACCTTCGCCGCCTATAATGCCGGCCGAGGCAGTGTGAAGAAGTGGATCGATCGCTACGGCGATCCGCGCGACCCCAAAGTCGATGCGGTCGACTGGGTCGAGCTGATCCCGTTCTCCGAGACGCGCAACTATGTGCAGCGGATCATGGAGAACCTTCAGGTCTACCGCGCTCGCTTCGGCGGCGGCACGCGGTTGCAGATCGAGGCCGATTTGCGCCGCGGCGCCGGCAGCGTGGAATAGCCTCCGTCGATGAAGCCGATCCCGGGGCCGTGATGCGGCAGGCTTGGCAAAATTCCGTTACTGTGCAGACCACATGGCGATGGGAACAAGCGCTATCCGCTCGTCGAGAGGGCGCAGCTCGCAGGCAAGCCGACGCCCCGCTTCCTTGAGCGCAGGTCGTTTCTCACCACATCCTGTCGGGGACGTACCGGCGGTGAGGTGGGCGAACTGAAGTTGGCTGTGACCAATATGGGTTCGTGAGGCACATCGCCGGCAATCCCCGTGCAGAAGCCTGGCAATCCTCCCATGACCGGTAACCGCAGTACGTCTTGCTGCTGCCGCCCCACTCCCATTGCTGGAGGCACACTGGATAGCTGGAGTCCAAGGGCGCGGCAGCTGCCGGCGCGATCACGGCAAGCATTGATGTCCCGGCGAGCACGCTCAGCATCCGTCCCCATGTCGACGAAATGGTCATGACCAGAAGCTCCCTTACCGTGCTCTCGACGATTTACCATTTAGGTACTCGGTGCACGGCCCGCAAATAAAAACCCCGGCAGTTTCCTGCCGGGGTCTCTAACCAATCCGAAGATTGATCTTAGAAGGTGCGGTTAGCGCGAAGGAGCAGAGTGAGAGAGTTCTGATCCTTCAGCTCGTACACCGCCACGGGCTTCGCAGCAGTAGCAACCGCCGTGTTCGCACCACTGACCGTACCGGAGTACTTCTGATCAAGACGCGAGTAGCTCAGGTCGGCCGTGAACGCCAGGTTTCTGACCGGGGTCCAGACGGTGTTGACACCAACAACACCGAAGCTGAAGTCCGGGTTACAAGTCGCACCAGCGGAGGGGCCGAGGGCAGCAAAGTTCGCGCAGATAATGCCCTTGGCAGTGGTGCTGTAGCTCAAAGCAGCATAACCGCCGTAGATGCCGCTCGCCCAGAAGGGGCTCCAGTTGTGGGTGAAGCCACCGCGAACGCCCCAGCTCTTGGTCGTCTCGATGCCACCGCCGGCAGTGCTGAACACGCCGTCAGAGATACCAGCGAAACCGACGCTCTGGTACGCGATGCCCGAACCGCTGTACATGAAGAAGGCCTGCGGGAACAGGATCTGGAAGTTCTCTCTGGACATGCCATCGGTGTAGACGGCCTGCAAGTTGAGCGAGTCGCCAGCGCCGGTCGGGATGTTCTTGATCGACAAGGCGCCCTGCACAGCCCAGCCCCACTTGTCCGACGGGTGACCGGTGGGTTCCGTCGTGCCGTAGTAGCCAGGATGCAGGTCATGCGCGGCGGCCGACAGCTGGAACAGACCCCAGGCTTGGTCGACACGGACCGCACCGACGATGTCCGGGGAACGCGTTCCACCCCAGCCGTTGTTGCCGTAGATGCCCTGAACAAACGTCGCCGCGTTGGCAGCGTTGACGTTCCACAGGTTGCCCTGGCCGTTGGACTGGGTGGTCGGGTCTTCCAGGGCGATCGAAGCGGTGATGCCCTGTCCGAAGTCAGCCGTATAAGCGACCTGGTTGATACCGGTCACGTGGTTGGAGCCGCCCGGAATGGAATCGGGACCGCCAGCCGGATAGCTCTGCCACGGGGCATCGAAGATCGAGACCGTGCGGCCGAAGGTGAAGCCAGCGAACTGGATGAACGCATGGTAGAGGCCGAGCGACGGAGCGGCACCAGCGAACGCTGCCGGGTTGCTGCCGTTGACCGTGCCGGTATCATAGGTGAAGATCGTGTCGGCGTAGGTACGAACAACGCCGTATTCGGTCGCCGTGCGGGTATCGATATTGAAGTCCAGACGCGCGCGGCTGTAGAAGTAGTTCGTCAGACGGTTGTTCGAACCGCCGTTGCCAGCCGACGCAGGCGCCGCGGCGCCCTGGCTCTGATTGAAGCCATAGTCACCGGCGCCGCCCAAAACCATGTCAGCGCGCAAGTAACCACCCAGCTTGATGCAGGTGTCGGTGCCGGGGATGTAGTAGAAACCCGCACCGTACAGGGAGCAGATCTTCACGTATTCGACCGCTTTGGCCTTTACGGGGAGATCGGCTGCCTGCGCTCCGCCAACGGCGATGAGACCCGCCGCGGAACCGAGCAAAAGGCTCTTAACCAACTTCATGTTAAACCTCCAAGTTTGCCATAGGGAAGGTTCCGGATCCGCTGGGTGAAGACACCCTAAGGTTGGTTCCCTTGTCCCTTAAATTCACCGCTTAGTCGCTTCGCGCCTTCGGACACACCCGCTGAACGCGAGGGACTTAAGCGAACCACCTAAGACGGGACGACCTCGGGATGCCCCCCTCCGTCGCTCAGTCACAATTACCGAACGCCCTTGCACACACAACAACAGAACGCTTCAGAACGAGCCAATGGAGCGTGTTTTCCGACGGGTGTTGCACAAATAACACGCAGATGTGATCCGGACGGCTTTGTAACACCTTGAATCCATTATCTTTTTTAGACAGGTTTCATTTGCGTCAAAAGTTCCGACACCGGCCCCGCACATCCGTGGAGACGCTCTGCTGTGGGTCTGAGGCGTCCGAATCGTGGATTCAACTTGGGACTCGGCGCGCTCCCCCCTTCGGGAACTGGCCGGCCTGACTAATCAGCGGCCGCGACGGTCGTCTTCATCCGCGCGCTTGAACATCGATATGTTCCGGCGGCAAGCCGGCCTGATATCGTTGATACATAGCCTCGTGAAGACGCAACGCGCCTTGCAAACACCAGGCGATCTCGATCGACGCCCCGGCCCTCGGCTTTCTTCCGCAGATTCGATTTTGCGATCTCGCCCACGTCGGAACAGCCACCAGACCAACTGGCCCACGCTCTTCAAGATATTCATCCAGGAGCCAAAGACAGCCGGATTGGATTTTGCAGGCATTGTTGAAGCAACAAAACACTGTCCATTCCTGCCGCAAATCGTGATGGACCCGATTGGGCGCAGCACGGTCGATTGTCCCGACGTGATTATCCCGCGGCATAAAGCTGCCGGGCAAACCAACGACCTACTCGTCGAAGAATTGGCTGTTTTGATCTGGCAGCACGATTGGATCGGCAATGATGTAGTCGAAGAGCTCCCTGCTCCCCCACGTTCCCGCGAACCCAAGATAGTTGACGGCGATCGGAGCCGGACTGGACGCAAACAAGGAGAGCCCGGCATTGTGCGTATGGCCGGCAAAATCGACAAGAATATCGACCCGCACATCGTCGATCGCTTACAGGACTTCACCGTCGTCGAGCTCGTGCTCGCAATCGACACAGCGATGAAATGAGTTTTCAAGGCGCTCGCGCAGATCGCTGTTGTCGTCGGGAGCCGATTGAAAACGTGGACGTCTCGAAACGGTCGGGATCGTGACTCTCGAAGGTCTCGGCAGTGAGGTACCCGACCGGATGCTTGCGAAAATCAAATGGCCGATCTCTTCGTCCAGGTTGTCTCAATTGCACAGGTTCATCTTCGCAAGAAGACGCAACCCTCGATGCCCTCGAGGTCAGGCCTGATCGACACCGCCTTGTCGAAGCCGATGAAAGCTTCGTCATAGCGCCCGAGCTCGGTAAAGACATTGCCCCGGCCACTCCAGGCCCCCTCGATGTCGTGCTTGATCGAGAGCGCCTTGTCGAAGGCGGCAAGCGCCTCGTCCTAGCGATTGAGATCGGTGAAAACTTCACCTTGGCCAACCCATTGCAAGATGAGACCGTTGCAGGTAGCCGGGCGGTCGAGGGACGAGCGAAGCGTGCCAGCCCGGCAGCCTTCCCCGCTTGATCTCCCGGGCGCCGTTCCGACCGAAAGCGCGCCAGGACAGACTCTTCCTGATTGCGGCGACGCCTGGCGCGACAGGGCGGCTCCTCGGTCGGCGAGCGAGTTATCCCGATGAAGGCAGTCGTCCCCCGCGCGAGCCATCCGATCCAATCTGAGAGCAAAATCAATCGTTTATGTGGATGACGGGAGCCTTTGTCCACGCCAGAACCACGCTTAATACAAGCGCCAGAACCTCCGGCTTTGTGTCCGTTATCGCGGCGTTACGTTCTCGCCCCGGGAGCAAACCGCTTGGTTTCGGAATTCGCTGGGAATATTCGAGCAAAAACACACGCTTCCAAATTGACCAGGCCAAGTAATTAGATGCATAAGGCTCGCACCGGAGAGGTGGCCGAGTGGCTGAAGGCAACGCTTTGCTAAAGCGTCATACGGTCTCAAGCTGTATCGAGGGTTCGAATCCCTCCCTCTCCGCCACTCCGCGGCAGAATCCGAGATCTGTGCGTTCCTTCACCTGACACGCGACGGTGGCCTCATGCCGCTCCGAATCCGGTGGCTGACCACGAGGGAACCTGATTCAGCACAAATCAGCTTCACCTGCGAAACGACGGCCGGGAACGTGATTCGCCGCTCAGTGGGCGGAGACCCACGCCCTCGCCTCGCGCTGCGCCGCCGAGATATCGGCGTCCGACATCTGCCCAGCGACTTCCTGGCGCAGCGTCACGGCGTCCTTGCGGCCCTTGAGCGCGGCGAGGTTGAACCATTTGTGCGCGGCGACGAGATCGACGAGACCGGATCGTCCGCTCGCCCAGTAGAGGCCGCGCTCGAACAGCACGTCCGAAAGCGCGCCTGCGTCGATCGGCGTCGCGGTCTCCAGATCGAAAGTACCCTGAAACATAACGCATCCCCTTTTTTCTTTGTGCCGCCTCGTCCCCCGAGCGCGGCTCCCGTCCAATCAACTGTTCAACTCATCCCCGAGGCTTTTTGCCCGTGCCGTTTGCCGGCTTGTTGGAGGTAATGATGGCGGGCAAATTTGAATGGCAGTTTAAGTATCGCGATGAAGCAGACGTAAACGCGCCCGCGCCACGCGCGCACGACAAATGCAAGAAGTCCCGGTTTTGCAGGCACTTCTGTAATTCGTCAGATTCGGTTTACCTTGGGATTTTGGGAGAACGATAACCATCGCGCACGGTGAGCGCGTCCTGTTGTGTCCCCGCCCGCTGTCGTCACCAGTATTCCAGAGACAGCAATGGTCTCACGAGAAGCTGCGGCGTACTGGATCGCCCGGTCGGAGCCGGGCGATGACACCGCGGATGGAGAAGCGGCGCGCGAACGGCGTGCAAGTGCGCCGCAGCCTCCCTGCTCAAGCAGGGCGCGCTTATGAAGAAACATGTGGCTGGAAGCTCGACTGCGGCCATCCTTCGAGACGCCCGCCTGCCTCCGGCGGGCCCTCAGGATGAGGATGCGGCAGCTCAACGCAGATGGATGCAGCTGAGCCTCCTCCCGAGGAGGCCGCGAAGCGGTCGTCTCGAAGGACGAGGCGCTCGCCCAGGCGTCGCTGAGACGTCATATACGAGAGCCTGACTGCTCAAGAGCAGAACGGCCACGCCGCGGTCAGATCAGCAATGTCGAGATATGGGAATGCCGGCAATACCCCGGCCTCAAGAGAACGAGGGCGTCGGCGAACACGTCAGGACCAGATTCCACGTTGGCCCGAAGACCGCCTGTGAAATTGCGGAGCCCTTACGGAGAACCGCACCGAACGAAGAAAACTTGTTTCTTCTGCCGGACCGGGCTTAGCGAGCGAACCCGCGAAGAGAACGATCCGACCGTTGACCTGATGTCTCGCCGACACCCTCTATCGTCGACCAGAACCTTTTGAGAGGCGCTGATGACGTGCCGGCTCTCTAGGAGCCGGCAACTTCAAAAAGCGAAGTTACTTCTTCTTGGCGACCTTGCGGGTCTTCTTCGCAGTCTTCTTCACTGCGCTCTTCGCCTTCTTCGCCTTCTTTGCCTTCTTAGCTTTCTTGGCCATGTTGCCCTCCGATGTGTGAGATGGCTTAATCGCTGCATGCAGTCGGGGATCGAGTGCACACTCATCCCGAATACACCAACACAACGAAAAAAACAGCGTCTCGCTTAAAGAAGTGTTGACGCCGAAACGCGCCTGCGCTGGCGAACGCGATGCAAACGGACTGCATGAGGTGTGCTCGCGATCGCAAAGAGTGCCCGCGGCATCGACCGTTGCAAAAGATGCGATTGTAGAAAAACACTATGCAGCAAGTATTTTCTTGCACGCGTGCATCGCGCGCGATCGTTGCAACGATGCATCCTGCCGATCGCGCGAGCGCCTCGCGAAGGCGCTTCGCGGACTCTGAGTCGCGACTTTTGGCAACGAAAATATTTTCATGATTAACGGCGCGAGCGCTCGTCAGAGCGCGTGCAAGTCGCCGTTTTGCGCGAATCGCGTGACGGCGATTCGGTCGGCGTATCGCGTTCGATGCGGATGAAGTTCGTCGCGGAGGATGCGCGCGAGCGTCGCATCGCGAACCGAAAGCGAGGTGACGACGCCTGTCCGTCACCTCGTTCGAACGTGCGAGGTCAGATGCCGAGCTTGGACTTGAGCAGCTCGTTGACGCTCTGCGGGTTGGCCTTGCCGCCGGATGCCTTCATCACCTGGCCGACGAACCAGCCGAGTGATTGCGGCTTGTCCTTGACCTGCGCCGCCTTGTCGGGATTGGCCGCGATGATGTCGTCGACAACCTTTTCGATCGCCGAAAGATCCGTGACCTGCTTCATTCCGCGGCTTTCGACCAGCGCGCGGGGATCGCCGCCCTCCTGCCAGACGATCTCGAACAGATCCTTGGCGATCTTGCCGGAGATGGTCCCCTCGCCGATCAAGTCGATGATTCCCGAGAGCTGTGCGGCATCGACCGGAGAGTCCGTAATATCCCGGCCTTCCTTGTTGAGACGACCGAACAGCTCGTTGATCACCCAGTTCGCGGCGACCTTGCCGTCGCGCGCGCGGTTGGCGAGTTTCTCCAGCACGGTCTCGTAGAACACCGCGCTCTCGCGCTCGGCGACCAGCACGCTGGCGTCGTAGGCCGACAGGCCGAGATCCGCGACGAAGCGCGTCTTCTTCTGGTCCGGCAGCTCAGGCAGATCAGCCTTCAGCTCTTCGACGAAGCTTTGCGAGAACTCCAGCGGCAGCAGGTCGGGATCGGGGAAGTAGCGATAGTCGTGCGCCTCTTCCTTGGACCGCATCGACCGCGTCTCGCCCTTGTTGGGGTCGTAGAGCCGGGTCTCCTGGTCGATCGCACCGCCCTCCTCGAGGATTTCGATCTGGCGCCTGGCCTCGTACTCGATCGCCTGGCCGATGAAGGTGATCGAGTTCATGTTCTTGATCTCGCAGCGGGTGCCCAGCGGCGCGCCGGGCTTGCGCACGGAGACGTTGACGTCGGCGCGCAAGGATCCCTTCTCCATGTCGCCGTCGCAGGTGCCGAGATAGCGCAGGATCGAGCGCAGCTTGGTCACATAGGCCTTGGCCTGCTCGGCATCGCGGATGTCGGGCTTCGACACGATCTCCATCAGCGCCACGCCGCAGCGGTTGAGATCGACATAGGACATGGTCGGCGACTGATCGTGCAGCAATTTGCCGGCGTCCTGTTCCAGGTGCAGCCGCTCGATGCCGATCGTGGCGGTCTTGCCGCCATCCAGCTCGACCACGACCTCGCCTTCGCCGACGATCGGCGACTTGTACTGGCTGATCTGGTAGCCCTGCGGCGAGTCCGGATAGAAATAGTTCTTGCGGTCGAACACCGAGCGCAGATTGATTTGCGCGTTCAGCCCGAGGCCGGTCCGGACAGCCTGCCTGACGCATTCCTCGTTGATGACGGGCAGCATGCCAGGCATCGCCGCGTCGACCAGCGACACATGCGAGTTCGGCTCGCCGCCGAACGCGGTGGAGGCTCCGGAGAACAGCTTCGCGCTCGACGTCACCTGAGCGTGGACCTCCAGGCCGATGACCATCTCCCAGTCACCGGTTGAGCCCTTGAGAAGCTTGTGCGTGGCCGTGCTCATGTCTTGCTCCCGAGCAGCGTGGCAGCGATCCGCTCCCACTCTGCCTGTAATGAACCATTTGCCGTGGGCTGGCCGGCCTGACGGTACCAGTAGCCGGCATTGCCGAGATCACCTTCGACGCGGTGCAGATAGGCGTGCACCCAGGCGGCGTCGCGACCATTGTCGTCCTGAACGATTCTGTGCGCCTGGTCCCAGTCGCCCTTCGCAGCCCACCAGAGACCGGCGAGCGGCGCGTTCAGGTCCGGCGCCGGCGTAGCTCCGCCGAGGCTCGCGATGAAAGCCGCGACATTCACCACCATTTCGCCGGCGTGAAGCGGCCGGCGGCCTGCTCGATCACCTCGCCGAGCGAGAACAGCGTCTCCTCGTCAAAGGGACGGCCGATCAGTTGCAGGCCGAGCGGCAGGCCCTGCGCGTCCTTGCCGGCGGGCACGGCGATGCCCGGCAGGCCCGCCATGTTCACGGTGACCGTGAAAATGTCGTTGAGGTACATCTCGACGGGGTCCGCGCCGCCTTTCTCGCCGATGCCGAAGGCCGCCGACGGCGTCGCCGGCGTCAGGATCGCGTCGACGCCCTTGGCGAAACAGTCCTCAAAGTCCTTCTTGATCAGCGTGCGCACCTTCTGGGCGCGCAAATAATAGGCGTCGTAATAGCCGGCCGAGAGCACGTAGGTCCCGATCATGACGCGGCGCTTCACCTCGGCGCCAAAACCTTCTGCACGGGTGTTCTCGTAGAGTTCGTTGATGTTCCGGCCCTGCTCGCGCAGGCCGAAGCGCACGCCGTCGTAGCGCGCGAGGTTCGAGGACGCCTCCGCCGGGGCCACGATGTAGTAGGCCGGTAGGGCGTATTTGGTGTGCGGCAGAGACACTTCGACGAGCTCGGCGCCGGCCGCTTTCAGCCAGGCCGCGCCCGCTTCCCAAAGCTTTTCGATCTCGGCCGGCATGCCGTCGAGCCGGTATTCCCGGGGAATGCCGATCTTCATGCCCTTCACGGACTTGCCGATCGCAGCCTCGTAGTCCGGCACGGCCATGTCGACGGAGGTCGTGTCCTTCGGATCGTGACCGGCCATCGAGCGCAGCAGCATCGCGGCATCGCGCGTGCTGCGCGCGATCGGACCGGCCTGGTCGAGCGAGGAGGCAAAGGCCACGATGCCCCAGCGCGAGCAGCGGCCATAGGTCGGCTTGATGCCGACGGTCGCGGTGAACGCCGCCGGCTGACGGATCGAGCCGCCGGTGTCGGTCGCGGTCGCGCCCATGCAGAGCAGAGCCGCCACGGCGGAAGCCGAGCCGCCGGACGAGCCGCCCGGCACCAGCGTCGTGTTGGAGCCATCACGCCGCCAGGGATTGCCGACCGGGCCGAAGCACGAGGTCTCGTTCGACGAGCCCATCGCGAACTCATCATTGTTGAGCTTGCCCAGCATCACCGCGCCATCGCGCCACAGCTGCGAGGTAATCGTGGACTCGTAAGTCGGCACGAAATTGCCGAGGATTTTCGAGCACGCCGTGGTGCGCACGCCCTTGGTCGCAAACAGGTCCTTGATGCCGAGCGGAATGCCGGCGAGCGGCCCCGCATCGCCCTTCCCGATCCTGGTGTCCGCTTCGCGCGCCATGGTCCGCGCCTGGTCCGGCGTCTCCATGACGAAAGCATTGAGCACGCGCGCGGCTTCGATCGCGTTCAGATGCGCGTCGGTCAGCTCGAGCGACGTGAAAGTCTTGGCCGCGAGGCCCTTGCGGGCCTCGGCGAGCGTCAGCGATGTCAAATCGGTCATTTATTGATCGGGCTGCAGAAGAACGGAGACAGGGACTTGTCGTTGGCCGGGTCGTCTTGCGTGACGTTTTTCTTGGCGGCCGCTTTCGCAGCCGCCTCGATCTCGTCGAGCACGGCATTGACGGCGACATTGGGATCGGCAGCCTTGCCCTGCCGCTCCATCTTGTCGAGATAGTTCATGTAGGCCTGATAGGCCTTCTCGTCGTCGCAAAGCATGCACATCGGACTTGGTCCTAAGAATTACTCGACCACTTTCGGCACCAGGAAGAAGTGACCCTCGGTCGCGGGCGCGTTGGCAACGATATCGTCGGCGATCTCGCCGTCATTGACCACATCCTGCCGCTTCTTCATCTGCATCGGGGTGACCGAGGTCATGGGCTCCACGCCCTCGACATTGACTTTCGAGAGCTGCTCGACAAAGGCGAGCATGGCATTGAGCTCGCCCTGCAGATGCGGAACCTCGCGCTCGGAAACCGCAATGCGCGCCAGATGCGCGATGCGGCGGACGGTAGCGGCGTCAACGGACATTATATAAGGCCTCTCACGGCAAAACCTATGTGCCGTATAGCAGAGGCCGCTTTTGCGCCGCAACCGGCGGCGGGAATCTAACCAGCCATCTGGCGCAGGCGCGCCAGGGCCGATTTGGCGAGATCGCGGGTCAGTTCGGCCGCCGGGACCTCGCGGCCGAGGGCGATGGCCTGCCCGGCCCAGAGATTTGTGAAATCCACCCTGCCCTGCTTTTCGGCAGCCGCCTTCAGCGGTCCCAGCGCCGTTGCGGCATGGGGAAATGGCGGCGCGTCCGGCGAAATCGGGCCGGCCTCGCGCATCAGGCGGTTCTGGACGCCGCGCGCCGGCCGCCCGGTCATGACATTGGTGATGACGGTGGAATCATCCCGTCCCTCGGCGAGCGCCGCGCGGGCCGCCGCACTGACCTTGGATTCCGGACAGCGCAGATAGGCACTTCCGATCTGCACGCCTGCCGCGCCGAGCGCGAACGCCGCCGCGATGCCGCGGCCATCCGCAACGCCGCCCGCCGCAATCACCGGGACCTTCACCGCGTCGACCACCTGCGGCACCAGCGCAAAGGTGCCGGGCTGTTCCGAGATCTTGTCGGTCAGGAACATGCCGCGATGGCCGCCGGCCTCCGCACCTTGTGCGATCACCGCATCAGCGCCGTGCTGCTCGAGCCAGACCGCTTCCCTCACCGTCGTCGCCGAGGAGATGACGAGACATCCTGCTGCCTTGACCCGCTTGAGCAGCGCGGCCTCCGGCAGGCCGAAATGGAAGCTGACGATCTCCGGCTTCAGCTCCTCCACGACCTCGCAGAAGCCGGCGTCGAACGGCGCGCGGTTTGCGGCATTGATGGGTGCGGCGGGATCGAGGCCTTGCTCATTGTAGTAGCCCGCGAGGCGCTGCTTCCAGCGCGCCTCCGCCTCGGCCGTGAGTTCGACCGGGGTGTGGCAGAAGAAATTCATGTTCACAGGCGCGGAGACGCGCTGCCGGATGATGTTGACCTGCTCGCGCGCCTTCTCCGGCGACAACATCGCGCTCGGCAGCGAGCCGAGCCCCCCGCCTTGCGCAACGGCGATCACCAGCTCCGCGTCCATCACGCCAGCCATCGGCGCTAGCACGATCGGGAATTCGGTCTTGAAGAGATCGATCAGTCGACGGTTCGGCCACATGGTTGTTCTCTCGCAGTTTAGGCGGACACGCTGGAATTCCGCCGGCCGGCTAGCAGTTGCCCGGCCTCGGTCGCGATACGTTCGACGATTTCAGCGGCCGGTGGAATATCATGGATCAGGCCGACCGCCTCACCCGCGATCACCGCGGCGATGTCGAAATTCCCGGCGGCCTTCGCAGCCGCATAGTCGGGCCCGACTGCGGCGACATTCTGCATCAGTTCGACCTCGCGGCCGATCCAGCGTCTGGCGTGATCGTTGACTAGGCACCGGCCGGTAAACGGCGCGGGCCAGACATTGTTGCGGGAGAGATCGAAAATGATGCCCCGCACCGTTGCGCCACTATCTGCCGCGCAGATGCGCCGCTTGGCCTCTTCTGCGCCATCGGCCTCCTGGCTCGCGTAGAAGCGCGTGCCGAGCAGCACGCCGCTTGCACCGAGCATCATCATAGCCGCAAGTCCCCGCCCGTCGGCAATACCGCCGGCCGCCACCACCGGCACACGACCCGCGGCAAGATCGACGATTGCCGGCACGAGATCGATCGTGGTGCGCGAAGCGCCGTGACCGCCGGCCTCCGTCCCCTGTGCGATCAGGACATCGGCGCCCGCATCGAGCGCTTGCCGCGCCATCGTCTCGTCCTGCACCTGGCAAATCAGGCGAGCACCGGCGGATTTGATGCTCGCCGCAAAGGGTGCGGGATCGCCGAACGACAACATGATCGCGGACGGGTCTGCGGCGAGCGCGATATCGAGAAGTTCGGGTCGCTTGGCGAGGCTCCAAGTGATGAAGCCGATCCCGAACGGCGCCTTCATGCCAGCGAGCTTGGCAATCTCCTGCTCCAGCCACTTCCTCTCGCCATAGCCGCCGCCCAGGATGCCGAAGCCGCCGGCGCGGCTCACCGCCGCCACGAGGCGGCTGCCTGCCACGACGTCCATCGGCGCCAGCAGGATCGGATGCTCAATCTCCAATAGCGTGGTCAACGACGTCGCGATCGGCATGGCTCCTCCCAGGTCTGGACACCGAGACTAGGCGCGAATACCATTCTCTAAAATTGAATTCTTGCGAACGCTGCCATCTCAAAAGAGAAACGATATTATGGAACTCAGCGACATCCAGACCTTCGCTGCCGTCGCCCGTACCGGGGGCATCACCCGCGCTGCCGAAGAGCTCAACACGGTGCAGTCGAACGTCACCCAGCGCGTCAAGGCGCTGGAAGCCGAGATCGGCACGCCGCTGTTCGAACGCCATAGCCGCGGCATGACCCTGACCGGCGCGGGCAAGCGCCTCTTGCCCTACGCGCAACGGATGTCCGCACTAGCGCGCGAGGCCGTGCTCGCCGCCTGCGACGACGGCGAGCCCAAGGGACCGCTCGCGATCGGCTCGATGGAAACGACCGCGGCGGTGCGGCTGCCGCCATTGCTCGCGGACTTTCATCGCCGCTTTCCCGCCGTCCGGCTGAGCCTGCGCACCGCGCCCACCGCCGACCTCGTCGCTTGCGTGCTCGAAGGCACGCTCGACGGCGCCTTCGTCGCAGGTCCGATCGCGCATGCAGATCTCACCGCGACAAGCGCGTTCCGCGAAGAGCTGGTGCTGGTCAGCGCGCGGCGCTGGGCCACGCTCGCCGAGCTGCGCGCCGGCACGCCGGAATCCGGTCCAACCGCGCTGGCGTTCCGCACCGGCTGCACCTACCGGCAGCGGCTGGAACAGATCTTTGTCGAGTTCGGCTGGCCGTCGGCCGCACGCTTCGAGCTCGGCACGCTCGACGGCATGATCGGCTGTGTCGCCGCCGACATGGGCGTGACGCTGCTGCCGCGCGCCGTGGTCGAACGCAGTGCGATCAACGGCAGCGTGTCGATCCACGCGCTGAGCCATTCGCACGCGCAGGTCGAGACGCTCTTCATCCAGCGTCGTGCCGCACATCAAACCAGCGCGCTGAACGGGTTTGCCGCCTGCCTCAAGCAAGACGACGAGGTCATCGCGGCCTGAATACCAGCGCGTTCCACCGTGCGAAATTCACTGTCACAAATCTGTCGTACTCGATTCAATCGACGCTGCGCATAGCCGGATGCTGCGTTCAGCTGCCGCAGCATAGCACCGCGAAAAGTTTTGAAGCCCGCGGCTTTTCTACGTTAGGATGAGCGACTGGCCAGCGCGAAATCATAACGAAGCCAAACATCGGCAAAAACATCGGGAGGACTATCGATGCGCAATACGCTCGTGTTGTGCTGTGTCGCCGCGTTGTCTGCGACGATCGAAACAGCAAGCGCCCAGGACTGGACCAAGTCGAAATGGGGACCGAACGACGAGATCGGTGCCGCCAACTACATGACGCCCGAACTCGTGCTGAAGGCTGCATCTCTGGTGAAGACCGGAAAGACCTACGCACTCGGCATTCCCGTTACACCACAAACGCCCGCCTATCCGCCGCGCGCATTCAAGCTCACCATCGTGCAACCCGGACAGGCCGGCATCCCGGGTTTGGGCCCGAACAAGGCCACCTACAATGACGACATCCTCGACACCTGGGTTGGCATCGGCAGCCAGATCGACGGCCTCGGCCATCTCGGCGTCGAGCACGTCTATTACAACGGCAACAAGCTCGCCGACTTCGCCGACCCGAACGGGTTGAAGAAGCTCGGGATCGAGAAGGTCCCGCCGATCGTGACCCGCGGCGTGCTGCTCGACATGGCGGCCTATTACGGCACCGACATCGTGAAGGAAGGTACCGCCTTCAACGTCAAGGAGATCGACGAGGTCGCCAAGAAGCAGGGCGTTGAGATCCGGCAGGGCGACGTCGTCATCTTCCACACCGGCTGGCTCAGCCTGATCGGGAAGGACGACAAGCGCTATTCGGCGGGCGAGCCCGTCTCGGCGTCGAAGGCGCAAAATACCTGACCAGCAAGGGTGTCGTCGCCATCGGTGCCGACACCTGGGCGCTTGAGGTGCTGCCGTTCGAGTCCAAGAACGTGTTCGAGGTGCACCAGATCCTGCTCGCGATGAACGGGACCTACATTCTCGAGAACATGGATACGGCCGCGCTCGCCCGGGACAAGGGCTATGAATTCCTGTTCGTGCTGGGCCAGCCGCGCTGGACCGGCGGCGTGCAGGCAATGATCAACCCGATCGCAATCCGTTGATCCGATACCGGGCGAGGAGCCTGCAGTCCGCAGATGCCCTCGCCCGGCCTATCTCTCCGGCCTGAGATGCCACCGCCGCAGCGCCACGACGGCCCAGATCGCCTCGACCACGCCGAACGGCCAGGCCCCTTGCAGGAAGCCGTAAGCCGAACCGAGCACGCAGGACATTGCGAACAGCAGCACGAACCAGTGGCTGCGGTCTTCCAGAGCGTAAGTGACCAGCATGGCTGTCACGGCGAACAAGCCGAATAATGTCAGCGCATCCATGTTCCGGGTTCACTCCGTAGCGCGACGCGTGATATGCGCTAACACCATGCCGGCTCTTATCCTGCCTCTCGTCGATGCTGCAACCCACTGGCCCGAACGCGGCGGGTTGGTCGGCCTTGATCTCGGTACCAAGACCATCGGCGTTGCCGTGTCCAATCCGGACCGCCGGTTGGCGACCGGAGTCGAGACGATCCAGCGCAAGGCGTTCAAGCAGGATGCCGCTCGGCTGCTCGCGATTGCCAGTGAACGCAAGGCCGTCGGCTTCGTGCTCGGCCTGCCCATCAACATGGACGGCAGCGAGGGCCCGCGCGCGCAATCCACCCGGGCCTTTGCCCGCAACCTCGCCGGCCTGACCGCGCTGCCGATCGGCCTCTGGGACGAGCGCCTGTCGACCGCCGCGGTCGAGCGCGAACTGATCGGCATGGACGTCAGCCGCGCCAAGCGCGCCGAAGTGATCGACGAGCACGCCGCGATCTTCATCCTGCAAGGCGCGCTCGACCGCCTCGCCAATCTGCGCGCAGCCCCGGGGCCTGACTGATCCATGGCCGTCGTGATCGCGGCGCTCCTCCCCGTCTTTATCCTGATCGTGCTTGGCGTGGTGCTGAAGCGCACGCTGATGCGGCTCGATACGCAATGGAACGGGCTGGAGCGGCTGACCTATTTCGTGCTGTTTCCGATGCTGCTGATCCAGACGCTGGTGAAGGCCGACCTGTCCAGGGTCCCGGTCGCAGGCGTCGGCGGCGCGCTGCTGCTCTCGGCGCTCGCGATGTCGCTGCTCTGCCTCGCGCTCCGCCCGGCCCTGTCGCGGCTCGATATCGACGGCCCCGCCTTCACCTCGATCTTCCAGGGCGCGATCCGCTGGCAGACCTATGTGGCGCTGTCCGTCTCCGCCAATATGTTCGGCGAGGTCGGGCTGGCGCTCGCCTCCGTTGCGATGGTGGCGATCATTCCGCTGGTCAACGTCCTCAGCGTCGCGGTGCTCGCCCACTACGCAGCGCCGGAGAAGCAATCCGCGCGCACCGTTGTCATGACGGTTGTCCGCAATCCCCTGATCTGGGCCTGCGTGATCGGGCTCGTCGTCAACGTCATCCATCTGCCCCTGCCGAAGATCTGGCATGAGGTGGCGGACGCACTTGGCCGCTCCTCGCTCGCCATCGGCCTGCTCGTCACCGGCGCCGGCCTGCATCTTGAAGGCCTGCTGCGCCCCAGCACGGGTGCCGCTATCGGCGTGGTGTTCAAGCTGGTGCTGATGCCCGTGATCGCGCTGGTGCTCGCCGTCTGGTTCGGACTGTCCGGCGACAGCCTCGCGATCGTCGCGATCTGTGCCGCGGTGCCGACCTCGACCAGCGCCTATGTGCTGGCCCGCCAGATGGGCGGCGATGCACCGCTACTGGCGCAGATCATCACGCTGCAGACGATTTTGGCGGCGATCACCATGCCGATCGCGATCGCGCTGGTGGCCTAGAACTCGTCATTGCGAGGAGCTCTTGCGACGAAGCAATCCAGACACTGTCTCCGCCGAAAGATTCTGGATTGCTTCGCTTCGCTCGCAATGACGGAGTATGGGGCCTCAGCTCCCCAACCACATCGTCAGCACCACCGCCGTCAGATTGTTCAGCGCATGCAGCACGATCGTGAGCCACAGTGAGTTGCTGCGATAGCGCATGTAGCCGAACCAGAGGCCGATGGAGAAGACCTCGGCGAGGAAATACAGGTCGTATTGCAGGTGCACGACCGTCCACACCAGCGACGAGAGGATGATCGCGCCGGGGACGCGCAGGAAGCTCGCCGACCAGCCGCGGTAGAGAAAGCCGCGCGCCAAAACCTCTTCGGACATCGGCGCCGCCACGCTGAAGGCGAACAGCAGCATCACGGCGGCGCCCTTGTCACGGCCGGATTTCAACAGATCGGTCATGAAGCCCGGCGTCGCCTCGCGGCCGAGACTCCGCGACATCGTCTCCCAGGCCACCACGATCAGGATCAGCCCGACGGCGCCGAACAGGAGTTGCTTCCAGGACGGCCAATAGAACGCGAGATAGTCGACGAAGGAGGCCTTCTTGATGCGGATCGCCAGCCACACGGCGACCAGCGTCGCCGGCAGGCCCATCGTGACCGACAACGCGAGCGACGCCGGCTCGCCGCCGACGTGCTGCATCGACGCGAGGTCGATGGGGTCGCGGGCGACCCAGACCAGATAGACGATGGCCCCGATCTGCCCGACGAACATGGCTGCGAAGATAGCGATGCCCCACAGTGCCGTGCCCCAGAATTTCCAGACCCGCGGTGGCGCCGGCGTCTCGGTGAGCGGAGGCTGATCGGGATTGAGAGAGTCCATTAAAGCGCTTTCGTTAGGAAGGCTCACGGCAGCGCCCGCTCCAGCAGCGCGCGTACATCGCCGCTCTCGAGATCGACCGCGCCGTACATGCTGGCGTGGTTCGTGGCGAGGCGCGTGGCGGCGAACAGTTCGGCTTGACGCGGTGACACGCCGTTGAGGGCGGCGGCGGCCGCAAGCAGCGCCAGCTTCTCGACCGCAAGGCGCGCGACGCGTTCGCCGTCCGAGCGTCGGAAAGTCTTGCCGATGAACGAGACGGCATCACCTGCCCCTGGCAGACCGTTCGTTTCGGCAGCAAGCGCTTGCAGCACCGCCATCGCCGCCTCCGGCTCGCGCGAGAGCGCACGCAGCACGTCGAGGCACATGACGTTGCCCGAACCTTCCCAGATCGCGTTGACCGGCGCCTCCCGGTAGTGCCGCGCCAGAATGCCGTCCTCGACATAGCCGTTGCCGCCGAGGCATTCCATGGCTTCGTAGAGGAACGGCGGCGCGCTCTTGCAGGTCCAGTATTTGATCGCAGGCGTCAGCAGCCGCATGTAGGCGGCCTCCGCCGGATCGTGCGGCGTCCGATCGAAGGCGCGGCAGAGCCGCATCACCAAGGCTGTGCTTGCTTCGACGTGCAAGGCCATGTCGGAGAGCACGGCCTGGATCAAGGGCTGATCGGCCAGATGTTTCTGGAACACGCTGCGGTGCCGGGCGTGATGCAGCGCGTGGGCGAGCCCCGAGCGCATCAGGCCAACCGAGGCGATCGCGCAATCCTGCCGGGTGAGTTGCACCATCTGGATGATGGTGCGGATGCCCTTGCCCTCGTCGCCGACGGCTTCCGCATAGGCACCGACGAACTCGACCTCGGACGACGCATTGGAGCGGTTGCCGAGCTTGTCCTTCAGCCGCTGGAACTGGATCGCGTTCACCGACGCATCCGGCGCGAAGCGCGGCATGAAGAAACAGGTCAGTCCCTGGTCGGCCTGGGCCAGCACAAGGAAGGCGTCGCACATCGGCGCCGACATGAACCATTTGTGGCCGGTGATGCGGTAGGCATCGCCGTCGCGCACCGCGCGCGTCATGTTGGCGCGCACGTCGGTGCCGCCCTGCTTCTCGGTCATGCCCATGCCGAGCGTCATGCCGCGCTTCTCCCACCACGGCGCGAAGGTGGGATCGTAGCTTTTCGTCGACAGCACCGGCATCACCCTGGCGAGCAGATCAGGCTGCATCGCCAGCGCCGCCACGGAGGCGCGCGTCATCGTGATCGGGCAGAGATGGCCGGTCTCGACCTGCGCGGCCATGTAGAATTTTGCCGCGCGGACGACCTCGGCGGCATCGCCCGCGGGTCTTCCATCCGCGGTCCAGGTCGAATTGTGCACGCCGGCCCGGGCGCTGTGAGCCATCAGTTCATGATAGGCCGGATGAAACTCGACCTGGTCGCGCCGATTGCCCTTGGCATCGAAGCTGCGCAGCTTCGGCGTGTTCTCGTTTGCGGCGCACCCCCGGTCGGCCATCGCAGCCGAGCCCCAATGCTTGCCGAACTCGGATAGTTCCCGCTCCGCAGCCGCGCCGCCATTGGTCCTGACCGCCGCGACCAGCGGCTGGTCCACGGCGAACAGATCGACGTCCTCGAACGGCGGTGACTGGTTGAAGACCTCGTGGGTCGCGAAGCTGGGCTGGGTCATCTCGTGTCCTCGGCGCGGAATCAGTTCCGCCGGGGCTGGATCGGGAAATCATAGGCCGCCCCTCCCGCCCCCGGCAGTGAAAAGTGCCACCACTCCTTCGCATAGTTCACAAAGCCTTGCCTCGCCATCGCTGCCACGAGCCGCTTGCGCCAGGCGCGCTGGTCCGGACTGATCGACGGTGCGGCGGTGTGCCCTTTCACGTCGGTGCAGTCATAGCCGGTGCCCATGTCGACGCTGCCCTCGGGCGGGCGCGACTCGACCGGCGCGGTACAGTCGGCGTAGGCCTTTGACGGGTCGTATTTGCCTGAATTGTCGGCCTTGAGATCGACCAGCGTGAGGTCGAGCGCAGCACCCGTCGAATGCTGCGAGCGGCTTGCGATGTAGCCGAGGCGGAACAGCTCGGTCTTGGGAATTTTGGGATTGTAGCGCCGCTCGGCGGCGGTCTCGTGGCCGTTCTGCGACCACTTGACCATGTCGAGCGAGGCCCGCGCCGGCCGGTAGCAGTCGAACATCTTCAGCGAGAGATTTTGCGCCGCCAGTTCCTGCTGCACCGCCTTCAGCCGCAGGCCCACCTCCCGCTTCACCACGCATTCGCCGGCGCCGTAGCCGGCGAGCGGACGGCCGACGAAATTGTTCGCGGTGGCGTAGCGGATGTCCTGGATGATGCTGGGGTCGATGTCGCGCAAATAGACGAAACCGCCGGGCAATGTCTGTGCCCGCACCGGCGCGAGGGCTGACGTCGCAAGCAGCCCAATAAGCGCTGCGCGCGCCGCGATCCCAGTCTTTGCGGTCATTGCACCGTATCCGAGTTGACCAGAAGTTTTGTGATCGCGGTATCCGTGTATTTATTGCCGGCCCAGACGTCGTCGATGATGAATTTCAGCCAAAAGGCGGCTATTGGCGAGCGCAATCCCAGCAGCTGCGCCGACAGCTTGTCGTCGAGGATGAAGATCTGCGACTCGCCGCCGGAGAACAACACGCGGAGCTGGCGAACCCTGTTGTTCTTGGCAAATATGTCGGGGCTCTTCTGGTAGCCGTTCTGCACATGGATCGATTTGACCCGCCGCAGGGTTTCGAACTCGACCGTGACCCATTCGCCAATACCGTTGCCTGGCGCGCCCTCGACCCAGGCCGTCCCCGTCGAGGCGTCAAACAGGTTCGTCGCGCCGTATGAATTGCCGAATTGCGGCTTTAGCATCGAACTGACGCAATAAGTTTCAAAGCCGCTGCGGGCGCAGCTTTCACCAGGCGCGGAAGGGCGCGGTGGACGCATGGTCGCGCGCTCCGCGACCGCAGGCCCGGCCTGCGGCTTCACCAGCATGCCCGCCACTGGCCGCTCCGACGACAGCGGCGCCCAGAGATAGATGCGCCCGCCGAGGGTCTGGTCGTAATAGGCCGGTGTTTGCTCGTGCGGCGCGGGTTGGCCGCCGCCATCGGTCGCCATCAGCGCTAGAGCTGCCACGCGTTCGCGCACCTCAACCGCGAGATCTCCGAGATGCAGCTCGGGCCGTTTCAGCTGCTCGACGAATATCCGCGTGAACACCGAATTATGAGCCGTGTCGTTGCTACCGAGCTGGTCGAGCGCGGTTTGGCCGATCCCCGCCGAATAGAGTGTGAATATCCCGCGCGCGGGCCGGGCATCAGCGAGCCCTCGTGTGTTCCCGATCGAACGACCCGCGGCGCGCGGAAACGGATTGTCACGACAGGCATCGATGACGACGAAGGCCACGCGCACCGACTTCGCCTGGAGCTCCGCGATCACATCGGGCTCCGCGATTGAGGCGCCGCGCACCCGCGCTTCAGCGCCCTCGGTGACAGCAGGCACATCGCTCGGCACGAGGTAGTTCACACCGGCGATCGCAACGCCATGCCCCGCATAAAACACGGCAGCGGTATCGCCCGGCTCGAGCCGCGCGGTGAAATCCGCGAGCCGGTCGATCATGCCCTGGCGGCCGAGGTTGGTCCCCAGCACGATCTCAAAACGGAGTGATCGCAGCGCATCCGCGATGGTGGTTGCGTCATTGGTCGCCTTCTTCAATTGACGGTCCGGCGGGAGCTTAGGATAGAGGTCGTTGCCGATCACGAGCGCCACGCGCTTCTCCGCCAGCGCCGGTGTCGCCACGCCGACAAGCCAAACCGCCGCCAGCGCAGCAGCATTGCGCACCAGTCGATTAAAATACCGCATGCCCGTCATGCTCCGGCCCGTGACGCAACGAATGGCGCGAGTCTAGCGCAAAGCGGTAGCCCCGAACACGGGCGGGCGGAGCCCTCCCTCCGGCAAGTGTCGGGGGATAACTCCCCGCCCGGGCTTTGGCCCTTGCCCCCCCGGCCATCCCCGCCTATAGCTCTCGCTTTAATGACATCGAAATCGACCTTCGTCCTCGGCCACCGGCATTTGCTGGGCATCGAGGGCCTTTCCGCGGCCGACATCACCGGCCTCCTCGACCTGTCCGAAGAATATGTCGAGCTCAACCGCCAGGTTGACAAGAAGCGCACCGTCCTGCGTGGACGGACGCAGGTGAACCTCTTCTTCGAGGCGTCCACCCGGACCCAATCCTCGTTCGAGCTCGCCGGTAAACGGCTGGGCGCCGACGTCATGAACATGTCGGTGTCCTCCTCATCCATCAAAAAAGGCGAGACGCTGGTCGACACCGCCATGACGCTCAACGCCATGCACCCGGATATCCTGGTGGTGCGCCATCACGCCTCGGGCGCGGTGGAACTGCTGGCCCGCAAGGTCGACGGTTCCGTGATCAACGCCGGCGACGGCGCGCATGAGCATCCGACGCAAGCCCTGCTCGATGCGCTGACCATCCGCCGCAACAAGGGCCGGCTCGAAGGCCTCGTGGTCGCGATCTGCGGCGACGTGCTGCATTCGCGCGTCGCCCGCTCCAACATCATCCTGCTCAACGCGATGGGCGCCCGCGTCCGCGTCGTCGGCCCCTCCACGCTGCTGCCGCCCGGCATCGAGCGGATGGGCGTCGAGGTCGCGCGCGACATGCGCGAGGGGCTCAACGGTGCCGACATCGTGATGATGTTGCGGCTCCAGCGCGAGCGCATGAACGGCTCTTTCGTGCCGTCGACCTCCGAGTATTTCCATTATTTCGGGCTGGACCAGAAGAAGCTCGCCTACGCCAAGCCAGACGCCCTCGTCATGCATCCCGGCCCCATGAACCGCGGCGTCGAGATCGACACTGCGGTTGCTGACGGCGCGCAGTCCCTGATCCGCGAACAGGTGGAAATGGGCGTGGCCGTGCGCATGGCGGTGCTGGAAGCGCTCGCCCGCAACCTGCCGAACGCGTGATGCTCATGTTGACCGACCGCCGACCCATCCTGCTTGCCAACGCCCGCGTCGTCGACCCCAGCAGGGATTTCGACGGCCCCGGCGATGTCCTGATTGCCGACGGCATCATCCGGGAGGCCCGCCGCGGCATTGGCGCTGCCGGCGTCCCCGAGGGCACCGACGTCGTCAACTGCGCCGGCAAGATCGTCGCACCCGGCCTGATCGACATGCGCGCCTTCGTCGGCGAGCCCGGCTTCAGCCATCGCGAGACCTTTGCCTCCGCGAGCCAGGCGGCTGCGACCGGCGGCATCACCACCATCATCTGCCAGCCCGATACCTTGCCGGTGATCGACAATTCGGCGACGGTGGACTTCGTGATGCGTCGCGCCCGTGACACCGCCATCGTCAACATCCAGCCGATGGCGGCGCTGACCAAGGGCATGCGCGGCGAGGAGATGACCGAGTTCGGCCTGCTCAAGGCGGCCGGCGCGATCGCCTTCAGCGACTGCGACAAGAGCGTGATCAATGCGCAGGTGATGCGCCGCGCCTTGACCTACGCGCGCGATTTCGACGCGCTGATCGTGCACTACACCGAGGATCGCGATCTCGTCGGCGAAGGCGTGATGAACGAGGGCGAGTTCGCCTCGCGGCTCGGCCTGATGGGCATCCCGAACGCGGCGGAGGCCGTGATGCTGGAGCGCGACATGCGCCTGGTCGCGCTCACCGGCGGTCGCTATCACGCGGCCTCACTGACCTGCATCGAGTCGCTCGACGTGCTCAAGCGCGCCCGCGACGCCGGCCTCGCCGTGACCGCCTCGGCCTCGATCAACCACCTTGCGCTGAACGAGAACGACATCGGCCCTTACCGTTCGTTCCTGAAGCTGTCGCCGCCGCTGCGCACCGAGGACGACCGCCGCGCGCTGGTCGCCGCCGTCGCCTCCGGCCTCGTCGACGTCATCATGTCCGACCACAATCCGCAGGACGTCGAGGTCAAGCGCCTGCCTTTCGCGGAAGCAGCCCCGGGCGCCATCGGCCTGGAGACCATGCTCCCGGCGGGCCTTCGCCTCGTGCACAATGATGAGCTGGACCTCAAGACGCTGATCCGGGCGATGTCGACCCGGCCGGCCGAGATTTTGGGCTTGCCTGGCGGAACCCTGCGCACGGGCAGCCCCGCCGACGTCATCGTGATCGACCCCGATGTGCCCTGGGTGGTCGATCCCGCCGACCTCAAATCGCCCTGCAAGAATACCCCGTTCGACGAGGCCCGCTTTACAGGCCGCGTGGTGCGCACCATTGTCGGCGGACGGACGGTGTACGAGCATGTCTGACGTGCGGAGCTGCAGCCAGGGAATTTGCAGACATGGCGCTTGAATTGTTTCTGCCGGTGGCTTTCGCCATTGGCTACCTGCTCGGCTCGATTCCGTTCGGGCTGATCCTGACCAGGCTCGGCGGCACCCAGGACATCCGCTCGATCGGCTCCGGCAGCATCGGCGCCACCAATGTGCTGCGCACGGGGCGCAAGGGCCTTGCCGCCGCGACCCTGCTGTTCGACGCGCTCAAGGGCACCGTGGCGGTGGTGATCGCCGGCTACATCGCCGGTCCCAATGCCGCGATGCTGGCCGGGCTTGGCGCTTTCCTCGGCCATCTCTTCCCGGTCTGGCTCAAGTTCAAAGGCGGCAAAGGCGTCGCCGTCTATATCGGCATCATGCTCGGGCTGTTCTGGCCGGCCGCGGTGGTGTTCTGCCTGCTCTGGTTGGCGACTGCCTTTACCGCCCGCTATTCCTCGCTCTCGGCCCTGGTGGCCTCGTTCATCACCCCGCTGTTCCTGTTATGGTTCGGCCAACCCGCGCTCGCCGCGCTGGCGGCGGTGCTGACGCTGCTGTTGTTCTACGCTCATCGCGAGAACATCAAGCGGCTGCAATCGGGCAAGGAAAGCCGCATCGGCGAGAAGGCATAAGCCGGGAATCCACGGATACCGCGGCACCCCTTCTGCGTTATATCGCAAATGGTGTTCGCAACTTGCAGCCGAATCACGGCTGTATGGACGAACGGGTTCCAGGCCTTGGCCCTGATCGTGGGCATGGCTCTAAGCGGTTGCTCAGAATGAGCGAGAAGATTGTCAGCGCGCAAGACGATGGCGATTTGCGAGGTGCTGCCTGCACCGCAGCAAGCCGGCTGCTCTCGACGACGGATATCTGGTCCGCTGGGCCCTCGCCGGCTCCTGCTCCCAAGCCTCTGCCCGTTGCGCCACCAGCGCCGCCGCCTGCTCGCATCGCGCAAGCTCCTCTGACAGTTGAGGCCGTGATCGCTGCGGCGCCAGTTGCACCCGCGCGGCTCCGCGCCAACCCATGGCCGCCGCAAAAACTGTCGCTGGCGCTTCAGGGCGGCGGCACCTTCGCCGCTTTCACCTGGGGCGTGCTGGAGCGGCTGCTGGAAGAGCCATCCATCGCGATCGAGACCATCAGCGGTGCCAGCGCCGGCGCCATCAACGCACTGCTGCTCGCCTCCGGTTTCGCCGAGGGTGGCCGTGAAGGCGCCCGCGCGCGGCTGAACCGGTTCTGGATCCGGCTGATGCACGAGGCCTCGTTCCGATCGCTGATGCTGATCGGCGGCTTCTCGCCGGCGGGAAGCTCGGTCGCGTTCGGTCCGACGCTACGCTCCGGCCAGTTCGATCCGTTCGACCTCGATCCGCTGCGGCAGGCGCTGTCGCGCGACATCAACTTTTCCGCCTTGCGCGACCCGCGCTGCCCGAAACTGCTGATCGCAGCAACCCGGATCCGCGACGGCCAGCAGCAGATCTTCCGCAACGACGTGATTACCGCAGACGTCGCGCTGGCCTCGACCTGTCCACCACTGGTTCATTGCGCGGTGGAGATCGATGGCGAGGCTTATTGGGACGGCGGCCTCGGCGGCAACCCGCCCCTGCTGCGGCTCCTGCAGGACACGACGAGCGCCGAAATCCTGCTGGTCCAGGTCACGCCGGCGCGCGACAGCTACGTGCCGATCACGCTCGCCGCGATCGACCGCAGGCTGGACCAGATCGCGGCCAACGCCGCCCTCAATGCCGAGATCGCGGCGATTGAATGGGCGCAATCGCAGGCCGCATCGTCGTTGCGGCTCTCCAGGATCGCCGCAGAGGATTTCGTCGACGGCCTGGCGCAGCGCTCGTCCACCGATCTCGGCCGCGGCTTCATTCGCGCGCTGCACCGGAGCGGCCGCGAGGCCGCCGGTCGCTGGCTCAAGCAAGGTACCGATCACAGCGCAGCGCCGGCCGCATCCGGCCAGCGCACCGTCGCCCTCGAACCTGCGCTAGCCTGATTTCGCCAGCGCCCGCTCCAGGAACCACGCCGTCGCCAGCGCATGCGCGTCGTTGCCGAACCGCGCGATCACCTGCACGCCAATCGGCAGGCCATTGGCCTTGAGCACCGGCACGTTGACGCAAGGGTTGCCCATCAGCGTCCACAGCCTGTTGTAGCGGGGGTCGCCGGTGCTCGCGAGCTCCTTGGCCGGCGGCGTGCCCGGCGCCGAATAGGTCAGCAGCACGTCGAACCCCTCGAACAACTCGCCAAGCTCGCGACGCCCGCGACGGCTGATCCGGCGTGCGTCGTCGTAGTCCCTGGGTGTGAGACCGACCGTCGCATCGAGACTGGCGCGCAGCATCGGTGCGATCTCGTCGTGGCGTTCGGAAAATTCCCAGGCGAGCGCGCGATGCGCCTCGAAGTCCTGAATGATCGGATGAATGCGCCAGGCCTCCTGCACCGCTTGCGGCAGATCGATGTTCTGCACGCTGGCGCCCGCCCGCGTCGCCGCCTTGATCGCGGCTTGCAGCCCCTCCTCCGCGGCCGGCTCCACGTCGCCGGCGAACTCCTGCCTGACGACGCCGATGCGCGGCGCTTTCGCCGGGACGATGCCGGCGAATTCGGTGCGGCCGGTCATCGCGAGCAGTCCGCGCGCGAGATCATCCGCGCGCGCGCCGAACAGGCCGACCGTGTCGAGCGCCCACGAATAGCATTTGACGCCGACCGTCGGCAGCATCCGGAACGACGGCTTGATCGCGGCGGTCCCGCAATAGGCGGCGGGGCGGATCACCGAGCCGCCGGTCTGGGTGCCCAGCGCCAGCGGGATCATGCCGGCGCCGACAGCCGCGGCCGAGCCCGAGGACGAGCCGCCCGGCGTATGGCCGAGATTGTGCGGATTGAGCGTCGGGGTCGGATCGCGCGAGGCGAACGCCGTGGTGGTGGTCTTGCCGATGATGGTGGCGCCCGCCCGTTTCAGCATCATCACGACAGGCGCGTCCGCGCGCGGCTGCCAGCCGCGATAGATCGACGATCCCATCTCGGTCGGGAAATTGGCGGTGTCGATGATGTCCTTGATCCCGACCGCGATGCCGCGCAGCGGCCCGGCGCCTTGCGCCTTCGCGGAGCTGTCGTGACGGACGAAGGCGTGGACGTCCTTCTCCCTGGCCTCGATGGCCGCATGCGATTGCGCGATGGCGGCCTCGGGCGAAAGTTCGCCCGCTTCGATGCGGCGCTGGAGATCGGCGAGTGAGATCATGGCAATACCCTTCTTATTGGGATCGCTTTTAGCATCGGCGCAAGGCCGCGCAAGCGCACGTCACTATTGCCCACGCCCTCAGGTTGTTCCATGCTACGCATGCAAGGAGCTGCCGTGGACGCCATCAATCCCAGCGTAGAGCTGACCGAGGCCGACAGGATCGACCGCCTGCGGCTGATCCGGTCCGACAATGTCGGGCCGCGCACGTTCCGGTCGCTGGTCGATCATTTCGGCACGGCGCGCGCGGCGCTGGAGCGACTGCCGGATCTCGCACGCCGCGGCGGTGCGCAGCGATCGGCGCGCATCTGTAGCGCCGACGAGGCGAAAGCCGAACTCGCCGCGAGCCGCAAGTTCGGCATCGCCTGGCTCGCGCCCGGCGAGGACGGCTATCCGGCGCGGCTGGCAACGCTCGACGATGCGCCGCCGCTGCTCGCCGTGCGCGGCGACAATGCAACGCTGATGCGGCCGATGATCGCAATCGTCGGCTCGCGCAACGCCTCCGGTGCAGGCTTGAAATTCGCCGGTCAGCTCGCCCGCGAACTTGGTGAAGCCGGCTTTGTCGTCATCTCCGGCCTCGCCCGCGGCGTCGACCAGGCCGCGCACCGCGCCAGCGTCGAGAGCGGCACCATCGCCGTGCTCGCCGGCGGCCATGACTGCATCTATCCGCCGGAGCATGGCGACCTGCTGGCCTCGATCCTCGACCGCAAGGGTGCCGCGATCTCCGAGATGCCGCTCGGCCACGAGCCGCGCGCCCGCGACTTCCCCCGCCGCAACCGGCTGATCTCGGGCGCCGCGCTCGGCGTCGTCGTGGTGGAGGCGGCGCATCGCTCGGGCTCACTGATCACCGCGCGAATGGCCGCCGAACAGGGGCGCGAAGTGTTCGCGGTGCCGGGTTCGCCGCTCGATCCGCGCGCCGCCGGCACCAACGATCTGATCAAGCAGGGCGCGACGCTCGTCACCGAAGCCGCCGACGTCGTCAACGCTGTCGCACCGATCATGGAGCGGCCGCTGATGCGCACCGCGAGCGAGCCCAGCAGCGAGCCGTTCGAAAGCGATCCGCAAGGACACGACCGCGACCAGATCACCGGCCTGCTCGGCCCTGCCCCTGTCACGATCGACGATCTCGTGCGGATGTCCGGCGCCTCGCCAGCGATCGTGCGCACCGTGCTCTTGGAGCTCGAACTCGCCGGCCGGCTCGAACGCCACGGCGGAGGCTTGGTCTCGCTGCTCTAAGGAGTGTTCCGCTTGTCGAAGCGCGTCCGCGCCGAGGCGATCTGCTCTTGATGCGTGATCGCCCATTCGCCGAGTGCCTTCACCGGCTGTTGCAGCCCGCGGCCGAGATCGGTCAGCTCGTAGTCCACGCGCGGCGGAATGGTCGGGAAGATCGTGCGTGTGACCAGGCCGTCACGCTCGAGCCCGCGCAGCGTCAAGGTCAGCATCCGCTGCGAGATGCCGTTGATCATGCGCTTGAGCTCGTTGAAGCGCTTCGGCCCATCGCTCAGCATCATGATGACGAACACGCTCCATTTGTCGCCGACGCGCGCGAGGATCGAGGCGACGCCGCGGCAGTCCGCATGGTTGGGATCCGGCATCGGCGTGGCAGGCAAATCGATGTGCGCAGGTTTCAGGGATGTGCCCATGGCTCAAAAAGGTGCGTTCTTGCGGGGATTTCGATAGTCACTCATGTAGCTCTGGTTACAAACTTATACCAGGGTGATCCCGAATGAAACTCCTCCACATCGACTCCAGCGTGCTCGGCTCCCACTCCGTTTCCCGGCAGGTCTCCGCCGCCATCGTCGATCGTCTCAGGCAGGCGACGCCATCGCTCGACATCGTCTATCGCGACCTGACGCAGAGCCCGCTCGCCCATCTCTCCGGTTCGCATCTCGCGGCCGCGCAAGGCGCGCCTGCCCCGGAGGAACTCGGCCCCGACCTCGCCGCCAGCAAGGCCGCGCTGGCCGAATTCCTTGCCGCCGACATCGTCGTGATCGGCGCGCCCATGTACAATTTCACGATTCCGAGCCAGCTCAAGGCCTGGATCGACCGGATCCTGGTGGCGGGGAAGACGTTCAGCTACGGGGCCAACGGACCGCAGGGTCTCGCCGGCGGCAAGCGCGTGATCTTCGCGATCTCGCGCGGGGGTTATTACGGCGCTGGCTCGCCCGCCTCGTCGCTGGAGCATCTGGAAACGTATCTGCGCGGCGTGTTCGGCTTCATGGGCATTCACAGTCCCGAATTCATCAGTGCCGACGGCATCCAGGTCGGGCCGGAGCATCGCGAGAAGTCGCTCGCAAGCGCGCTCGAGGCGGCGACCACGCTGCGCGCGGCCTGAGCGAACGCGTCAATCATCAGCCGCCGCAACTCAAGTAGCGGCGGCTGATCGACGGGGCCCGCTCGGCGAAGTTAGAACCAGGCGCCCTGAATGCCCAGGATGACGGCGACCAGCGAAACGAACAGGCCGATGCCGGAGAAAAGAACGATCCCGATGAACTCGGAGGTGTCGGAACGCTTGGCGGGAGCTGCGGAGTTTTCGGTGTAAATACGCGGTGCTGAAATCGGGGAAATAATACGAGCTGCCTTTGGCATATCGGGCTCCCTTGAAAATGAGTCTTCGTGACCCTGCCCGTAAAAGTGTCTTGGCAGCGCAAGCGAAGGTTCAACGCCTCACGCAAGGTTCAGAAAATACAGCTCGCGAGGCGTGGGAACCGGCCGGCGCAACCGGTTTGCGCGCGCCGACCGATTCAATTTTCACTTCAATCGATCAGCCGCGATAGATCGGCGCGCCGCTCGGCGAGGCGACCGCGCCGCCATCGACGAAGATTTCCTGGCCCTGCACATGCGCGGAATCGTCGGAGGCGAGGAACAGCACCGTCTTCGCGACGTGATCTGTTTCACCAATGCGCCCCAGCGGCGTCGTCAGTGCGATCCGCTTCTCGAACGCCTTCTCGGCTTCGGGCGTCGCGGTCGCAGGCCCCCAGATCGGCGTGCGGATCGCACCGGGCGCGACCACGTTGACGCGAATGCCGCGCGGCGACAGTTCTGATGCCATGATCCGCGCCATCGCCCGCACGCCGGCCTTGGCGGCGCCATACGCCGAATAGCCGGGAATGCCGAGCACGGAGATCACCGAGCCGCTGAGGATGATCGAAGCGTTGTCGTTGAGATAAGGCAGCGCGGACTGAACGGTGAAGAACACGCCGGTCAGATTGGTGCTGATGACCTTCTCGAAGACCTCCAGCGTGGCCGAACCGAGCGGCGTGCCGCCGGCGATGCCGGCATTGGCGAACACGATGTCGAACTTGCCGAACTTTTCGGCGCCCTTCTTGATCGCAGCTTCGGTGGCGGCGATGTCGGTGGCGTCCGCGGCCAGCGCGAGCGCGTTCGGACCGAGCTCCTTCGCGGCCGCCTCGAGCGTCTCCTTGTTGCGCCCGGTGATCACCACCTTGGCGCCCTCGGCCACGAACAGCTTTGCCGTTGCCAGTCCAATGCCGCTATTGCCGCCGGTGATCAGGGCCGTCTTGTTCTTCAGTCTCACGTTCGCCTCCAGTGGTTGCATCATAAAACTATGATTGCCATCTAGGACATATGGTTTTATGATGCAACCACACGAGCGCGTGATCGGCGACAGGACCGTGCGATCGCGAAAGGACCAGGCCATGGTGAAACGAACGAGCTTCGAGGGCGATGCGTGTCCGATCGCGCGATCGCTGGAAGCGATCGGCGACCGGTGGTCGGTGCTGATCATCCGCGAGGCGCTGTTCGGCCTGCGCCGCTTCGGCGAGTTTCAGAACAAGCTCGGCATGGCCAAAAACATCTTGTCGACGCGGCTGAGCGCACTGGTCGACCACGGAATCCTGACAACGGCCCCCGCGTCGGACGGCAGCGCCTATCAGGAGTATGTGTTGACGGAAAAGGGCCGCGGTACTTTCCCGATCCTGGTAGCCCTGCGGCAATGGAGCGAGGCCTTCGACGATCGCCCGTCGGAGATCGCGACCATCCTGGTCGATCGCGAGAAAGGCCGACCGGTGAAGAAGCTCGAGCTGCGCGCCGAGGATGGGCGATTGCTGACGCAAGCCGATACAACGCTGAAACCGCGGCCGGCGCCGCGGCGGCGGTCGGCGGGATAGCGGCGCGCTGTCTCTCCATCGTCGTCCTGGCGAAAGCCAGGACCCATTACCCCAAGGAGGAGTTTGGCGAAGCCTCGTCACCCGGAATTCGCACCGCGCTCAGGTCGACAGACCTCGCGGTATGGGTCCTGGCTTTCGCCAGGACGACTCCGGAGAGAGTGCGAACGTTGCGCGGCAGGGCTTGTACAAACCATCGACGGCGTCAAAGATGGGGGACACCGCAAAGTGGCACCACCATGCCCCTGCTCGCCATCGTCTATTTTTCCATCTCCGGCACCACGGAGAAGCTGGCGCATGCGGTTGCGCGCGGCGCGGATGGCAGGGCGCGGGTCACGCTATGTCGCATCACCGGCGAGGACATCGTGTCAGGCCGTTTCCAGAATGAGAGCTTACTGGAGACGATCGACCGCGCCGACGCAGTTGCGTTTGGCAGCCCGACCTACATGGGCGGACCAGCCGCTCAATTCAAAGCGCTTGCCGACGCTTCGAGCGATCGATGGAGCCGGCAGCAATGGGGCAACAAGATCGCAGCCGGATTCACCACGGGCGCCTGCGCAAGCGGCGATCAACTCCACACACTGTCCTACTTTTCCATTCTGGCCGCGCAGCACGGAATGCTGTGGTGCGGATTGGATATTCCGGGCGGGGAGGATCCGAGCGGCCGCAATCGTTTGGGCAGCCAGCTTGGCCTTGCGACGCATTTGGTCGACAGCACCTTGCCTCAAAGCGACCTCAGCACGGCCGAATATCTCGGCCAGCGATTGGCCAAAATGGCAAGCCGCAACGGCTAACCCCAGCGTCACTGCGGGCGCAGCACCTATCAGGCGTATGTGCTGACGGAAAAGGGCCCGCGGTACCTTGCCGACGCGGATACCACGCTGAAGTCGCGGCCGCCGCCGCGCGGCGGTCAGCGGGCGCGCGCTGTCTCTCCAACGTCGTCCTGGCGAAAGCCAGGACCCATTACCACAAGGAGGAGTTTGGCGAAGCCGCGTCCCCCGGAATTGGCACCGCGCTCAGGTCGATGGACCTCGCGGTATGGGTCCTGGCTTTCGCCAGGACGACTCCGGAGAGAGAAAGAGAGCGTGCGTGACGGATCCGCTCGGTCTTCGCCGCTACGACAGCTTGCGCTTGCTCCGTAGCCGCAGATGCTCGTCGGCCTCCAGCTTGGTCATTCCCAGGAGATAATGCAGCACGTCCAGCTTGTGCCGCTCGGCAAGCTTGCGCAGTGCCCCGACCTGCTCGGCGATGAAGGCGACCGCCTCCTCGACGCCGCCCTCCCCCGGTTCCTCGTGACGCGAGCCTCCCGCCGCGCGCGCTGCGGCGCCCGCCCGTTTCTTTCCTGGCTTAGTCACCAGCCCCCACCCGAATCCATCGCCCCGCAGAAACATTACGCCGACATCGGCCGCAACTCAAAGGTGGTAATTTGCAACTTTCTCGATATGAAACTTTTCCCATCGGGATGGCTTTCAACACCCCTCGATTTGACAGCGAGGGCCTCACCACCCATGTTCGGGACGAAAGGGCCGACCCGAATCTCATCGAATTCGGCCCCAAATTTCCCCATAAGTTACTGGAACTACATGAATATCGTCATTGTGGAGTCGCCGGCGAAAGCCAAGACGATCAACAAGTATTTGGGCTCGTCCTACGAGGTTCTGGCCTCGTTTGGCCATGTCCGCGACTTGCCCGCGAAGAACGGCTCCGTCGATCCCGACGCCAATTTCAAGATGATCTGGGAGGTCGACCCCAAGGCGGCCGGCCGGCTCAACGACATCGCCAAGTCCCTCAAGAACGCCGATCGCCTGATTCTCGCAACCGACCCTGATCGCGAGGGCGAGGCCATCTCCTGGCACGTACTGGAGGTCCTGAAAGAGAAGCGTGCGATCAAGGACCACAAGATCGAGCGCGTGGTGTTCAACGCCATCACCAAGCAGGCGGTCACGGACGCCATGAAGCATCCGCGCCAGATCGATGGTGCGCTGGTCGACGCCTATATGGCGCGGCGCGCGCTGGACTATCTCGTCGGCTTCACCCTCTCCCCCGTGCTGTGGCGCAAGCTGCCGGGCGCCCGCTCGGCCGGCCGCGTGCAGTCGGTGGCGCTGCGGCTGGTCTGCGACCGCGAGCTCGAGATCGAAAAGTTCGTCGCGCGCGAATACTGGTCGCTGATCGCGACCCTGCTGACGCCGCGCGGCGACGCCTTCGAGGCACGTCTGGTCGGCGCCGACGGCAAGAAGATCCAGCGCCTCGACATCGGCACCGGCGCGGAAGCCGAAGACTTCAAGAAGGCGCTGGAAGCAGCCGCCTACGCAGTGACCGCGGTCGATGCAAAGCCGGCCCGGCGCAATCCGCAGGCGCCCTTCACGACCTCGACGCTGCAGCAGGAAGCCAGCCGCAAATATGGCTTTGCGCCGGCGCACACCATGCGCATCGCGCAGCGGCTCTATGAAGGCATCGACATCGGCGGCGAGACCACCGGACTCATTACTTATATGCGTACCGACGGCGTGCAGATCGATCCGTCCGCGATCACCCAGGCACGCAAGGTGATCGGCGAGGATTACGGCAACGCTTACGTGCCGGACGCGCCGCGCCAGTACCAGGCCAAGGCCAAGAACGCCCAGGAAGCCCACGAAGCGATCCGGCCGACCGACATGTCGCGCCGCCCCGACAGCATGAGCCGCAAGCTCGAATCCGACCAGGCGAGACTCTATGAACTGATCTGGAAGCGCACCATCGCGAGCCAGATGGAATCGGCCGAGCTGGAACGCACCACGGTCGACATCACGGCGAAGGTCGGCGGCCGCACGCTGGACCTGCGCGCCACCGGCCAGGTCGTCAAGTTCGACGGCTTCCTCGCACTTTATCAGGAAGGCCGCGACGACGAGGAGGACGAGGACTCCCGCCGCCTGCCCGCGATGAGCCCCAACGACGCGCTGAAGCGGCAGTCGCTCGCCGTCACCCAGCACTTCACCGAGCCGCCGCCACGCTTCTCCGAGGCCTCGCTGGTCAAGCGCATGGAAGAGCTCGGCATCGGCCGGCCCTCGACCTATGCCTCGATCCTCCAGGTCCTCAAGGACCGCGGCTACGTCAAGCTCGAGAAGAAGCGCCTGCACGGCGAGGACAAGGGCCGCGTCGTGGTCGCGTTCCTCGAAAGCTTCTTTGCCCGCTACGTCGAATACGACTTCACCGCCAATCTGGAAGAGCAGCTCGACCGCATCTCCAACAACGAGATCTCCTGGCAGCAGGTGCTGAAGGATTTCTGGACCGGCTTCATCGGCGCCGTCGACGAGATCAAGGATCTGCGCGTGGCGCAGGTGCTCGACGTGCTCGACGACATGCTGGGACAGCACATCTATCCGGCGCGCACCGACGGCGGCGACATCAGGCAATGTCCGAGCTGCGGCAACGGACGGCTCAATCTCAAGGCCGGCAAGTTCGGCGCCTTCGTCGGCTGCTCCAACTATCCGGAATGCCGCTACACCCGTCAGCTCGCCGCCGACGGCGAGGCAACGGCCGATCGTTCGCTCGGCCAGGACCCTGATACGGGTCGCGATGTCTGGGTCAAGGCCGGCCGGTTCGGCCCCTACATCCAGCTCGGCGAGCAGAAGGATTATGCGGAGGGCGAGAAGCCGAGGCGCGCAGGCATTCCGAAGGGGACGTCCCCTGGAGATGTCGAGCTCGAGCTTGCGCTCAAACTGCTGTCGCTGCCGCGCGAGATCGGCAAGCATCCGGAAACCGGTGAGCCGATCACCGCGGGTCTCGGCCGCTTCGGGCCATTCGTGAAGCACGAGAAGACCTATGCCAGCCTCGAGGCCGGCGACGAAGTGTTCGACATCGGCATCAACCGCGCGGTGACCCTGATCGCGGAGAAGATCGCCAAGGGCCCGAGCCGCCGCTTCGGCGCCGATCCCGGCAAGGCGATCGGCGATCATCCCACCCTCGGCACCGTCACGGTGAAGGGCGGCCGCTACGGCGCCTATGTCACGGCGGGCGGCGTCAACGCGACGATCCCGAGCGACATCGAGAAAGACGCCATTACGCTGCCGCAGGCGATCGCGCTGATCGACGAGCGCGCGGCCAAGGGCGGCGGCAAGAAGCCGAAGAAGGCGGCTAAGCCGGCCAAGGCCAAGAAGGCTGCGGCGAAGGCCGCCGACGGCGATGACGCCGCGCCAAAAATCAAAAAGCCGGCCGCGAAGAAGGCGGCCAAACCCAAATCCGAATCCACCAGCAAGGCGCGCGCCGCCGTGTCGTCGACGGCCAAGACTTCGGCCATCAAGACTTCGCCGACCAAGGCAGCTGGCGCCAAAGCTCCGGCCAAGAAGAGTGCCGGCACCAAATAGAGGTTAAGTGAAACGCAAGAATGACCGTGGCTTTCCCGACCGGGCAGCCATCGTCGCCTTCATCAAGGCAAATCCCGGAAAGGTCGGAACCCGCGAAATTGCGCGCGAGTTCGGCCTGAAGAACGCCGATCGCGTCGAGCTCAAGCGCATGCTGCGCGAGCTCGCCGACGACGGCCTCGTCAAGAAGAAGCGCCATACGATTTCAGAGCCGGACAGCCTGCCGCCGACGCTGGTCGCCGACATCACCGGCCGCGATGCCGACGGCGAGCTGGTCGCCTCCCCCACCGAATGGGACGAAGTCGAAAGCGGCGAACCGCCAAAAATCCTCATCACGATGCCGCGCCGGCCCAAGCCCGGCACCGCGGCCGGCGTTGGCGATCGCGCGCTGCTGCGCGTTGAGCGCTCGGATGAAACCGAAGGCCCGGCCTATCGCGGCCACATCATCAAGGTCTTCGACAAGACCAAGAGCCGCATCCTCGGCGTCTTCCGCAGCCTGCCCGAGGGCGGCGGACGGATCATCCCCGTCGACAAGAAGTCCGCCGACCGCGAGCTGAACATCGCCCCGACCGAGACGCACGGCGCGCAGGACGGCGATCTCGTCAGCGTCGACATCATCCGCTCGCGCGGCTTTGGGCTGGCGTCAGGCCGCGTCAAGGAGAAGCTCGGCTCGGTCAAGTCGGAGAAGGCGATCAGCCTGATCGCGATCTACGCGCACGACATCCCGCTGCAATTCCGCCCCGCGGCGGAGCGCGAGGCCGAAGCGGCGGAGCCGGCCAATTTGAAGGGGCGCGAGGACTGGCGCGACGTCCCGCTGGTCACCATCGATCCGCCGGATGCCAAGGATCACGACGACGCGGTGCACGCGCAGCCGGATCCCGATCCCAACAACAAGGGCGGCTTCATCGTCGATGTCGCCATCGCCGACGTGAGCTTCTACGTGCGGCCCGGCACCGCGCTCGACCGCGACGCGCTCGACCGCGGCAACTCGGTCTATTTCCCCGACCGCGTCGTGCCGATGCTGCCCGAGCGCATCTCCAACAATCTGTGCTCGCTGGTGCCGGGCGAGCCGCGCGGCGCGCTCGCGGTGCGGATGATCATCGCCCCGGACGGGCGGAAACGATCGCACAGCTTCCATCGCATCCTGATGCGCTCTGCAGCCAAGCTGAGCTATGCCCAGGCGCAGGCCGCAATCGACGGAAGGCCGGACGACACCACCGGCCCCCTGCTCGATCCGATCCTGAGGCCGCTCTATGCCGCCTATGCCTGCGTCAAGCGCGCGCGAGACGAGCGCGATCCGCTCAATCTCGATCTGCCCGAGCGCAAGATCCTGCTGAAGAGTGACGGCACGGTCGACCGCGTCGTCGTGCCCGACAGGCTCGACGCGCACAAGCTGATCGAGGAGTTCATGATCCTCGCCAATGTCGCGGCAGCCGAGATGCTTGAGAAGAAATCGCTGCCGCTGATCTACCGCGTGCATGACGAGCCGACCCTGGAAAAGGTCCACGCGCTCGCGGAATTCCTGGCGACGCTGGACGTTCCGTTCGCAAAGGGCGGCGCGTTGCGCCCCGCTCTGTTCAACCGCGTGCTGGCGCAGCTCGAAGGTCACGACCACTTTCCGCTGGTGAGCGAGGTCGTGCTGCGCGCCCAGGCGCAGGCCGAATACTCCTCGGAGAATTACGGTCATTTCGGCCTGAATTTGCGCCGCTATGCGCATTTCACCTCGCCGATCCGCCGCTATGCCGACCTTGTCGTGCACCGTGCGCTGGTTCGCGCGCTCGGCCTCGGCGAAGGCGCGCTGCCCGACACCGAGACGCCGGAAACGTTGAGCGAAGTCGCAGCCCACATCTCGGTGACCGAGCGGCGCGCGATGAAAGCGGAGCGCGAGACCGTCGACCGCCTGATCGCCCATCACCTCGCCGACCGCATCGGGTCGAGCTTCCAGGGCCGTGTCTCCGGCGTCACGCGCGCCGGCCTGTTCGTCAAGCTGGCTGAGACCGGCGCCGACGGCCTGATCCCGATCCGATCCCTCGGCACGGAATATTTCAATTACGACGAAGGCCGCCACGCCCTGGTCGGCACACGCAGCGGCACCATGCATCAGCTCGGTGACGTCGTCGACGTCCGCCTGATCGAAGCAGCTCCCATCGCAGGTGCGCTGCGCTTCGAGCTGCTGTCCTCGACCGGTGAGACCGCGCCCCGCGGTCGCAGGTCCTCCGGTCCGCAGCGCCGCCCCTCGTTCAAGGCGCATCCCGGGCGCAGCCCCGACAAAAAGCGCAAGCCGGACAGGCCGAAAAAGCCCGGGAAGGGCAAAAAAGCCAAGGGAAAAAGCAAGGGCAAGGGCCAGAAGGGCAAGGCATGGTGAGCACGGCGCCGAAGATCTGGACCCGCGAGACCGGCCTCGTCGAGAAGCGCGACGTCTTTGCTGCGATGAGGCGCGGCTTTCGCGGCCGCTGCCCGCGCTGCGGCAAGGGAAAGCTGTTCCGCGCCTTTCTCAAGACCGCGGACAATTGCTCGGTCTGCGGCCTCGATGTCACGCCGCACCGCGCCGACGATTTGCCCGCCTATCTCGTCATCGTCATCGTCGGCCACATCGTGGTGCCCACCGTCCTCTGGATCGAGACCAATTACTCCACGCCGGTCTGGATCAGCTTCGCGGCCTATCTGCCCTTCACCTTCGCCGCCTCGCTGGCACTGCTGCAGCCGGTGAAGGGAGCCGTGGTCGGATTGCAATGGGCTCTGCGCATGCATGGGTTTGACGACAACCCGACGGATGGTATTCCGCCGGTGTAAGCAAAGTAAGCAAGAAGTGGTTTGGGTGAGGACATGACGGATACGTCGCAGACAGCCGACAAGGCCAAGATCCACGAGGGCAAGGAAGCCGATCACCATCCCTATTTCCGCCCGAAAGATGCCGCGACACTGATCCTGGTCGATCGCAGCGGAGCCATTCCAAAAGTGCTGGTCGGCAAGCGCCACGACAACGTGGTGTTCATGCCCGGAAAGTTCGTCTTCCCCGGCGGCCGCGTCGACAAGGACGATTATCGCGTGCCGTGCGCGGCGCCCGTCACCGCCGAGCTTGAAGCCAATCTCGCCAAGGGCAGTCCGAAGACGCCCGCCTCGCGCGCGAAGTCGCTGGCGATTGCCGCGATCCGCGAGGCCTGCGAGGAGACCGGTCTCTGCCTCGGGCGCAAAGCCGAGGTGAAGGCCAAGCTCGAAGGCGCCTGGAGGCCGTTCGCGGATGCGGGCCTGCTGCCCGACCCGTCCAGCCTGTTCCTGATCGCGCGCGCGATCACCCCGCCCGGTCGCGTCAAGCGCTTCGACACGCGCTTCTTCACGGCGGACGCCTCCGCGATCGCCCATCGCGTCGACGGCGTCATCCATGCCGATGCCGAGCTGGTCGAGCTGGTCTGGGTCGAGCTCGGCTCAAAGCCGCTCGCCGATCTGCATCCGATGACGCGCAACGTGCTCAACGAACTCGACGCGCGCCTCGCCACCGGCCCGCTCCGCCACGATGCGCCGGTGCCGTTCTTCCATTTCTACGGCGGCAAGATGCAGAAGGATATTTTGAGCTGATCCGTCCCTCCGGCTCGCGCGTTGGCGCGCGCGCCCCGGGAATGACGGGAATGTGCTGAGCGGCCACTCAAAAACAAAATAATCTTCCCGCCTTCCCCGATGGCGGAGTTCCGCGGCATGCCTATGTCTTCCGGAACGACACCAAGAACGGACACCGGGCGATGGCACAACGGCAACTCAAGCTTGGCGCGTTCATGCGCCCGATCAGCATCCACACCGGCGCCTGGCGCTATCCCGGGGCCTGGCCGGACGCCAATTTCAACTTCGGCCACATCAAGACGCTGATCCAGAAGCTCGAGGCCGGCAAGTTCGACGCCTTCTTCATGGCCGATCACCTCGCCGTGCTGAACATGCCGGTCAATGCGCTCAAGCGCAGCCACACGGTCACCTCGTTCGAGCCGTTCACGCTGCTGTCGGCGCTGTCGGCCGTGACCGGGCGGATTGGCCTGGTCGCGACGGGCTCGACCACGTTCGACGAGCCCTATCACGTCGCGCGGCGCTTCGCCTCGCTCGACCATCTCAGCGGCGGACGTGCGGGCTGGAACATCGTCACCACCTCGAACCCGGATGCGGCACTGAATTTCGGCCTCGACGACCACATGGAGCACGCCGAGCGCTACAAGCGCGCCCGCGAGTTCTACGACGTCGTCACGGGCCTGTGGGATTCCTTTGCCGACGACGCCTTCGTGCGCGATGTCGAAAGCGGCGTGTTCGTCGATCCCGCGAAGATGCATGTGCTCGACCATCACGGCAAATATCTGAAAGTGCGCGGCCCCCTCAACATCGCCCGCCCGGTCCAGGGCTGGCCGGTGATCGTGCAGGCCGGCGCCTCCGAGGACGGCAGGCAGCTCGCTGCAGAGACCGCGGAAGCAGTCTTCACCGGCGGCGGCAGCCTTGCCGACAGCCAGAAACTCTATGCCGACATCAAGGGCCGCATGGAGAAGGTCGGCCGCGATCCCGAACACCTCAAGATTCTCCCCGGCGCCTTCGTCGTGGTCGGCGACAGCGTCGACGAGGCCAGGGAGAAGCGTGCGCTGCTCGACAGCCGCGTGCATTACGACAGCGCCATCGCCTCGCTCTCGGTCATCCTCGGCACGGATGCCTCCGGCTTCGATCCGGATGGACCGCTTCCCGAAATCCCCGAAACCAACGCCAGCAAGAGCGGCCGCCAACGGATGGTCGACCTCGCCGCGCGCGACAAGCTCACGGTGCGCCAGCTCGCCCAGCGCGTCGGCGGCTATGGCGGGCTATCCTTCGTCGGCACGGCCAAAACCATCGCCGACCAGATGGAGGAATGGCTGGTCGGGCGCGGCTCCGACGGCTTCAACATCATGTTCCCGTTCCTGCCCGCCGGCCTCGACGATTTCGTCGACAAGGTGGTCCCGGAGCTGCAGCGCCGCGGGATTTTCCGGAAAGAGTACGAAGGGCCCACTTTGAGGGAGAATCTCGGCCTGCCGCGGCCTAAAAACCGGTTCTTCGAGGCCTGATCGGGCCGATTTGGGTGCTTTTCGAGCCCTAAAATCTTGACATCAGGCCGTTTCTGGCTAGGTTGCCGGCCAACGCGGGCCATTTGGCCGGCTCCAGATTCCCTTCATTCCTGAGGTTCTGAACATGGCCAAAGCGGTCACCATCAAGGTCAAGCTCGTGTCCTCGGCCGACACCGGCTTCTACTACGTCGCCAAGAAGAATTCGCGCACCATGACCGACAAGCTGGTCAAGAAGAAGTACGATCCCGTCGCGCGCAAGCACGTCGAATTCCGCGAAGCCAAGATCAAGTAAGAAGATCGCGGAACGTAGAAGACTTTTGCGGGGCCCTTTCGGGCCCCGTTTCATTATGCGCCCCATCCTCTCGTGTCCCGGACGCGCTGCAGGGCCCTTGCGCGGCTGCGCAGAACCGAACCCAGAAGCTACATAGCGCAATACGGAGACGTGGTCCCGGCTTTGCGGCACATCTTCGAGCGGACGTGCGTTGGCCGCGAACTCAAAAATCTGAACCACCACAGGCATCTTGGTTTACGCCTCCGCCCGTGATCATTGCGGCAAGGGCTTAACTCGATTCAGATCAACATGGTCTGCCGGCGGATCATTAAACCAAAACAGTGCCTAGCGAACCCAGCGACTTCCCCCAATTGAGCCGCCAGCGCACCCAAGAGCTGGCGGCCTTTGTCGCCTTGCTTCCGTACCGCTGCGCTCATCACATTGAACTTGATCTTTCTCAACCTTGCCTGCCGCTTTTTCCCATACCCTCAGTTGGGTTCCGCAAAACGCGGGGGAGGAACGATGCTCGTAAGAAAGCAACAAATTGTGCCTCAACGGCCAAGCTCGAGCGAACTGAATGCGCTCGCCGGGCACGCGGTGTTTTGCAGCGAATTCAAGTATCGACGCGGCACCGAGATCTTCGGAGAAGCGGAGCCGATCCAATATCTTTACCAGGTCAAGAGCGGAGCGGTTCGGAGCTATAAATTGTTGGCTGACGGTCGGCGACAGATCATGGCCTTTCATCTACCCGGTGATATCTTCGGCGTCGAGAACGGTTCAGCTCACCGATTTACCGCTGAGGCGATTGTCGAAACGATTGTCCGGCTGACCGATCGCCAGAATGTCGTCGAACAGAAGTGTGGCAGTGCGACCGCGACGAACAATGTGCTCAGGCTCGTCACGGGCAGCCTTCAACATGCCGAAACTCACATGCTGTTACTCGGGAGGAAAACGGCAATCGAGAAAGTCGCGGCTTTCTTGATCGAAATGGACGTCCGCTTGACTGCGGCCGGAGTGATGAGCCTTCCCATGAACCGTCGCGATATCGCGGACTATCTGGGGCTGACGCTGGAAACGGTGTCACGTGCCCTGTCACAACTCAGGGACCGTGACATTCTCAGCTTCATCGGGCAGTCCCAGCGACAAATCATATTGCGAGATCGAGCAAAATTGACCGAGTTCGATCAATGAGCGGAATTGATGCATTTGGTCTCCCTGGGGTCTCACGCGACTGACCATTGCGGGGCCGCTGCGATCAATTAGCTGAAATGCATCGCTTCTGGCGACGAACGCCGTGAGCGACAGATCCTCCGATCAGCTCCAGCACCTGTCCGCGACCGCAAGCGCTGCTTTGGACGATCATTCGCGCACCGGTTGGAATTGACCCGTCCGGCGGCTCTCCGGGGAGTTTGCGACCGGACGAAAAATCGACGGACGGAATCGATCGTTGCGGTTTCGCATTCGTGCCTGCGGCGTCCGCCGGCGAAGATCGGGCTGTCGCTCCGCTCTTGGGCCGCGTGCAACTTCCATCCTCCTGGAGCTCAAGGCCGCTCTTGCAGACAATCTTCGTACAAGCATCCCCCTCTGCTCTGAAACCTTGATCGCAAACCAGCGGACAAACCCGGCCTGACTTCGCCTTGATGGCATCCAGCGCATCGAAGCTCGCGAGCTTGGTGTCTAGTTTGGTCCCCGCATGCTTGTTGAACAGCGTCAGGGAGCGCTGTGACGAAGCGTTCCAGTCGCCATCCGCCGAGGCTGCCAGACAACCGACGCGGCGGAGTTCTGACTGCACCAGTCTTGTCACTTCCTGCGGTGACATCGCTGGCACGATCGAAGAAGGTGTTACAGCTGCGATCTTCTCCTCCGCGGCGGTAGAGCCTTGTTTCTCGGCCGCCTGCTTCCCGACCAGTTCGGCAACGGCCTTGTCGCTCGCGAGCTTGTCGGCGAGGGCCTTCTCGGCCCTGAGCTTGTCGGCGAGCGCCGTCGCAGCTGCCGCCTCGGCCTCCTTCCTCCGCTGCTCGGCTGCGGCCGCCTTGGCTTCCTCGACTTGCTTGGCCTTCTCGGCGGCGAGCCGGGCATCCTCGGCCGCCTTGGCGGCGGCTGCCGCCTTGTCCTGCTCGCCCTTCTTGGCTCGGTCGACGATGAGCCGGGCCTTCTCTTCTTCGGCTTGCCGAGCCTTCTCTGCGGCCGCAGCACGCGCATCCTCGGCAGCAATCCGATTCAGCTGGGCCTTGGCCAAGTCGGTGTAGAACCCGCTTGGATATCGGTTGAGAAAGGCGGCCCACACATCGCGAGTGCCGAGCTGGAGCGCCAATTCATAGTCGCGCCGGATCTCGCTGTCGGGGTTTGCCTGCGGTCCGGCAACGACCGGCTTTGCGGGGACGAGCGAGACATCTTCGCCGCCGAGCGAGCCGTAGACATAGGGTTCCTGCTTGTAGCCGGTGTTTTTCAATACATCGTCGCGGACGAATCCGAACGCCTTGCGCAAGTCGAGGCCCGGTGTCGGCAAGCGCTCGACAAGCGCTGCAGCGAATGGGCTGTTCCTGGAATCGCCATCCGAAGCCGTTGACCCCGCCTTCGCGGCGAATGCAATCATCGTATTCGGACTGGTCGGCTCGATCTTGGCGAGACCGCGGCCGATAGCGCGTGCAGCAACAGTCCTCTTCATGGTCTTGGCAAACGGATTGTCGCGGCAGGCATCGAGAATGATAAGCCGAAGCTGCTTCGCGGGCTCGACCGCGAACAGCGCACGATCAAGCCCCACGGTCTCGTCGAGAACGTCGCTGTCGGTCTCCAGAGTGGCATCGGTCGGGATCAGGTAATTGGTCCCGTCGAGCTCGATGCCGTGACCGGCGTAATAGATGACGGCGACCTCGGCGTCTCGCGCCCGTCCGCCGAAATCGCGCAGAGCCTTTCGCATCGCGGAGGCATTGAGATCGGCCCTGACGTCGATCCAGTCGAACCCCGCCTTCTTGAACATGCCACCGACCAGGGCGGCATCGTTCGCCGGATTGGCAAGCTTCGGCACGCTCTTGTAGGCGGAGTTTCCGATCACCAGCGCGACGCGGCGCTCGGCTTGTGCTGAGCCGCAGGACAGTCCGATGAAAAGACACGATAAAAGCCAGCGAAACGCGCTCATGACAGCCCCAGATAGCAGTATGCGCAGCCTAGGCGGAGCCTGCCAAAAGGCAAGTTCCGGCTCTGTGACGCCCATCACGCAACAATCCGACCTGCGACGGCAATGGACTGGAGCGCGAGGAAGCAAGTGTGACCCATCTCAAAGAGCTTGATGGAGCAATTCAATACCTCCAGCGGGATCGTTGCATGAACCCGGTCCATTCCCGTGAAGAGCCATTTGCCGTTGCTGGATCCGCTGCGCTTCGCTGCCGCCCTCGGCGTCGCCATGTTTCACCAGATGTTCTGGTCCTGGGCCTGGGTGTCGATTGGCGTCCCGGGTTTCGAACGCACCGTCGCCGCCGATGTTCTCTACCCGTCCGCCGCGCCCTTCACATGGTTCGGCTGGGTCGGCGTTGAAATCTTCTTTGTCATTTCCGGCTTCGTCATCGCGAATTCTGCAAGCACATCTTCGCCGGGCGAGTTTCTTCTTGGTCGCGCACTCCGGATTTATCCGGCGGTTTGGGTTTGCGCCACCGCGACCTTCCTCGTTCTTTTTATCTTCGGGAGCGGACCGGCATCCGAACTCGTTCTGCCCTACATTCACGCGATGCTGATGGTTCCCAAGGGAGTCACGGGACAGTGGCTCGACGAGGTCTACTGGACGCTAGCGGCCGAGACGGCATTTTATGGTCTCGTGTTCTGCGCGATGCTCACGAAGAAGGTCACCCTGCGGCACCTGGCCTGGGGCCTCACCATCTACAGCGCAATCTTCAATGCCGTCGCGCTGCTCGTGCTGTCATGCACGACGCCATCCGACTTGCCCTATCTTGTCATCCTGATGTTTCGGGTGCCGTGCGCAGCATTCCTGTTGTCGCATGGCTGCTTCTTTGCGCTGGGGATCTGGCTGTTCATTTCCGCGAACAGACAATTGACGGCGCTCGAACAGCTCGCAATCGCCATCACCTGTCTTTCGGGCGCAGCGGAAATCTACTTTTTCGCCTCGTTCTTCTTGACGTCCATCCCCGCCATCTCGGATCAATCAGCCCTTGTGCCGATCGCGGTTTGGGCGGCTGCGGTACTCCTCATTGCCCTCGCCGCGAATCGGCACAGGCATTCTGCGGGCATCGCGTCCCCCAAGACGCCAGCCTATTTGAGAACGCTCGGACTGATCACCTATCCGCTCTATCTCACCCACAACGTCATTGGCACGGCAATCATTCGTGCCCTGGTCGATGCCGGTTGGGAGGCCACCTCGGCCGTATGGGTCGCGTTGGGCATGCTTGTTCTGGTCTGCTGGTTCATTTGTGCGAAGGTCGAGCCCGCCGTCAGAAGCGCGCTGACACTGACCGTCGCGTATTTCGGAAAGCTGCCGGAGAGACAGCCTAAATCGAGACGTCCGGCGTTGGCTCGAGGGCTGCGCCCTCCGCTGCCCGTCTCGGTCAAGGTGACGGTCGCGGCGTCCTAGCCGCGCTCTCACAAGAGCTCTGCTGGCCGCAAGGCCATCCGCAGCACCGGTGTCGGCGGCTGCGACGGACAGCCTCCATGTCGCCCCTCGGCCGCGAGCTGACCCCGAGGGACGTTGATCCTCATCAAGCAGCGAAGCAACGCAGTCCTCTACGCTCAAACGATCGGGCAGGAGTGCACCATGCTTCCCTTCACGCTTGAGCAGTTCCTCAGCGTCTTCGCGGCCTACAATACGGCGATCTGGCCCGCGCAAATTATTGCCTATGCGCTTGGCGCCATCGCCGTCGCCGCCGTTCTCTGGAAAGGCCGCGCCTCTGATCGCGTTGTCTCAGCCGTCCTCGGATTGATGTGGCTGAGCACCGGCATTTTCTATCACGGCGTCTTCTTCTCCTCGGTAAACAAGGCCGCGTTCGCCTTTGGCACCTTGTTCGTCATAGAGGGCGTGGCACTGCTCTACACGGGTGTCGTCCGCGGCCGACTTCGCTTCGCGATGAGTTTCGGGCTTCGAGCGGTGATCGGCGCGGGGTTTATTCTCTACGCATCTCTCATCTATCCGATGATCGGAATTGCAGCGGGGCATTCTTGGCCGACGTTACCGATGTTCGGTGTAGCTCCTTGCCCTGTTACCATCTTCACCTTCGGTCTTTTACTTATGACGACCGACCGCTTCTCATACTGGCTCCTGGTGATCCCCTTCATCTGGTCAATCATCGGTGGGAGCGCAGCTATCTTCCTGGACGTTCGGCAGGATTGGCTGCTTCTGATTAGCGGCTTCATTGCCGTTCCGATCGTCGTCGTCGGGAACCGACATGCACCTGCCGTAGCTGGCGAGGCCGGGGCGCTCTTAATCGAATTGCGTCCATGATCGCGACCAGCAGCAGCGACCGCGCGCCCATTTGGAAGACTCCTCGTGAGAACGGGCGACCTAGCAGGCCTTCAGGCAATGGGATTTGGAAGTCAGTTGTTGCAGGGCTGTGTGGAAGCATCACGCATTCGCTGCTGATGTACTTCAAGTCCTGGGCTGGACTACTTCCGTCTTTCGAGCCTTACGAAAGTCTCCAGACGACGCTGAGCCATGTGACCGGAACTGCGATCCATCCCGTAGTACCTTGGCTACTTTCATTCCTGAATGGCTCAACCTTCGTCGGTCTCGCCTTTGGATATCTCTATCGATGGCTGCCAGGTAATATCGGTGCGATCAAAGGAATGGCATACGGCGTACTCGGATGGGCGATCATGGGGATGGTGTTCTTTCCCTTGATCGGCCTCGGTATATTCGCATTCCAGGTCGGACTTGGCATTTCGCCGGCACTGTTCTCGCTGGCGATGATCCTGACTTACAGCGTCACCTTGGGCATGGTTTACGACGCGCTCAATTCCTGACTCGTTTAAATATGAGATCAGGCAATTCCGTTCTCGGTCAAACAACAACGTGAGCGCAGGCTACTGCAATGCCGGCTTCGGACGCAACAAACGACATTCCTCGGAATAGTTCTGTAGCGCCTCACGCAGAGAGAGGCCCATGGTCGTTAATTCGCGGGCTGTTTTCTACGTCCGTTGATTCATCTCAACAAACTCCCCGGCGAACGCTGTTACTAAGTACTGGCCGATATCCCATCGCAAGCGGTGCGGCTTCAGAATCGGAGATGACTGATGGCCAATAAGGAAGTCGTGATCTGCTCACCCGTGCGTACAGCGATCGGCACGTATGGCGGCGCGCTGAAGGATCTACCTGCGGTCGATCTTGGTGCCGTGGCAATCCGTGCTACGCTTGAACGCGCGAAACTGTCTCCCGGCGATGTCGGCACTATCGTCATGGGCAACGTCATTCAGGCCGGCAACAAGATGAACCCAGCCCGGCAAGCGGCCATCAATGGCGGCGTTCCGGTTAGTGTTCCGGCGCTGACGGTCAACCGAGTCTGCGGTTCGGGTGCGCAGGCGATTGCGAGTGCTGCTCAGGAGGTGATGCTCGGATTCATAGACAGCGCGATTGCCGGCGGCATGGAGAACATGGACCGTGCCCCGTATCTCATGGGCTCCGGGCGCTGGGGCTATCGCATGGGTGACGCGAAGATATTCGATGCGATGCTGATGGATGGTCTTAATGACGCTTTCTCCGGTCAACATTCCGGATGGCATACGGAAGATCTCGCGGCCTCACATCAGATCACCGGCGAAGAGCAGGACCGTTGGGCCGAACGCTCACAGCGGCGCTTTTCTGCGGCACAGGCTGGTGGCAAATTTGCCGCGGAAATCGTGGCGGTCGAAATTGCGTCCCGCAAGGGTCCGACAAAATTCGACAAGGACGAGCACAACCGGCCCGATACCACGATGGAAAGCCTCGGAAAGCTGAAGCCGGCGTTCCGTAAAGATGGCACCATTACAGCCGGCAACGCGCCCGGGCTCAACACCGGCGCGGCGGCGATGATCGTGGCCGATCGCGCTTGGGCCGACAAGAAGGGCCTGGCGCCGATGGCGCGCCTGGTCGCCTACGGAATCGGCGCCGTCGAACCCGGCATGTTCGGATTGGGGCCGGTTCCGGCGGTAAAGCAGGCACTCGAACGGGCCGGCTGGAAAAACTCGGACATCCAGCGCATCGAAATCAACGAGGCGTTCGCGGCGATCGCAATTGCGGTTGCGAAGGATCTGGGCCTCGAAGCCAGCATCGTCAATGTGGAGGGCGGCGCGATCGCGCATGGTCATCCGATCGGTGCCTCCGGCGCGGTGCTTACCACTCGACTGCTGCATTCTATGAAACGCGATGGTGTCAAAAAGGGTATTGTCACTCTTTGCATCGGCGGCGGCCAGGGAATCGCGCTTGCGCTTGAATCGATGAATTGAGCGCGTCTTCGCGAAAAAAAAAGAAGATATGAGCTGCCTGGGCGCGGCGGTCGTCCGGCATGCCGGAAGCGTTGAGCCGATGAATCATCTCGAACGCAGTGCTCATCGCGGCACCTGGACCAGGCGAAAATCCGTCGCATGACCGCGACAGCCCCAGGAGAACCTACGATGCCGCACTTTCGCGCGCTGACCGCCCCAACCCCGTATCTGTTTTTCACCGGAAAGGGCGGCGTCGGCAAAACCTCTCTTGCGTGCGCCACGGCCGTTGACCTCGCCGACCGTGGACTGCGCGTTCTCATCGTCAGCACCGACCCTGCATCGAACCTCGACGAGATGCTCGCAGTCACTTTGACCGATCGCCCTACGCCGGTGCCAAACGTGACCGGACTCTCGGCGATGAATATCGATCCCGAGGCAGCTGCCGAAAACTATCGTAGCCGAGTCCTCGAACAGCTCGGACCCGAAGTTACCACCGGCGAGCGATCGACTGTGCGTGAGCAGCTCTCCGGCGCCTGCACCACCGAAATAGCCGCCTTTGACGAGTTCGTGGGACTGCTCGACGGCGATGTGGCTGGGTTCGATCGCATCATATTCGATACCGCTCCGACCGGTCACACGCTGCGGCTCCTTAGCCTGCCCAAGGCATGGACGGGCTTTCTCAAGGACAATGATCGGGGCGCGTCCTGCCTCGGGCCGCATTCAGGTCTGAAGATGCAGGAGGACCGCTTTCGAAAGGCGCTCCAGGCCCTGGGCGATGCCAGGCAGACCACCATCATCTTGGTCACCCGTGCCGATCGAGGCGCCGTCCGCGAGGCGGCGAGGACATCGGGCGAACTTGATGCGCTCAATCTCTCGAATCAGGCCCTCGTGGTGAACGGGCGCTTCCACGCCACGGACCCGACTGATGTCGTTGCAGTTGCCCTTGAGCGGGACCAGGACGAGGCGCTGGCCGCAATGCCGGCGTCGCTCGCGAAACTGCCACGAGACGAGATTCCTTTGCTTGGCTTCGACATCGTCGGCCTGACCGCTCTAAGGGCGCTCCTGTCGCCCACCAATCAGCCATCGGTTCTATCCAGCGAGTCAAACACAGAACCGGTCGACTTGCCGGGCCTGGACCGGTTGGTCGATGACATCGCGCAGGGCAAGCGTGGCCTCATCATGGTGATGGGCAAGGGCGGCGTCGGAAAGACGACGATTGCTGCCGCCATCGCGGTGGGATTGGCGAAGCGGGGTCACGCCGTCCATCTCAGCACGACCGATCCCGCAGCTCACGTCAGTTTCGTCGTCGATGGCGTGATGCCAGGTCTGACGGTCGACCGGATCGACCCCCGGGCCGAGACGGAGCGCTATATCGCGAAAATCATGGCGAATCGTGGCCGTGACCTCGACGCGCAGGGTAAGGCTCTTCTGCTGGAGGATCTTGCTTCGCCGTGTACCGAGGAGGTCGCTGTTTTCCATGCCTTCTCGCACGTCGTTGCGGAGGCCCGGAGCGCCTTCGTGGTGCTCGATACGGCGCCGACGGGCCATACGCTGCTCCTGCTGGACGCCACCGGAGCCTATCATCGCCAGATGACGAGCCAACTTGCGACGAGCGGTCCGGGACGTATCGTTACCCCCCTGATGAGACTGCAGGACCCAACCCACACAAAGGTCATTCTGGTGACGCTGCCGGAGACGACGCCGGTTTCCGAGGCCGCCTCCCTTCAGGATGACTTGCGGCGTGCCGAAGTCGAACCATATGGCTGGGTCATCAATAAAAGCCTCACCGTCTCGGGGACACGCGATCCCCTGTTGCGGCTTCGGCTCGCTGCGGAGCGGACGCAGATAGCTCGCGTTCAGAATGGGCTCGCAAAACGTGCCTTCATCGTCGACTGGCGAAGCAAACCGCCGGTCGGTGTCGAAGAGCTTCGAACCCTGTCATGAAGCTTGCTCGCGGGTGATGACCACCGCTTCGGCCTGAAGCCCCCAATGACAACAAAGCCGTGCGACTTCGATTCGGCTCCCGAAAGCCTGCACCACTGAAGACACGGCTCGCCTACGCCGTCCGCAACACCGGCGCCGGCGGTTGCGACGGACGGATCAGCGCGAACGCCACCTGCACGATGCCGCCGGCCAGCCCCAGCGCGACGCCGATGCGCCAAGCCATCGTATAGGAGCCGAGCGCGTCGTAGAGCACGCCTCCTCCATACGCACCGAGAAAGCTGCCGATCTGGTGGCTCATGAAGGCGAGGCCCTGGATCATCGCCTGCCAGCGCAGGCCGAACATCTCGGCGACAGCGCCCGCGACCAGCGGTCCCACACCCATCCAGAGGAAGCCCATGATCGCGCCGAACAGCAAGGTCGAGGCCGGCGTCGCCGGCAGCATGAAGTACCAGGCCAGCGCGAGTGAGCGGAAGATGTAGATGCCGCCGAGCAGCGCGAGCTTGTTCCAGCGCTGGCCGGCCCAGCCGAAGAACAGCGAGCCCAGCACGTTGAAGCCGCCGATCATGCCGAGCGTCTGCGCGCTCAGCATCGGATCGAGGCCGCAGATCGCGAGATAGGACGGCAGGTGCGTCGTGAGGAACACGAGCTGCATGCCGCAGACGAGATAGGCGCAGGTCATCACCACGAACGACGCGTTGCCGAATGCGGTCTTCGCCGCGATCATGGCCGTGGCATCGACGATCTCGTCAGTCGCGGGCTTCGGCAGCGGGACCGCGTCGACGCGTCCGGCATACCAGGCCGCGGGGATCATCAGCACCGACATCACCACGAAGCCGGCCAGCCCAACGCGCCAGCCAAAGCCCTCGTTGAGCATCTGCCCGATCGGCGCCGACAGCAGTGCGCCGAGCGAGCCCGCGCCGGAGACGATGCCGAGCACGGTGGAACGCACCGTCGCGGGCACGGCGCGCGCCGCCACCGACATTGCGATCGCCGCCGCGGTGCAGGCCAGCGACGTCCCGATCAGCACACCGGCGCCGATCATGATGGCGACGAGACCGCTCGCGGTTGCCATCAGCACCAGGCCCGCGATGTACATGAAGGAGCCAGCGATCATGATCGGACGGAAGCCGTAGCGCGTGGTCATCGCGCCGGCGAGCGGCTGGAGAAAGCCCCAGGCGAGGTTTTGCACGGCCAGCGCCAGCGTGAAATCGGAGATCGACAGATGGATGTCGTGGGTCAGCGGCTGCATGAAGATGCCGAGGCTCTGCCGCAGCCCCATGCTCAGCGTCAGCATGATCGAGGCGCCGATCAGGATGGGCAATGTCGGGCGCAGAACCTGCAACAGGGGCATTTTTGTCTCCCTTGGGGGCGCGGCGCGAGCGCCGTCGTCTGCAATATCAGTTGATTTTGGTTACACAGACCTGTGTACTTAGGCTATGGTTGGCGTGCGCTGTCAAGCCAACAGGACATTCACCGCCGCATGGCTCCCCCGCCCGCCCCACAGACGATGAAAGAGCGGATCCTCGAGACCGCCGACAAGCTGTTCTATCTGCAGGGCATTCGCGCCATCGGCGTCGACACCATCGCGGCCGAGATCGGCATCTCCAAGCGCACGCTCTACAACCACTTCCCCTCCAAGGACGCGCTGATCGCGGCCTATCTCGAGCGCCGCTTCGTGCAGCCCCGCCCCTCCGACAAGCCCCCGGCCGAGCAGATCCTCGCCACCTTCGATTCGCTGGAGCGCCGCTTCGCCGCAAAAGACTTTCGCGGCTGCCCGTTCGTGAATGCGGTCGCCGAGCTTGGCCCGGCAGACCGCGCCGTGAAGAAGATCGCCATCGCCTTCAAGGAAAGCCGCCGCGTCTGGTTTCGCGACCGCCTGAACGAGCTTGGCGTGACGAACGCGGAGGCGCTCGCAACGCAGCTCGTGCTGCTGGTCGACGGCTCGATCGCGCAGGACCTCGTCCGCGACGACCCAGCCATGGCGCGTGCCGCGAAGGAAGCGGCGAAGGTGTTGCTGCGGAATGCCGGGGTGGATGTAGGGGATGAGGCTGCGGTGAAGTCAGGCAAGCGGCCGGCCCGGCATCCCTGAAGCGCGGCAAGATCAGAACCCCATCGACCCGCGGCAAGAAGTCCGGATCGGCGAGCACGCATTCCAACGTCCGTTTGCCGCGCTTCACCTTCGATCGCCTGAAGGGAGCGGACAGGGCGTCACGTGACGCTTGACAGCCAGCCACAACCTAAGGGAGCATCTGGCGTTTTTTCATTCCCTTGGAGATTGCCACGATGCCTACCATCCACATGGACTCGTCCGTCAGCCAGACCGCCACCCGCGCCGTTATGAACGGAGGAGTTCTGGCCTGCACAAAGACCAGCGACAAGGACGTTTATTCTCATTCGATTTGGGCGACCGAAAGCAACATCCGGCAGTTCACGATGCACGAAGGGGACAGCATCGTCATCCCGCCCGGTTCGAGCGTGACGATATGGATATTCCGCACGCAGCCGGGAAAATCGACATGGACCATGGACTTCGAACTCAAGGAAAAGGCTGCCTGACAAGCCACACGAAACAGCCGCTCTCGGAAATCCGGGAGCGGTCACCTGCATGACCGAACTGAAAGGAACAATCGCCATTTCGGCGTCGTTGACCTTCTTTACACCGGAGAAGGTCATGAATCGAAAATCGCTTCTTCTTACAGCCGCACTGTCCTTCGCTGTTGCCGCTCCCGTCTTCGCACAAGGCGGCGGCGGCGGCGGAGGTGGTGGTGGCGGAGGCGCAGGTGGCGCGGCCGCGAGCGGCGGCGGGTCCGGATCATCTGCCAGCTCAGGCGCAGGCACTGGCACGTCTGGCGCCGCCAATGGAGGCCCCTCGGCGCCATCCGGCATGGGCACAAACGGAACCTCGACCGGTGCTCACACGAACAACTCTCCAGTCAACCCGAACGTTCAGCCCCCGACGCCGAACGGGAATACCGCGAGCACACCGGCCGCACCGGGCAGCTCGGGCACGAGCGGCACGGCGTCCGGGTCGACACAGACGGGCACGCCAAACGGAAGCGACAGGTCCGGCATCACGGCAACCAACGGTGCCAACAGCGACAACAGGGGCCAGATGAGCCCCGCGGAACAAGCAAGAACGGGGATCAAGACGCTTCCACACGATCAAACTCCAGGAGCGGTCAGTGCGCCGGGCGTTGGCGTCGGTCATGCGGCGAACGGCTTGCCGATCGGCACACCCGGTTCGGGGACCAGCAACGTCGATCAGAAGTGACCCGGACTTTCTCCATCTCCACAGGGCCCGCTACGGCGGGCCTTTTTGTGACGTCCCGAAGAGGGCTGCGAGAGCGAGAAACGGGTAAACTTGGCATCAGGCGGCCCTGCCGATACACTGGTTTCTTTTTGGGGCGTGCCCATGATTAGATTTTCGTCGTTGCTGCTAATTTCATTCCCGATCATCTGCACCCCGGCCGCGGCTGACGAGATGAAGATCCAATTCACGTTTGGACCTCCGCGGCCCTGCACCACCGTCTTTCCAAATCCCGAAATCAAGTTGAAAAGTGTTCCGCCCGGCACGCGCACGATCGTCGTCAAGTTTCGCAGAGAGAAGAACTACGAGATGGGCGGCCAGGAGATCCCATTTCCCTCGGATAACATCGTGAAGCCGGAGAGCTTACGAACCTGGGGCCCCTGCAATTCCGGCCTGTACACTTACGAGATCATCGCAAAGTCCAGCACGGGCGCGGCCCTGGCCAAGGCAGAATGGTCGGAGCCGTATCCTCCCTGACTTGAAGGGTGGACGCCCGCTTGTTCGCCATGGCGTGCCGGATTCCTCGCCTGCGCGATGACAGCGAAGATCGTAGGATGTTCGTGATGCTAGCAGCATGCTCCTGTTTTGCCCGACGAGTCAAACGGCATTGCTGTCTGCATCAGCCGTTTTGCAAGGCGCGTAAGCCATTGATTTAGCTAGCGTCGGCTACTGTGCATGGGGTTGTTTTCGCGCTTTTTGCGCCGGCCTGTGCGAGCGGCCTCACGCTGCGTGCGACACCACGCGATTGCGGCCGTCGTGCTTGGCGCGATACAGCGCTGTGTCGGCGCGCTTGAGGACGTCGCCAACCGCCTCGCCCTTCTGCTCCAGCGTGGTCAGGCCGATCGAGATCGTGACCTCGATGCGCTTGGTGCCCTTGTGGATCGCAAAGGGCTCGCCGGCGATCGAGCGGCGCAGGCGCTCGGCGACCATGCCGGCGACGTGGAGATCGGTCTCGGGCATCACGATGACGAATTCCTCGCCGCCATAGCGGCAGGCAAGGTCGATGCCGCGGATCGACTTGCGCACCCGCACGGCGAATTCGCGCAGCACGTCGTCGCCGGCATCGTGGCCGTAATTGTCGTTGATCGACTTGAAGTAGTCGATGTCCAGGATCATCAGGGCCAGCGGCTTGCCGCGGGTCGCGGCCTGCTCGGCCAGCGTGGCGAGATGGCTCTCCATGTAGCGGCGATTGTGCAGCCCGGTGAGCGCATCCGTGATCGCCATCTCGATCGAGTTCTGCACATTGTCGCGCAGATGGTCGGTGTAGCGGCGGCGGCGGATCTGGGTGCGGGCACGCGCCAGCAGCTCGATCTTGTCGATGGGACGCAGCAGATAGTCGTTGACGCCGATCTCCAGCCCACGCAGCAGCCGCGTCGCGTTCTCGGGGTCGGCGATCGCCAGGATCGGCACATGCCGCGTGCGCTCCAGCGAGCGCGCCTGGCTGCACAGCCGAAGGCCGTCGAAATTGTTGAGGTCGAGCGAGACGATCAGCAGATCGTAATTGCCTTCGGCGGCATGGAACAGCGCCTCCGTCGGGTTCGGCTCGACGTCGATGGTGTGCTCGGCGGCGAGGATCGTCGCCAGCCGCTCATAGGAGGACTGGCGGTCGTCGACCAGCAGGATGCGGCCGCCCTTGCCGGTGTCGGAGATTGCACTGCGCTCAGGCGCCTGCATGCCGATCTCAAGCGAGGTGATGGCGCGCATGCGCAGCTCGTCCGTCATCATCTTCAGCCGGGTCAGCGAGCGCACGCGCGCGATCAGCACGACGTCGGAGACGGGTTTCGTCAGGAAATCGTCGGCGCCGGCTTCCAGCCCGCGGTTGCGGTCGGACGGGCTGTCGAGCGCGGTGACCATCACGACGGGAATGTGATGCGTGGCCGGATTGGTCTTGAGGCGGCGGCAGACCTCGAAACCGTCCATGTCCGGCATCATGACGTCGAGCAGGATGATGTCGCATTCGGCGCGGGCGCAGATCGCCAGCGCCTCGGTGCCGTTCGCGGCGGTCATCACGTCGAAATATTCGGCGGACAGGCGGGCTTCGAGCAGCTTGACGTTGGCAGGAACGTCGTCGACGACGAGGATACGCGCGGACACTGTGAACTCACTTCCTATCCGATGAAACGTCGGACCGTCTCAATGAATTTGCCGACCGAGATCGGCTTGGACAAATAGGCCTCGCAGCCGCCCTCGCGGATGCGCTCTTCGTCGCCCTTCATCGCGAACGCGGTGACGGCGACGACGGGAATATTGCGGAGCTCCGGATCGTCCTTGATCCAGCGCGTCACCTCCAGGCCCGAGACCTGCGGCAATTGGATATCCATCAGCACGAGGTCGGGCCGCATCTTGCGAACGAGGTCGAGCGCCTCGTAGCCGTTGCTGGTGCCGGTGGTCTGGTAGCCGTGCGCCTCCAACAGGTCGCGGAAGAGCTTCATGTTGAGCTCGTTGTCTTCCACGATCAGGACGGTCTTAGCCATCCCGCCCTCCTGATTGGTCCGCAGACCGATGCATGTGACGCCTCAGGCGCCGGTCGCCGGCGCTTCGAAAACTGGATTCAAACTAGCCTCGAATTCGCTTGAGTTTCGTTAAACCCGAGGGCCGACTTTCTGCGATGTGGTTTCCAGTTGCTTGTCGGGGGTCGCAAGACTCACGAACGAGACTCGGGCATGGTGGCCCAAAGTAGACACCGAAAGTTAACGGAAAGGCAAACCGGCCACGTGAAAAAGCCTGTTCACAACCCGCGCGAAGTCGCTGAAATCGTTGCGCTTCAGGCGCTGTCCTTCGTCGCGGGCGAACCGGAGCGGCTGGGCCTGTTCCTGGCCGAGACAGGGGTCGGCCCGGAGATGCTGCGCAAGGCCGCCTCGGACCCCAATTTCCTGCTCAGCGTGCTCGATTTCGTGATGCGCGACGACGCCACTGTGAAGGCCTTTGCCAGCGCTGCGGAACTGCATCCGACCAATGTTGCCGCAGCGCGGCAGGTTCTCGGCGACGCGCTCGGCGACCCCCATTGGGAGCGCGACGTGCCGTGACCTCCCTGGAGACGGCCGGGCCCCGCTGCTTCTGCCGGGATTGTTCGGCCGATCTGGATATGGGCGTGCGGCGCTGTTCCGCCTGCGGTTCCCCCCGCCTCGCCCGCCACCGTGCGCTTGCAAGCCTGACCATCGCCCATATCGACTGCGACGCCTTCTACGCGACCGTCGAGAAGCGCGACAATCCCGACATCGCCGACAAGCCCGTCATCATCGGCGGGGGCAAGCGCGGCGTGGTGTCGGCCGCCTGCTACATCGCGCGCACCTACGGCGTGCGCTCGGCCATGCCGATGTACAAGGCGCTGGAAGCCTGCCCGCATGCGGCCGTGATCCCGCCGGACATTGCGAAATATGTCCGGGTCGGGCGCGAGGTGCGCCAGGCCATGCAGGCGCTGACGCCACTGGTCGAGCCGCTCTCGATCGACGAGGCCTTCCTCGATCTCTCCGGCACCGAGCGGGTGCACGGCATGATCCCGGCCAAGGTGCTTGCGCGGTTCGCCCGCGACATCGAGCGCGACATCGGCATCAGCGTCTCGGTCGGCCTCTCCTGCAACAAGTTCCTGGCCAAGATCGCCTCCGACCTCGACAAGCCGCGCGGGTTTGCCGCGCTTGACCAGGAGGAAGCTCGTTCGATGCTGGCCGAGAAGCCGGTCGGTTTCATTTTCGGCGTTGGGCCCGCAACGCAGGAGCGTCTGGTGCAACGCGGCTTCCGCATCATCGCCGACCTGCAGAAGGCCGACGAGATCGAGATGATGCGGCAGTTCCCGAGCGACGGCCGCAGGCTGTGGCGGCTCGCGCGCGGCATCGACGACCGCCGCGTCGAGCCTGATCGGGGCGCCAAGACGATTTCGAGCGAGACGACGTTCGAGACCAACATCCGCGACTTCGCGACGCTGGAGAAGATCCTGTGGCGGCTCTGCGAGAAGACGTCATCTCGCCTCAAGAGCAGCGAGCTTGCCGGCCTGACCGTCACGTTGAAGCTGAAGACCGCCGATTTCCGCCAACGCACCCGCTCGCAGTCGATCACGGCCCCGACGCAGCTTGCCGCAAAGATCTTCTCGATCTGCCGCGAGATGCTGGCGAAAGAGATCGACGGCACCGCCTTCCGCCTGATGGGCGCCGGCGTCAGCGCATTGCGCGAGGGTTCAGTCGCCGACGACACCGACATGCTCGACCGCCGCGCCGCCCATGCCGAGCGCGCGGTGGACAGCTTGCGCAAGAAATTCGGCAGCGCCGCAGTGATCCGCGGCATCGCATATGAGGGGCCGGAAAAGGCGCAGGAGTGATGACAGGCGAACGCGACCTCGACGCACTGCTGAGACACATGAAGCCGGAGGTGCGGCCGGGCATCTTCGTATTCTGCACCATCCCGGCAGACCAGCCGATTCCCGCGGCGCTCAGCCCTTTGCTGACGTTCCGCGAGCAGGAAGGAACGACGCTGGTGATCCCGCGCGAAGAGGCCGAAGCGGCCGGCCTAAGCTATGCGTTCGCCTCGCGCCTGATTGCCCTAACGGTTCACTCCGCACTCGATGCGGTGGGCTTTCTGGCGGCGATCACGGCACGTCTCGCCGCAGCCGGCATTAGCGCGAACGCCGTTTCGGCGTTCCACCACGATCATCTGTTTGTGCCGGCTGACAGGGCAGACAAAGCGATGGTTCTTCTGCAGGAGATGTCGCGCACGAGAGAGGTGTAGCCCGGATGGAGCGCAGCGCAATCCGGGACAGTGCATCTGCGGACGCAGCTTCCCGGATTACGCTTTCGCTCCATCCGGGCTACGGGAAAGATCTCAATCCGCGACCGCCACCGCCTCGATCTCGATCATCCATTCCGGCGCGGCGAGCGCCGAGACCCCGACCAGTGTGCTCGCCGGCGGCTCCACCCCTTCGAAGAAGGCCGAGCGGGCCTTGCCGATGATCGGGCGCAGCTCCGGCTTGTAGTTCACAACGAAGGTCGTGATCTTCACGATGTTGGCGTAGCTCGCCCCGGCTGCTTTCAGCGCGTGCCCGAGATTCTGCATCACCTGCGTGGTTTGCGCGGCGATGTCGCCCTCACCGACGATCCGCCCTTCCTCGTCCACCGACACCTGACCGGAGATGTAGATCGTCCGCGCCCCCGTGGCGGTGACGACATGCGAATAGGCGGGATTGTGATGCAGGCCGCTGGGGCGAAGATGATCGAGCTTGGGCATGATGAGCCTCCCGGATATTTGTGGTTGGGAGGAGCGTAGCCGCAGAGCGCGCCAAGAGCTAGATGCGACGCGCAACACCTATTCACCGTCATCCTGAGGTGCGCGCCATGCGGCGCGAAGCGGCGCATGGGAAGCCTCGAAGGATGTACGGCCCCGCCGTTGCAGCCGGGCCGTCGCCCTTCGAGGGCCGCTGAAGAAGCGGCCACCTCAGGGTGACGGTGATGGTGGAGAGCGAGGCACCCAGCGGACCCCTCAATTGCAGGGCTTGCTGTCCTTCGCGTCGAACTTGCCCATCGCGCCGGAAATCACAAAATCGTTGTAATCGAGCACGAGCTGGCGCGAGACGCCGTTCTCGTAGAGCTCGAACGCCATCGCGTAGACCGGCGTCTGCTCGCCTTCCTTCTGCTGGGCCTCACGGTCGAAATAGCTGACAGTGACGGGCCAGCGCTTGAGCGACTTCATGTGCTCATCGGACGTTGAGGGATCGGGCGAACCTTCGCGCTCGGCCGGGATCGGCTGGCCGATCACGGTCAGCGTGTTGTAGACCTTCTGGCCATCGTCGGAGCCATCATAGACGGAGAGCTCGAGCAGCGACTTGCCGTCCTTCGCGGCGGCAATGATGCGCTGGATCTGTTCGGTCGGAAACACGATCTTGCCGTCGAGCGTGAAACTCTTCGGCGCCGGCAGCTTCAGCTTGACGTTGATGTGGTCGCCGTCGCGCTCGGCCGAGCCGTCGACCCGGCCGGCATCCGCCTCATTCATCCGCGTCTCGATCTTGAAGCGGTAGCTTTTGCCGCCGGCGTCCTCCCAGGAATTGGAGCGGAGGTCGCTGAGCGTGACCTTGCCCTCGCCGCTGTCGAGCTCGGAGACCTGGCGGAATTCGGAGGTGTAGCCCTCGCACGAACTTCCCGTGAAATTGTAGAGGATGCGGCCGCGCGCGCTGTTGATCGAATTGGAGCGCGATTTCACCAGGCTCAAATCATAGAGCGCCTGATGCGCGAGAAACGGACCGTTCGCGGCCAGCGCCCCGCCTCCGGGGCCGAGAGCGGCCGCCGCGAGCGCCGTCACACCGAGCGAAGTCCGGAAAAGGTGCAGCATGTCTGGTCCCTTGGGGAAAGCGCAGATTCGACATTTTAATGACCGTTCCATTGCGTCGCAACTGAGGCCGTTTCACGTAAAGTTGGGGCCCCTGGGTTGAACCTCCTGCCCTGCCTCAACAAATTGCCACCCCCGACGGTTGCTTGCATGTGGCGGCACGATGGGCGAAACAGGGCCCGCCGGGGCTGCGACGGATCTGCCCCGGCGGATGGATTTTTGGACAACGAGGTCGGACATGGCGGGAACGGTCGAGCAGAAGCTGGCGGAACAGGGTATCAAGCTGCACGAGGCCCCCACTCCCGTGGCCAATTACGTGCCGTTCGTGCGCACCGGCAATCTGCTGTTCGTCTCGGGCCAGGTTTGCTTCGATCCGGCCGGCAAGCTGATCGCCAAGGGCAAGCTCGGCGCTGGCGTGACCATCGAAGATGGCGCCGCGGCTGCCCGCGGCTGCGCCGTCAACCTGCTCGCCCAGGTCAAGGCGGCGCTCGGCGACCTCGACAAGGTCGTGCGTGTGGTGCGCCTCGGCGGGTTCATCAACTCGGCGCCGGACTTTCTGGACGGCCCGAAGGTCCTCAACGGCGCCTCCGACCTGATGGTCGCCGCCTTCGGTGACAAGGGCCGTCATGCCCGCACCACCGTCGGCGTCGCCTCCCTGCCCGCGGATGCGGCGGTCGAGGTCGAAGGCGTGTTCGAGGTCGCCTGAGGCGAATGCGCGCTCCTGATTGGCTGACAGCCCGCCCGGTCGCCCACCGCGGCCTGCACGACATTTCCCGTGGCATCGTCGAGAACATGCCGGGCGCGGTACAGGCCGCGATTGCGGGCAATTTCTCGATCGAGGTCGACATCCAGCTCTCCGCCGACGGCGAGGCCATGGTCCATCACGACCATGCGCTCGGCCGCCTCACCGAAGCCACCGGCCCGCTGGTCGACAAGACCGCCACTGAGCTGAAGGCGCTGACGTTCAAGGACACGGCCGAGCGGATGATGTCGCTCAGCGACCTCTGCGGCCTGGTCGCCGGCCGCGTGCCGCTGGTGATCGAAGTCAAGAGCCATTTTGACCGCGACCGCAAGCTGGTGAAGCGCATGGCCGAGGTGCTGGCGTCCTATGACGGCCCAGCCGTCGGCATGTCCTTCGACCCGGACCAGGTGCTGGCGCTGCGCGAGCTGCTGCCCTCCCGCCCGCGCGGCGTCGTCGCGCAGCGGAGCTACGAGGACGAATACTGGGCTTACCTGACGCCGGAGCAGCGTGACAGCATGCTGTACCTGCGCCACGGCTTCCAGACCCAGCCGCATTTCGTCGCCTTCAGGGTCGACGACCTGCCCGCCCCCGCCCCCTGGATCGCCCGCAATGTGTTCGGCTGCGCCCTGCTCGGCTGGACCGTGCGTACGACCGAGCAGCGGACGCGGGTCGCACAACATGCCGATCAGATGATCTTCGAGGGCTTCGTACCGTAGGCTTGATGTTTCCCACTCTTGAAGTCGCTGCTGCAATGCACGATCTTGGGCACGATGGCACCATCCGAAATCACCCTCGAGGCCGTACCTTCCATTGGCGAAGTATCGCCGGACGACTGGGACGCCTGCGCCAATCCCGGCAAGTCTTGTAACGGGCATGGCAAAGGAACCTCATCCGGGCTTCCAGGCGATTCCCTCGGCCTCTCAAAGCCTGCCTATAACCCCTTCGTCTCCCACGCATTTTTATCGGCCGTTGAGAAATCGGGTTCGGCCACGATCCGCACCGGCTGGGGACCGCGGCATCTCGTGGCCAAGATCGACGGTCGCGTCGCCGGCGTCGTACCCTGCTATCTGAAATCGCACTCGCAAGGCGAATATGTCTTCGACCGCGGCTGGGCCGATGCCTATGAGCGCGCCGGCGGGCGGTACTATCCGAAGCTGCAGGTTTCGGTTCCCTTCACGCCGGCCACGGGACCGCGGCTGCTGGTCCGCGAGGGCGTTGACCGCGAGCGCATCACGGAGGCCCTGGCGAGCGGGCTGGTGGCGCTATGCGGAGTCAGCAAGGCTTCCTCGGTGCACGTCACTTTCGCCCTCGAGGCGGAATGGAAGCTGCTCGCCCAGCACGGCTTTCTCCAGCGCACCGACCAGCAGTTCCACTGGCACAACGAAGGCTTTGCGAGTTTCGACGATTTCCTGGCGACGCTGAACTCCCGCCACCGCAAATCGATCAAGCGCGAACGGCGCGATGCGCTGGCAGCCGGCGTCACGATCCACTGGCTTACAGGCAAAGACATAACGGAAGACTCATGGGATGCGTTTTTCATGTTCTACATGGAGACCGGCTCGCGCAAATGGGGCCGGCCCTACCTCACCCGCGAATTCTTTTCGCTGATCGGCGAGACCATGAGCGATGACGTGCTGCTGGTGATGGCCCGTCGCAACGATCGCTGGATCGCGGGCGCCATCAACTTCATCGGCTCGGACACGCTGTTCGGCCGCAACTGGGGTGCGGTCGAGCACCATCCCTTCCTGCATTTCGAGGTCTGCTATTATCAGGCGATCGACTTCGCCATCAAACGCGGCCTGGGGAATGTCGAGGCCGGCGCGCAGGGCGAGCACAAGATCGCACGCGGCTACCTGCCCCGGACCACCCACTCCGCTCACTTCATCGCCGATCCGGGCTTGCGTCGCGCCATCGACGATTACCTCAAGCGCGAGCGCGCCTATGTTGCGGAAGCCGGACGGGAGCTGGCCGAGCTCGGCCCGTTCCGCAAAGGCGCCGACGAGGCGCCTTGACGGTTGGTCGCGGCTGGTGACAGTAAGCGCAAAATTCCAGGGAGCCGCCGCCATGTCCGCCTACGACCCCAACAACATCTTCGCAAAGATCCTGCGCGGCGAATTCTCCTGCCACAAGGTTTACGAGGATGAACACGTGCTCGCCTTCCTCGACATCATGCCGCGGGTACCTGGCCACACGCTGGTGATTCCAAAAGCCCCTGCCCGCAACATCCTCGACATCAAGCCTGATGACTACGCCCATGTCGCCCGCGGCGCGCACAAGATCGCAGCCGCAGCGATGACCGCGTTCAACGCCGACGGCATCACCGTGCAGCAGTTCAACGAGGCGGCCGGCGGACAGGTGGTGTTTCATCTCCACATGCACGTGATGCCGCGCCACGATGGCGTGGCGATGCTTCCGCCCGCCAGCCGCAAGGAAGACGTCAAGGTGCTGGAAGAGAACGCGACCAAGCTGATCGCAGCGCTGAAGGCGGGCTAGCTATCAGCCCTGTAGCCCGGATGGAGTGGAGCGCAATCCGGGACCTTCCCGCATTCCGCTTCGCTCCATGCGGGCTACGATCGCCGCCCCCTCACTCCGTCTGGAAATCTCCCGGCTGCGGCGCAGCCAGCGGCGTGAACTCGCAACGATCCGGCTTGATGTCGATCAGCGGCGTGTTGTCGAGGCAATCGAGCCCGCGCACCAGAATCGCGTTGCCCTCTATGCCGACCAGCTTCACGATCGACGTGCCGATCGGATTGGGGCGCACCGGTGAGCGCAGCGAAAACGTGCCGCGGGTCTTCTCGTTGTTCTTAGGGCTTTGCAAGATGATGTCACGGCGGGACTTGTCGAGCCAGTAGAGCACTTCGAGATTGCTGTAGAAATCGACGCCCTTGATCGCCGGCACAAACGGCTCGAAGACCTCGAGCCGACAAATCGGGCCGTCATGCCGGCCCTGGCGCGGGGTCTCCATCCGCGAAGTCCAGGGCGTGCGGATGCGGCCGATGAAGACGAGGCCGGCATCCTGCGTCGGCGGCAGCTCGATGGAGACTTCACCCTCGCGGAGCTGGTTTTCGCGAACCATATTTCCAATTCCCTGCTGTTCGCCGGCGGTTTTAGCCCAACCACCACTTGCCGGCCAGCATGAAGACTTCGCCCGCGACCACGCCAGCAAAGATCGAGCGGCGGGTCAGCAGGAAGACGACGAGGCCGGCGCCGACCGCACCGTAGCGCAAGGCATCCGGCACGCTCGCAAGCGCCCCGGGCGGCTCGACCACGATCTGGGCGATGACGCCGGCCAGGATCGCGGTGGCGACCGCCCGTACCCAGACCAGAAGCTCGGAGCCCTCGTCGATGCCGCCGCCGAACCACAGGCCGAGCATGCGCCATATCTGGTTGGGAACGACGCCGGCGACGAACAGCACCGCCAGCGCGTGCCAGTCGCCAATGAGCTGCGCAAAGCTCATGCGCGCACCTCCCGCCACCAATGCACACCATAGGCAATCGTGCCCGCAGCGAGGCCGCTGACGAGGATGTCGAGGCCGGAGTTCATCTTCGCAGCCAGCGGATAGAGCAGAACCCCAAGCGCCAGGGCGACGACGTCGGCGACCTCCCGGCTGTTGCGTGCGGTCGAGAACAGGAACGACAGCGGCGTCAGCAGCAGGATCGCCGCGCCAAGCGTCTGGGTCAGATTCGCGGCAAGGAAATAGCCGACCGTGTTGGCGGTGAGACACACCGAGACAAGACCGAAGCCAAGTCCGTTGACGAAGGCGATGCGGCGTTCACGCGGCACCTGCGGCAGGAAGCGATGGCATTCGACCCACAGTGTCACCGCGGTGAGATGCGCCGCGAAAAACAGTTCGCGCCGCTTCGTCGTCGGCGTGCGCATCAAGGGCAGCACCGAGACCACCATCGGAAACAGCCGGATCGCACTGACGGTGACCGCGATCGCGGACTGGACGATCGTCGCGCCTGAGCCGAGCGTGGTGATCAGGATGATCTGCGCCGGCCCCGCCCAGACGAACAGCGTCGAGCAAAGCGCCCAGAGGAGGCTGAAATGTGTGTCGTGGGCGAGCGCGCCGATGCCGAGATAGGTCGCGAACAGGACGAGGGTGAGGATTGTCTGTGTGATCGAGCGCAGTCCCCACGCAAAGGCGCGCCAGGGACTTTGCCATTGAGGTGAATCGAGCGGAGGAAGCGCCACGGGAGTCTTGGCCGGGTGAGGAATCGTGCCTGCATAACGGGCAATCCGGCGGCTGGCGTCAAGAAAGCGCGCGGCGGGGCTGGCATGCACGCGTGGCTGTCATTTCGCGGCGCGTGCCCTACCCGCTCACACCTCGGTTCTTCAGCACGAAGCACGCCCCGCCGGCCTTGCGGATGCGATCACAGAGTTCATCCGCCTCGCTCCGCGTATCGGCGCCGATCCGCACCTGATAGAAGGCGCGCGTGCCGCGGCTGCGCATCACTGAGCTGAGCAGGCTCGGATCACGTTCGCCGATCACGGCGCTCAGCCGCGTGACCGCGCGGGAATACATCGCCAGCGCCCGGTTGCGGTCGAAGCCGGCGGCGAGCTGCACGCCCCAGATCTTTGCAGCCGCGAGCTCCACATGCTGCTCGAGCTCGGCGACGAAGGCATTTGGCGCCCGCTTCAAAAGCGCCATCAGATCGCGACAGCTCGTCGGCGGCGCGCTCGGCGGCCCCTTGCCGGTCGCGCCCGCCTTGGCCCAGGCATCGACGCTCGTGCCAGTGATGGCAAGAACGTAATTGCGGGTCTGCTCCGGCATGCCACCGGCGCCGGCGAGCCATTCCTGCACCCGGCGCGGCCCGGCATTGTAGGCGGCCGCCGCCAGGCCGAGATTGCCGAACTGGTTGCGCAGCTCGTTCAGAAATTCCGCCGATTTCGGCAGCGCCTGCACCGGATTGAAGGGATTGAGCGGCCCTCGCTCGCTCGCGGTGCCTGGCATAAATTGCGCGATCCCTTGCGCGTGTTCGCCGCTGCGCGTCATAGGCCCCACCGCATCGGCCTGGAAGCGGCTCTCCTGCCAGATCACGCGGGCGAAGAACTCCAGCGGCAGATTGGCATCGCGTGCCGCGGCCTCGATGATCAGGCAGATCGACTCCCGCGTGTCGCTCTCGCGCGCACCGGGCTTCGTCGGCGGCGTCGCGAGCTCTTCGACGCTGGGGACAGCGACATCGGTCTTGGCGGGCGAACTGTCCCACGCCGCCGCCTGTGTCGCCGAGACAAGCAGCGCGGGGATGATGCACATCGCAATCTGCACCCATCGCGTGCAGCCATGGCGATGGCGCGCCTCGGCGCGGCATGCGACAGTGTGATCTGCCATGTTGTGGCATCGTGCCATGGTTCGACGAGTTGCCAATATATGCTGCCTGACCTGCTTTTCCCAATGCGTTACCCCGCCAAACGGATCCGCGCGATCCTCGTCCTCGCCGTATTCATCCTGAGCGTCGCGCCAGCCGCGGCGCAGGTGACGTCTCAGATCGCATCCCAGGTCACTTGGCGGATGACCACGGAATACCCCGAGAATAATATCTCCGGGATTGGACTCGCGACTTTCGCCAGCCGCGTCTCCGACCGTACCCACGGTTTCGTGACCGTGACGAACGCCTTCGACAACCAGCTCAAGATCAACTCGGGCGAGATGCCGCGCGCGGCGCTGGACGGCCGGATCGCGGGCGGCGATGCCTTCGCGGGCGCGCTCTCGGGCCTCGACCCTGTGCTCGGATTGTCTACCCTGCCCTTCCTGGTGCAATCGGTGGATCTCGCCCGCGCCGCCAATCTGCGGGCGCGCCCGCTCTATGAGAAGGTGCTCGCGGCACGCGGCCTCAAGCTGCTCTATGTGACGATCTGGCCGGCCACGGGCCTCTGGTCGGAGCGGCCGCTCGACGGTGCCGACGATTTGCCGAAACTGAACTTGCGAACCTACGATGCCAATTCCACCGAGGTCATGCGCGCGGCCGGCGCGAACGCGCAGTTCCTGCCGATGGACGCGGCGCTCGCCGGACTGAGGGAACACCGGCTGAATGCCTTCCTCACCTCCGGCGACGGCGGCGCGGGGCGCAAGCTGTGGGACTTCCTGCCGCATTTCACGGCCATCAACTATGCGATGCCGATCTCGATCGCCTTCATCCGCAGCGACGCCTTTGCCGAACTGTCCGAGCCGATGCAGCGCGAGGTGCTGGCCGCGGCGGCCGAGACAGAACAGAGCCAGCTCGCGCTATTGACCCACCGCACCAGCGAGAACTATGCGCGCATGCGGGACAATGGCGTCCATATCGCGGAGCCGGCGCCTGCGTCCCTTGTCACGGAGCTGCGGAAGGCAGCAAAGGACGCGATTGCCGCCTGGGAAACCCGGTCAGGCGCGGAGGCGACCGCAATCGTCGAGTGGGCGAGACAGCAATGAGGGAGCGGTAGCGGCAGCTGCAATGAACGCTCGGCTGGTGTCGCTGCCTACCGCCCTAGTTCTTGACTGGAACCGGGATTTCGCCCCGGATGGCGCGGTCGAGGGCATCGATCAGCGCCTGGATCTCGATGAACTTGTTGCGCGCACGCTCGGCCGTGTCGCGCACAAAGGGAGCGGCCAGCACCTTCGCATGCGCGTCCCTGTCCTCGATCATGCGTTCACGGGCCTTCTTCAGAGTTTCAAGTCGCTCGCTCATCCGGCCTCTCCTGAAAAATTGTCTCGATCTCTCGTCCGGGTTCGCCGATCAACGAGAAGGCGGCGAACGAGCAACCCTCAACAGCCGCGACAGATGTTCTTCAGCTTCGCTGCGGTTCTGGCCTCTTCCGCCACGAACGGGTCCTTGTAGGCAGCACGGGACCCATCGTTCTCCGCAGCAGCGGGCTTTTTTTCCTTCGGGGGAAACGCAGCATCGTAGCAGGCGAGACGTCCGCTCGTGCTTTCGATCGCCCGGCAGTCCGGCCCTGCCGCGGCAGCGCCTTGCGACAGTGTGCCAAGTAACAATGCGCCAAGCATCAATGCGACGAGAAGCGCTCTCCGGCGGATCCAGTCGACCAGACGAAACCGAGTCATGCACGCTCCTGCTCAGTCGGCGGGAGCGCTGGTGACCCTCAGTCACCGGTCGATGCCAATGGAAGGGCGGTGATGGCGCCACTCTACGCTTCCCTCCCGCGAATAGCGAGCTCTAAGGGATACGCGGTATCAAGAAGGCGATTTTCGGCATGGCAATTGTTGCGCGTTGCCTTGGTCCGCGGCGTCGTTTAGGTCAAGCAATAGAGGCGGTATCAACACAGGCGCGGCAACATGGTGACAATCTATTTCGATCTCGACGGCACGCTGACCGACCCCAAGCCCGGGATCACACGTTCGATCCAGTACGCTCTCGAGCGGCTCAACGTCGCGGTGCCGAGCGAGGACGAGCTGACCTGGTGCATCGGGCCGCCGCTGCATGCCAGCCTCGAAAAGCTCACCGGCAGCGCGGAACTCGCCGACCGGGCGCTGCTGCTCTATCGCGAGCGCTTCAGCGATGTCGGCCTGTTCGAGAACGAAGCCTATGCCGGCATCGTGGACACGCTGACAACGCTTGCCGCGACCACACCGCGCATGTTCGTGGCGACCAGCAAGCCCGCGGTCTACGCCACCCGCATCGTCGAGCATTTTGGCCTGAAACCGTATTTCGAGCGCGTGTTCGGTTCCGAGCTCGACGGCACGCGCGTCGACAAGCGTGACCTGCTGCGCTACGCGCTCCACGAAGCCAGGGTCGATCCCGCCAGCGCGATCATGATCGGCGACCGCAGCCATGATGTGGTCGGCGCCCGCACCAACGGCATGACCGCGATCGGCGTGCTCTATGGCTACGGCAGCGAGACCGAGCTGCGGGACGCCGGGGCGCATCACATCTGCGCCGCGCATCCCGAGCTGCTCGGCCATTGCGTGATCTAACTCTATCAAGCGGCGACGGTCTCCACCGCCGCCAGCATGCCGGTCTTGGCGTGACAGTTCAGGTACTCGAAGAACTGTTCGTCGGCTGCCGCCACAGTGACCTCGTGATAGAGCCGCAGCTTTGCTGATGGGCCAAGCGTCGAAAGGTATTTCATCGCGGCTCCGAATATCTTGACGTGAGTCGGATGCGATTCCGCCCACCGTTCCAGCGCCGCCAGGCTCTTCCACCAGCTTTGACCATAGGACTTTTCACTCGCGTCCCCGCCGGCTGCAAGCACGCGCATGTAACGGTTGGCGTAACAGCCGATGCCAAAGCCCTCATCGCGCAGGAAATCCATGCCTTCGCGCAACACAGGTTCGACGTCGTCAAGATAGAGCTTTCGCTCCGAGGTCTCGGTATCGCTCCAATCCTGTCCTGACCGGATCAGGCAGAGATTGTCGTGTGCCTGCACGCGCAGTCGCGCGCCGTCGCGGATCAATTCGGGATTGCCCCCCGGCGACATCGGATCGGTCTGCGACAGCGGGATGCGGTCGCGCATGCCGCCCCAATAGGCGTGCTCCTGCACCTCGCCGCTCATGCCCTGCGCAATCACCGCGACGCCTTCGGGCCGGCCGAGCGAGGAGAACAGCGTCTCGTGCCGCGCCACAATGGGGCGCAGCACCTCGATGAAAGTGCCGATGCCCTCGGGCTGCGTTCCGGTCCAGGCCTCGCGCGCCGGTCCAAACCATTTGTCGAAATTGGCAATGTCGTCCCAATAGGCCACAGAGACGACGTTCTCGTAGCCGGCCTGATCGACATAGCGGGCGCGGTCCCAATGCGAGGGACCGCCTTCCGCGGCAAACCGTCCCGCGATGTCAGCGAGCGCCTGCGTTGCAGCCGCCGGCGGCGTGCCGCCGTATTGAAGGCCGAAATAGGCCATCACGACCCGGCTCAGGGCAGGCTTATAGCGCGCCACGAAGGACGGGTATGGCGGCTGGTAATCGTCGGGCACGCGCTTGTGGCGCGTGCGCGGGGTCTCGAGATGCAGAGGAATTGCGGATTCCATGAGCGTGCCTCCCCTCGATTCCGGCGATCAGCTCGCCGCCGCGGCGATGTCCGTGGGCTCGACGGTGTCGACCGGCAGCGCAAACTGCTCGACGCGCTGGTATCGCTTCTTGTTGAGCAGGAGCCGGGTCACGTCGGGGCGCGAATAGTGCCCGGCTGGATCAGCGGCGTTCTTGGCAACGCCAATGGCGCCCAGATCGATCTCGGCGATCAAGAGGCCTTCCTGGTCCGGCGCGAGCTTGTCGCCGATCTGGCTGCCGTCGGGGCCGTAGATCGCAGCGAAGCCACCGCCGGCATGCAGCAGGGCATGCTTGTCCGGCCGATCGCAGAGCTCGTCGATCATCGCTTGCGAGACCGTTGCGCAAGGCGCGAGCACGAAACAGGAGCCCTCCACAGCGTAGACGCGCGAGGCGGCGTTGTTCACCTCGGCGCCGAGCGCCGGCGCGAAGGGATCGTAGAGCGAAAAGCTCGGCCAGGCCGCGACATGGACCTGCTCGTTCTGGGCATACATCGCGTATTTCGACAGCGGCTGGAGATGCTCCCAGCAGCACAGAGCGCCGATGCGGCCGATGTCGGACCGCGCGTGCACGGCGAGATCGCTGCCGTCGCCCTCGCCATAGACCGTGCGCTCGGCATGGGTCGGCCGCAGCTTGCGGCGTTTTGCGATGGTCTCGCCATCGGGCCCGATCAGCCATTGCGCGAGATAAAGACTGCCGCCCTCGCGCTCGGACAGGCCCAACACGGCAGTGAGCTTGGCCTTGCGCACGGCGTCGCGCAGCCGCTCGGCCTGCGGACTGTCGTAGGACAGCGAATTGTCGAAATAGCGCTGCACGAAGCCGCGGCCGATCGCCCAGGCCGGCGAATCCATCCAGATGTGCCAGGGGTAGCCGGGGATGAAGGCTTCCGGAAAGGCGATCAGCTTGGCGCCCTTCTCGGCGGCGTCCCTGATCAGGGCGATCGACTTGTCGATCGAGGCGTCGAGATCGAGCCAGGCAGGCGCCGCCTGCACCACCGCGACCTTGTATTTCGGATGTTCGATGCCCATTCCCACCTCCCTTGCCGGTTGATCGGAAGCCAGGTCCGATGCAGTCTATTTGACCAGGCTGGGCGGCGGAGCGCTCGACCGCGGCGGAACAAAAACTCGACCGGACGGGATCGCCGGCCCGGTACGGGATTTGCCTCCGGCCAGGCGGGACCTGCGCCAACGCGCGATGTTGCGGGATGTGAAAGGGAGGCTCTGCAGATGCCAATCCAGTTCACCACGGACGACAGCCCAGGCCACCGCCGGCTTGCGCTCTGGCAGGATATCGTCTGCGACGTCTTCGTCGGGCTCGACTGCAAGTCCGATCTTGGCAGCGCTTTTCGCGGCTCGGTCACCCGGGCATCCCTGGGCAAGACGGAATGCTCCGAGGTCTGCTCCGATCGTCAACACGTGTTGCGCACGCCCTCGCGCATCGCGCGCTCGGATCAGGATTTCATCCTGATCGCGCTCGGCAATCGCGGCGCCGGCGCCGTGGTGCAGGACGGCCGCGAGGCCGTGGTGCATCCGGGAGAGCTTGCGCTCTATGACACCACGCGTCCTTATGAGCTGAAGTTCGACGGCACCTTCACGCAGACCATCTTCAAGGTGCCGCGCGAGATGCTGCAGCGCCGGCTCGGCGCGACCGAAACTCTCACCGCCACCTCTTTCGGGCCGGACTCGCCATTGCAGAGGATCGCCTACGATTTCATCTACCGGCTCTGCCAGAGCGCGGATCAGATCGATCCGCACCACGCCGCCGCTCTGTCGGAACAGGCCGTCGATGTCCTGGCGATGGCACTGGGCGAGCGGCTGGGCAAGACGCCGCTGCCGTCCTCGACCCATCGCTCCGCCCTGCTCTACCGATTGAAGGCGCATATCCGGGCTCATCTTGCCGATCCCGACCTCTCGCTGTCCGAGACCGCAGCGACGCTCGGCATTTCGTCCCGCTATGTCAACGATCTCCTCGCCGACGAGGATACCTCGTTCCAGCGCTACGTCCTCGGTGAGCGCCTCGCTCAATGCAGGCGCGACCTCGCCTCCCCCGTGCTCGCTCGCCGCCACATCAGCGAGATCGCCTTCGCCTGGGGCTTCAACGACCTCTCGCATTTCGGCCGCGTCTTCCGCGAGCATTTCGGGATGTCACCACGCGACTTCCGGCAGAGCCAGTGGCGGCATTGAGGTCCGGGCAGCCACTGGTGCGAGCCTTCGCTTCAGGCGTCTGCACGACCGGGCTGTCCCCAAGCAAGGCCGGTATGTGAGCGCGGCGTAGGACACGGCGCGTGCTTGCTCTACCATCCGGCACAGGGGCCGCGGGGATCGATCAGCGGCCAGCCGAGGAGCATATCGATGGAATACCGACGCTTGGGCCGCTCGGGCCTCATGGTGCCCGCCTTGAGTCTTGGGACCGGCACCTTCGGCGGCGTTGGCCGCCTCGCTGCGTGGGGCGCGACTGACGCGACCGAAGCGCGGCGCCTTCTGGATATCTGCCTCGATGCGGGCGTGTCGATGTTCGACACCGCGAACGTCTATTCGCTCGGCGAGTCCGAGCGCGTTCTCGGCGAAGCCATCAAGGGCCGCCGCGACAAGGTCTTGGTCTCGACCAAGGCGACGTTCCGCTTCGGCGACGGCCCCAACGACATCGGGTCGTCGCGACAGCATCTGCTCACAGCCATCGATGCTTCGCTGAGCCGGCTCGGCACCGATTACATCGACCTGTTCCAGCTTCACGGCTTCGACGCCTTCACGCCACCTGAAGAGGTGCTTAGCACCCTCGACGTGCTCGTGCGCGCCGGCAAGATCCGCTACGTCGGCGTGTCGAACTTTTCGGGCTGGCACCTGATGAAATCGCTTGGCGTTGCCGACAAGCATGGCTTCCCGCGTTACGTCGCCAACCAGACCTATTATTCACTGATCGGGCGCGACTACGAATGGGAGCTGATGCCGCTCGGCTTCGACCAGGGCCTCGGTGCGGTGGTCTGGTCGCCGCTCGGGTGGGGACGTCTCACCGGAAAGATCCGCCGCGGCCAGCCGAAGCCTGACGTAAGCCGCTTGCCCAAGACGGCCGAGTTCGGCCCGCCCGTGCCGGACGAGCACGTCTACCGCGTCGTCGACGCGATCGACGAGGTCGCCAAGGAAACCGGCAAGAGCGTCTCGCAGATCGCGCTGAACTGGCTGCTGCAGCGTCCGACCGTCTCGACGCTGATCATCGGCGCACGCAACGAGACGCAGCTGCGCGAAAATCTCGGCGCGGTCGGCTGGTCGTTGACCAAGGACCAGGTCGCAAAGCTCGATGCCGCGAGCAAGGTGACGCTGCCCTATCCTTACTGGCACCAGCGCACAACTTTCACCGACCGCAATCCGCCGGCGGTGTAGCGACCGCGCGCGGCGCAGTCCGGCTTGAGCTGCATCAAGCCGGCCCGCGCCGACAGCGGCATCGTGGGCTCCCGCGAGACTCCCGATGCGCCGATTTGCCATGAAGGCCCTGTTCACCGCTCTCAATCTCAACCGCGCCGAGCGCAGCGGGATCGATTGGGACCGCACGATCCGGATCGTTTCGACCGCGGTGACGGTTGGGCTCGTCACGCTCTATGTGTTTGGGAAGTCGACCTCGCGCTGGTGACCCGCGAGGCCGTGCCGACCCATGCCCGCGGTGCCGGGAGACCCGCGCCCGGCGCAGGAACCGCCCGTATCCTGCCGGGTTGCGATGCATCTCGCAATTTCCTAACCCGGAGACGAACCACGGCTCGAATCAAGCCCGCCGCCATCATGTCACCAGCCCCCATGGAGCACGCCGACGGCCTGCCGCAGCCGCAGCGCAGCCAGGCGGTCCTCACCATTGCGCTCGGCATCATCATGGCAGTGGTCGACAGCGCCATCGCCAATGTCGCGCTGCCGACGATCGCGGCCGACCTCGACGCCAGCCCGGCGTTCTCGATCTGGATCGTCAACGGCTACCAGCTCGCGATCACGATCTCGCTGCTGCCGCTGGCTTCGCTCGGCGAGATCGTCGGCTATCGCCGCGTCTATCTGGTCGGGCTGGTGCTGTTCACGCTTGCCTCCGCATTCTGCGCGCTGGCGCACACGCTGCCGCTCCTCACGATCGCACGCATCGTGCAGGGGTTCGGCGCGGCCGGCATCATGAGCGTCAACGCGGCGCTGGTGCGTTTCACCTACCCACGTAGCCAGCTCGGCCGCGGCATCGGGCTCAACGCCCTCGTCGTCGCCTTCTCGGCCGCGGTCGGCCCGACGCTAGCCGCCGGCATCCTCGCGTTCGGCAGCTGGCCCTGGCTGTTCGCTATCAACGTCCCGCTCGGAGTGGTGACATTGGTACTGGGCCTGCGCAGCCTTCCGCACACCACGCCTGCGAGGCGTTCCTTCGACTGGCAGAGCGCGGGGCTGTCCGCGATCACTTTCGGCGTCGGCATCGCGGCCGTCGACAGCGTCGGTCATGGCGAAGCGGCGATCACCTGTCTCGTGCAGTTCGCCATCGCGCTCGTCGCCGGCGCGCTGCTGATCTACCGCGAGACCCACATGGCCTCGCCGCTGCTGCCGATCGACCTGTTGCGGATCCCGGTGTTCGCTCTGTCGATTGCGACCTCGATCGCCTCGTTCTGTGGGCAGATGCTGGCCTTCGTCGCGATCCCCTTCTACCTCCAAAGCCGCTTCGGCTATTCGGCGGTGCATATGGGGCTCTTGATCACGCCATGGCCGATCGCGGTCGCGTTCGCAGCTCCCCTCGCCGGTCGCCTGGTCGAGCATTATCCGGCCGGCCTGCTCGGCGGCATCGGCCTCACGCTGTTCGCCTGCGGCCTCGCTGCGCTCGCCTTGTTGCCGGCGGCGCCCACGCCGCTCGACGTGATCTGGCGGATGGCGCTGGCCGGCGCCGGCTTCGGCCTGTTCCAGACCCCCAACAACCGCACCATGATCGCGGCCGCCCCGCGCGAGCGTGCCGGCGGCGCCAGCGGCATGCTGGGGACGGCGCGGCTGCTCGGCCAGACCACCGGCGCAGCGCTGGTGGCGCTGTTCCTCGGCCGCTATCCGATCGAGGGAACCCGGATCGCATTGCTGACCGGCGTCGGCTTCGCGCTCTGCGGCGCGGCGCTGAGCATGTTGCGGCTGTCGCCCGCGGGAGCGCGCGGCGCCGAGCATGTTCGGGTGCAGGACGACCAGCGTCTGCGCGGCGAATAGCGCACGACCATTTGGGAAGGCCGATTTCGGCTGCGTCCGCCGCGCCTCACATCTTCACCATCTCGGTGCGATATTTCGGCAGCAGTGCTGCGATCAGCTTGCCTTTCTCGGCCATCTCTTCCGGGGTCGGCTTCGGCGGTGGCGATGTGCGGCCTTCGACGGGAAAGCCAACCGCCAGGAAGAATTCGTCCTGTCCCGCTGGCGTGCACATGCAGAGCATACGGGCCGTCTTGCCGGACACGTTCTTGAACGCGTGCGGCGCGTTGGCCGGAACGTTGACGGTCGACCCCGCACTTACGGTGTGGGACTTACCGCGAAAGGTGAATTCAAGTTCGCCTTCGAGCAGCGTGAACATTTCCTCGAAGTCGTGGCGGTGCGGCGGGGGCCCGCCGCCGGCGGGCACCAGCATGTCGACCAGGCAATAGCGTCCTGCGGTCTGCGCGCCCGACACCAGGACCGTGTAGGTGCCGCCGGCCACAGAGATATGCGGCACGTCAGCGCCGTCGGGATCGGCGACCGTCAGGGCACGACCGGGATCGTCGGCGGGGATCGAGGAAGCTGACGACGAGTTTGCAGAAGGCGTGTTGGTCATACCGGATCTTCTTGCTTATATTTGACTGCCCATAAGAAAGGCCGGCTTCTCAGCCGGCCTTCTCAATTCTTCGCGTGCAGATCAAACCTTGACCAGCGGGCTCTTGGTCGGCCCCTTCGAGCCGCCGGGGCCACCGGGCTTGGACTTGCCCGGCGGGCGCTTGCGGGCACCCGGGAGCTTCTCCTGCTTCGGCGTGACCGGACCCTCGACGAACTCGAAGCCGATCTTGTCCTTGGTCTCGTCGGCCTCGTCCTTGACCAGAACGACGCGGACATGGCCGCCACCCTTGAGCTTGCCGAACAGCACCTCGTCGGCCAGCGGCTTCTTGATGTGCTCCTGGATCACGCGCGCCATGGGACGTGCGCCCATCTGCTCGTCGTAACCATGCTTCACCAGCCAGGTCTTGGCGGGGTCGGACAGCTCGATGGTGACATCGCGATCGCCAAGTTGCGCTTCGAGCTGAAGCACGAACTTCTCGACGACCGTACCGATCACCTCGACGCTGAGATGGCCGAACGACACGACGGCATCGAGACGGTTGCGGAATTCCGGCGCGAACTGCCGGTTGATCGCCTCGTGGTCGTCGCCTTCCCGCTTCGAGCGCGTGAAGCCGAACGCCTGCTTGGCGAGATCGGACGCGCCCGCATTCGTGGTCATGATCAGGATCACATTGCGGAAGTTGACCTGCTTGCCGTTGTGGTCGGTGAGCCGGCCGTGATCCATGATCTGTAGCAGGACGTTGTAGAGATCGGGATGCGCCTTCTCGATCTCGTCGAGCAGCACCACGCAATGCGGATGCTGGTCGACACCGTCGGTGAGCAGGCCGCCCTGGTCGAAGCCGACATAGCCGGGAGGCGCGCCGATCAGGCGCGACACGGTGTGCCGCTCCATGTATTCGGACATGTCGAAGCGCAACAGCTCGACACCGAGCGATGCCGCGAGCTGTTTCGCGACCTCGGTCTTGCCGACGCCGGTCGGACCCGAGAACAGATAGCAGCCGATCGGCTTCTCCGGCTCGCGCAGGCCGGCTCGCGCCAGCTTGATCGAAGCGGCGAGCGATTCGATCGCCTTGTCCTGACCGAACACGGTGCGCTTCAGGGTCTGCTCGAGATGCTTGAGCACCTCGGCATCGTCCTTCGACACGCTCTTCGGTGGGATCCGCGCCATCGAGGCAATCGTGGTCTCGATCTCCTTGATGCCGATGGTCTTCTTGCGCTTGTTCTCGGCGACCAGCATCTGCGCCGCGCCGGATTCGTCGATCACGTCGATCGCCTTATCCGGCAGCTTGCGGTCGTGGATGTAGCGCGAAGAGAGCTGCACCGCAGCCTCGATCGCCTCATTGGTGTATTTCAGCCGGTGGTAGTCCTCGAAGTACGGCTTGAGGCCCTTGAGGATCGCGATCGCGTCCTCGACCGTCGGCTCGTTGACGTCGATCTTCTGGAAGCGCCGCACCAGCGCGCGGTCCTTCTCGAAGTGCTGGCGGTATTCCTTGTAGGTGGTCGAGCCCATGCAGCGGATGGTGCCGGAAGCGAGCGCGGGCTTGAGCAGGTTCGAGGCATCCATCGCCCCGCCCGACGTGGCGCCCGCACCGATCACGGTGTGGATCTCATCGATGAACAGGATGGCGTTGGGATGCGCCTCGAGCTCCTTCAGCACCTGCTTCAGGCGTTCCTCGAAGTCGCCGCGATAGCGCGTACCGGCGAGCAGCGTGCCCATGTCGAGCGAGAACACGGTCGCAGCCGCCAGCACCTCAGGCACCTCGCTGTCGACGATGCGCTTGGCCAGGCCCTCCGCGATCGCGGTCTTGCCGACGCCGGCCTCGCCCACGAACAGCGGATTGTTCTTCTGCCGGCGGCACAGCACCTGGATCGCGCGGTTGATCTCGGAATTGCGCCCGATCACCGGATCGATCTTGCCGTCGCGCGCCTTCTTGTTGAGGTTGACGCAATAGGTCTCGAGCGCCTCGCCCTTCTTCTTGGCGTCCTCGCTGCCCTTGGTCTCCGTCTCCTCGTCGACACCGCGGACCGGCCGCGCCTCGGAGACGCCCGGCCGCTTGGCGATGCCGTGGCTGATATAGTTGACGGCGTCGTAGCGCGTCATGTCCTGCTCCTGCAGGAAATACGCGGCGTGACTCTCGCGCTCGGCAAAGATCGCGATCAGCACGTTGGCGCCGGTCACCTCTTCGCGACCGGACGACTGCACGTGGATCACCGCGCGCTGGATCACGCGCTGGAAACCGGCGGTCGGCTTGGCGTCATCGGCGCCATCCGTCACCAGGTTCTCGAATTCGGTCTCAAGATAATTGACGAGGCTCGTACGGAGCTTGTCGAGGTCGACGCTACAGGCGCGCATGACGGCGGCTGCATCGGAGTCGTCGATCAGGGAGAGCAAAAGATGCTCGAGCGTCGCGTATTGGTGATGACGCTCGTTTGCGATCGCCAGTGCACGATGCAGGGATTGTTCAAGGCTTTGGGAAAAAGTCGGCATTCGCGTCCTCTATGGCCCCCACCATCATGATCGCCATCGCCCGGTCAGGCAACAACAACCTTTGTCACATATAGTTATACAAGATCGCGGCGAAAGACCGGTTCCGCGACTCAGGCGGCTGCACAGCTGCGGTATTTTCGATGCAAAACCCGTTCCGCTTTGGGCACGATCGGCACCGGTCCGAAATTCCGTAGTTTTGCCGTCTGCAACAAACATCGCGCGCAGACATCACGCGGCAATCACACTGCGACATGCACAAGAACCGGCTTCGAACGCGCCGTAACGTATCGTGTCTTACTTCTTTTCCATCACGCATTGCAGCGGATGCTGGTGCTTGCGAGCGAAATCCATCACCTGCGTCACCTTGGTCTCGGCGATCTCGTAGGTGAACACGCCGCACTCCCCGATCCCGTGATGATGAACGTGCAGCATGATCTTGGTTGCAGCCTCGGCGTCCTTCTGGAAGAATTTCTCCAGCACATGAACGACGAATTCCATCGGCGTGTAGTCGTCGTTCAGGATCAGCACACGGTACAGGTTCGGCCGTTTGGTCTTCGGCTTGACCTTGGTGATGACGGACGTATTTGGCGCGGAAGGACCGCCGGAACGGTTCTCGTCGTTGCTCATCAGGGCAGCGTGGGCGGCGGCGGCCGCGGACGGATCTGGTCTGGAAGACAGTTGCGGCATGGCTCAGGCGTTCAAATTCCCCACGGAAGCGTATGACGGTTCGCCGCGGAGCCCCGGCCTTCGGAGCTTCGCACAGGCGCACCGCCTTGTTGGATCGCCGCTTCCAGCCGGTCCGGTCCAAGCCGGATCGGCCTCACCGAATATGGGCCTGCCCCCGGCTCGCCGCAAGCGTGCGACAGCTCGGCCGATGCGGCCATGGCGGGTCCGATTCCCGGTCCGGGCGATCCTCACCAAGGTTAATCAATCCGGACTGATTTGACAAAAGCTTCCGCCCCGCCGGTTTAGAAGATGTTGACCAGGAACCCGGCCGCTAACGCGGCTGCGGCGGCTCCGCGCGGGTTATCTCCGGTTTTCTACGGACCCATTTACCCTGCGTTCAATGGCGTGGCGCGAAAACGGGCAAAGTCACAGATTTCCGGGAATCGTCATGTCTCGCCTGCCCTTCGTCAACTGTATTGTTGGTCGACACCTCTCCCGGTTTGCAGCGGCCGAACAGGCAATATCGCCGTGATCTTCGCCATCGCGCTGCTCCCGGTTTTAGGCTTCGTCGGAGCTGCAATCGATTACAGCCGCGCGGCCCAGGCTCGTTCCGCAATGCAGGCGGCCCTCGATTCGACCTCGCTGATGGTCTCCAAGGATCTGTCGTCCGGCACCATCTCGACATCGCAGATCAGCACCAAGGCGCAGGCTTATTTCAACGCCCTGTTCACCGCCACCAACTCCCTGCCGTCGGTCAGCATCGCGGCCACTTACACCGCAAGCACCAGCATGGGCTCCACCATCGAGGTCACCGGCACCGGCACCTACACGACCGCCTTCATGAAGGTCGCAGGCTTCCCGACGCTCGATGTCGGCGCCAATTCCACCAGCGCCTGGGGCCTGGTGCGCATGCGCGTGGCCTTGGTGCTCGACAACACGGGCTCGATGGCTGACGACGGCAAGATGGCGGCGATGCAAACCGCCGCGAAGAGCTTGGTCGACCAGCTCAGCCCACTCGCCAAGACCAATGGCGACGTTTACATCTCGATCGTTCCGTTTGCCAAGGACGTCAACGTCGGCGCCGGTAACTACAATAAGTACTGGGTCGATTTCAGCGATTGGGACGCGGCCCGCGGCACTAGGTCCGCCAACCACAACACGTGGACGGGATGCGTGGTCGACCGCGACCAGGACTATGACACCAAGAACACGACGCCCACGAGCGGCAACGCGGGAACGCTGTTCCCGGCCGAACAGTACTCCTACTGCAACACCGGCAGTTCGTCCTATCTGCAGCCAATCATGCCGCTGAGCTACGACTGGAGCTCACTCAAGAGCCGGATCGACGCCATGAAGCCCACCGGCAACACCAACCAGGGCATTGGCCTCGCCTGGGGCTGGATGACGCTGTCGACCGGCGATCCCATGAACGCGCCGGCCAAGGACACCAACTACACCTACAAGGACGCGATCGTGCTGCTCTCCGACGGTCTCAATACGCAGAACCGCTGGTACAGCAACGCCTGGCAAATCGACGCGCGGCAGAAGAAGCTGTGCGACAACGCCAAGGCGGCGAACATCACGATCTATACGGTGCAGGTGAACACCGGCAGCGATCCGACGTCCAGCGTGCTGCAATATTGCGCGAGCGGCACCGACAAATTCTATCTGGTCACGAAGGCAGATCAGACCGTCTCGGTGTTCAAGGACATCGGCACGTCGCTGTCCAAGCTGCGCGTGGCGCGCTGAGATCGACACGCCGCGACACAAAAAAAGCCCGGCTGCTGCAGCCGGGCTTTTGATTCCAGGACGTCAGGAAACGTTAGCTGGCGGCCGGAGTGAACTTCGACACGATGGTCTCGACCGGCTTGAACGCCTGCTTGGCGAGGTCGCTATAGAGGCCGGCGATCTTCTGCGATTCCGCGACGAAGGACTCGTAGGCGGAACGGGCGAATTCGGTCTGCGCTTCGACGGCCTTGTCCAGCGACTTCACGCCGGAAAGCTTCTCGACGAAGGACTTGGTGTCTTCGAACGACTTCTTCGTGTAGTCGCCATAGGCGCTGGCGATCGCCTGAAGGCCGTGCTGCATCGAGGTCGCGGAGGCGACGTACTGCTCGAAGTGCTCTTTCCCGTAGCCTTGAAAGTCTTCAACCTTGAACATTCGGAATCCTTTTCCCTAGCTCTCGTCGGGAAGCCCCGGCTCCCTGACTCTGCTCACAATTAGTGCAACGCACAAAAAAAGTCAAGAATTTTGTGCGTCGCACAAAATTACATGCAAAATCGCGGAAATTCCCCGGGTTTCCCGCAATGGTTCCTTAAGCTTTTGGAAACCGCGGCCCCCTACTTTGATTCCCTGGACGTGTTCAGCTTCCAGAAGCGGCCGAAAGCCGTTGGAGAACATCACCTTAGCCAGAACAGCGGCTCAGGCCCAACGTCCCCCGCGGCCAACACCTGCGGAGGACAGCCTGAGCAGGTAATGATCCCGGATCCCTTGGGCACAATTTCGCCTCACGAGCCGGTGATCAAGTCAGAAACGGGGACGGGGTTTCATGCTTCGTAAAAACTTGTCTTCTTCGCGCTTGGCGCGGGTTGGCGTTTTTGGGCTTCTTGCGGTCACTAGCGCAGTCATCTTCACCACCGACGCTGCCGAGGCGCGGCGCCACCGGCGTCACACCGCGCACCACCGCGTGCAGCACGATGTGTCCGAGAGTTCCAGCCCGAAATTCGCGTCGATCATCGTCGACGGCAATTCCGGCTCCGTGCTTCAGGCCACGAGCCCCGACGGGATCCGCCATCCGGCCTCGCTGACCAAGATCATGACGCTCTATCTGCTGTTCGAGCGCCTCGAGTCCGGGAAGATGAAGCTCGACACCGAGATGCCGGTGTCGCAGCACGCCGCCGATCAGGATCCGACCAAGCTGAACCTGCGTGCCGGCCAGACCATTCGCGTCGAGGACGCGATCAAGGGTCTCGTCACCCGCTCCGCCAACGACGCAGCCGTTGTGATCGCGGAAGCGATTGGCGGCGACGAGGACGACTTCGCCCAGATGATGACGCGCAAGGCGCGTTCGCTCGGCATGTCCAGAACGGTTTACCGCAACGCCAACGGCCTTCCCAACGACGAGCAGGTCACGACCGCGCGCGACCAGGCCACGCTCGGCCGCGCCATCCAGGAGCGCTTCCCGCGCTACTATCGCTATTTCGCGACCTCGACGTTCAACTGGCGCGGACAGTCGATCCGGAACCACAATCATCTGCTCGGTAATGTCGAGGGCGTGGACGGCATCAAGACCGGCTACACCCGCGCCTCCGGCTTCAATCTCGTGACCTCGATGCGCCGCGGCAACCGCCACCTGATCGGCGTGGTGCTGGGCGGCCGCAGCGGCGGCTCGCGCGACGCCATCATGCGCAACCTGCTTGCGGAGAACCTCGATAAGGCCGCGACCACCCACACCGTCGCGGCGGTCACCGAGCGCAGCGGCTCCGACGCCGCGGTCGAGGTTGCCGATGCATCGGACACCCCGGCCCGCTCCGCTCCGCAGGTTCAGGCTGCTGCTGCCCCTGCTCCCGAAGCAGCCCCGTCGCGTCTCGCCGCGCGCCTGTCGACGCTTGCGGCTGCGACTGCCGCGGTGCCGCCGGCTCAGCCCAGATATGAAGCCAACAGGCCTGAAGTTCGGCCGACAGAATCCAAGATCGAGCCTGCGCCGCTCACGAATGGTGTGATCTCGAGCCAGCCGCTCTCGATCATCCCCGGCTCGTCCGAGCCGATGAAGCCGGTCAGGGTCAAGACCGTCCAGGTCAAGGCCGGCGCGGTGAAGGTCGCCTCCGCCGCCCCGGCTCAGATCGCACCGCAGGTCACGAGCACGATCGCGTCGCGCTCCGACGTCGCCGAAACCTCCGGTGCCGTCGTCGCCCGCGCAGACCTTATCAACAAGCCGGAGGTCGCCAGCCAACCGGAAGCCCCGAGGGCCGAGATCGCCCGTACCGAGCTGCCGCGGCAGCCGGCGGGCTTCGGCACCGGTAACGGCATCCTCGGCGTATTGCCGGCCGCCGCACCCGCCCCGGCTGCTGCGAAGCTCGCGTCAGCCGACCCGGCGCTGCAGCCGATCCAAATGAGCGCCACCACCAAGCCGGTCGCCACCCACAGCGGCTGGATCGTCCAGGTCGGCGCGCTCGAGAGCGAGAACGAAGCCCAGCAGCGCATCGACGCCGCGCGCAGCTCGGCCCGCGGCCTGCTCAGCAAGGCCGACCCGTTCACCGAGCCGGTCGTCGCGAAAGACAATCGCAAGCTCTACCGCGCCCGCTTCGCCGGGCTCGACCGCGACCAGGCCGAAGCCGTCTGCCGAACCCTGAAGCGCGCCGATATCTCCTGTATGACCGTCCGCAACTGATCTTTCGCACCGCTCCAATGAAAATGCCCGCGCCTTGCGCGGGCATTTTCATTTTCGGGATGCGGTGACCGACGAGGCTGTTCCACGACAACCTCTCGTCAAGGATTTACGGTTAAAACTTTACGCAAGGGATCGACCACGCCGACAATGGCGGGCATCGGGGCGACGGCAAACAGAGCAAGCGGGGCTCACACGGGACGAGCGTTTGTAGCGTGGTGCCGGAGTTAGCCGTTATGCGTGCGAAGCAGAGTATCCTTGGCCTCGTTTACACGGGCAGCGAGATACGTCGAGCCCCCCTGGTCGGGATGCAGTTTCTTCATCAGGGACTTGTGAGCCCGGCTGATGTCGTCACGCCCCGCCCCAGGTTGCAGGCCAAGGATCTGATAGGCCTCCTCCGTCGTCATTTTGCCGGTCGCCACCGTGCGGCGCTGCCCCCTTGCCGCGTCGCCCTGCGCGTTCTGACGCCAAGCGGGAAACCGGCGGTCAAGATAGCTTTCAAGTAGGGCCACGCTCTCGGCGTCGAACGCCGGGACCATTGCCAGCAGGGCCGCGAGATCGAACTCATCGAGATCGCGCCCGGCATGAGGCCCGGCGACGATCCGGCCGCCGAGCTGTCCGGAATCGTGATCGAGCCGCATGTCCAGGAATTGCGAGCGCACGCGCGAGGCCTGACCGGCCGGGCGTGTCGCGCCGGCGCCGAACAGCCCGCCGATATGGCCGAAGCCGGCGTTTGCCATCGGTGTCCAGCCTAGGAGCCCGGCGCCGAATATCCCGAGCGGGATCGCCACCACCAGTTCGCCCTTCAAACCCGTGAACGCTGCGACAGCCAGCGCGACCACGCCGCCACCGAACCTGATCGCGCGTGCCAGCACGGCCGGATTGGCCGAACGGAACATCTGGAGCAGCAGATAAAGGGTGATAATTGCGATAGCGCCGGCGATCAGGGTCATGGCCGGAATATAGTCGGCCTACCGCCAAAAAGCATCGTGTCCTTGCGCCCCCGACCGCGCGCCAGCGCTACTTCATCTGGCCGATCAGCCTGGCCGCGCCACTGGCGGTCTTCGCCAATTGCAATAGCGCCTCGCGTCCGCCCGCCGCGTAGGCGGCGGCTGCGCGCAACAGCTCGCGCAACTGCGCCGCCGCGCCCGGATCGAACCGGCACCAGGCGCCGCCGGTCAGGCGCGCGATCTCGCGAAAGGCCTGCTCGGCCACCGCGTCATGGCCTTCCTGAAATACGAACACAGGCACCTTGAGCATGCCGAGCTCGCCAGCCTTGGCGCAGAGCTCGTCGACGTTCTCCTCCATGGCGTCGCCGACGAAGATGACGGCGCGCACGCCGGATGCGACGGCCTCGCGCCGCGCCTCGCTCAGCACCTTGCCGATCTGGGTGTCGCCGCCACGGCAATCGATCTTGCTCATCAGCGCCGCAAGCCTGGCGCTGTCGGAGATCCATCCCGTGGCGCGACACTCGTTGAAGCCGCGATAGTATACGAGCCGGACGTCGAGACTGCCGAGCGCGGCGGTCTCACGGAACATGTCGGCCTGAAGCGCGCAAGCCATGTCCCAGGTCGGCTGCCGGCTCATCGTCGCATCCAGCGCGAAGATCAGCCGCCCCTTCGCACCGGGCGCATGCGGTGACAGCGCACGCGCGTTGGCGACGAAGGCGGCGATGTCCTCCGAGGTCGAGGTCCCCGCCTGCGGCACAGCGCCGCCTGGTTGCGCCGAGACGGCATCGCGGCCGCGCGGTTTGATGGGTTCGCCAGACATTTCCTTGACCCTTGCGTGAGCGGCTAATGTGGTCAGCCCCTGCAGCCCGTTCAATGTGCAAAGCCCCCGCAGGCGTCAGCCGGCGGAGGCTTTGAAAATCGCTATCGACGACGAGGACGGCGTCAGCTCTTGGCAGGCGCCATCAAAGCGACCGGCCCGGGCTCGAGAATCTTGGGCGGGGACGACTGCGTGTCGACCGGCGCCACTTCGCTATCGGTCGCGCTCAGGAACTTGTCGAGCATGCCCTGGATCGAGTTCTTGGCAGCGTCCGGACCGGTGTCGCGCATGTCGTTGTGCTGGAATTCGGTCTTCACGACCTGGATGCCGGCCTTCTCGCATTCCTCGTCGGTCGGGATCACGCCCGCATCGGCCTTGAACTGCGGATCGGTGGAGCGGAACGACAGGATCTTGAACTTGCCGGCGGTGACGAAGGGCACGCGAAGATTGTCGAGCGTGACGACCTTCTTGACCTCATCCGGATACTGCTTGGCGAAATACATCGTGATATCGCCGCCCATGGAGTGGCCGACCATCGTCACCCTATCGTAGTCGGCGTTGGGCTGAACCTTCTTCATCTCCTGCATGGCGAGATGGATGTTGGCGACGCCGCGCAGGATCTGCGGCAGCCGGCCGACATAGATCTCGCCGGGCTTGGTCACCATCGGAGGATCGGTCGGCAAATCATGCTGGGGGCTGATGACGAGGTAGCCACGCGCGGCGAAAATGTTGGCGAGGAAGCCGTACTCGGTGTTCTTGACGGTGTTGCCGTGGTTGATCACGGCGACCGGCAACGTGATCATGCCGGCATTAGCCTGCATTTCCTTGTCACGACGGATCGCGATATCGACGGGCACCGCACGGTTGTCGCGCGAGGCGTCGTAGAAGGTGATGGTCTCGTGCTTGATTGCCCACTTGCTCACCGTGAAATAGGCGACACCGCAGAGGGCACTGACCGAAACCAGAACGGCAATTCCACGCTTCATTTTCGTCCTCAGCCTCAGGCTCTTGCGGCCTGAATCCCTGTTGAAAATCGTGTTCTTCCGAGGCTCTTCGGCCCCTGGTCGCCTATTCCCTAATATATGTCACAGCAGCGTGACAGGAAGGCCAAATATTGTGAACCGGCAGCCCTTTCATTGTGCGGCGCACACGTTTCTTGGGCATCTCGCTCTCATACGGCTACGTCAGGGTGCACGTCACCTTCCGACGCAACCTGTCTCGATCGGGTTCAATTTTGCAGTAAACGCGGGGTGAAAACGGTTGAGCGCGGGCTCGGTTCCCACGGGAGACCGGCCGCTTGATCGACTGGAAGTAGCGATATACCGCCGCCTCAGGCGCCGAGGATGTCGTGGACCTCGAGCGGCTTGTCGACCTGGCTGAACCACTCGGCACGGTTGGCGGCGCGGCGACGTCCGCGCTCGTCGAGCGGAAGCTTGAGCTGGCGGAGCAGGCTCGTCACCTCCTCCCGTGCGGTGAGATGCCCGAGATTGGGCCGCATGCCGAGGGTGGCCTCGTCGATCTCGTCCAGCGCGGTCAGGCCGCGCGGGAAGAACTCGCGATAGACGACGCGTTCGGCGAAGCCGTCGACGTAGCGGAAGCCGAGCCGCAGCGACAAATCCTTCAACCCCTCGGCAACCAATTGCTTGTTGCGGGAGCCGAGCATCGAGAGGCGGTTGCGCACGACGATCCAGTCGGTGGTCGCGCCGTCGAGCTGGCGGCGCTTGCGCCTGACATCCCGCACCATCTCGGCGTAGTGGCTCTCGCCCGTCACCGCGTAATTGGCGGGATCGACGGTGCCGAGCACATCGAAATCGAGGAAGCTGTCGTTGATCGGGGTCACCAGCGTATCGGCCATCGAGTGCGCAAGCCGCATCAGGTAGCTGTCGGTGCCGGGTGTATCGATGACGATGAAGTCGAAACTGCTCTCGACCGCCGAGACCGCCTCCATGAACTGGAGGAACTCCGAATTCTCGTTCTCGGCAACCTGCATGGTTTCGCCGAGCTTGATGCAGCGATGCAGCGGCAGTTCGAGGTCGAGCTTGGTGCGGCGCGCCCAGGCGGAACGGTTGTTGATGTAGTGAGTAAAGCTCTGCTGACGGCAGTCGAGGTCGATGGTGGCGACGCGCTGGCCGGCTTTCAGAAGCGCGACTGCGATGTGCAGGGCGGTCGTCGACTTGCCGGAGCCGCCCTTCTCGTTGCCGAGCACGACAACATGCGCCGAGCCGGACTGGCCTTGGCTAGCTTGCACAAGCATCGCGATCCTCAACACCCCTGACGAATATCTTCGAGTTGGCCGCGTCTGCGGTCAAGTGAAATGCGTGACAGGCAATACAAATCGCGGCACGCCGACCTTCATCATGAATCGCCGCGCCGCTTCGCGTCTGTGATCCAACCCACAATGCCGCGACCGCCTGTGCGGCTTTGCGCCGGATGCTGTGCCGCATCCGGATGCATGGCGTCCACGGTCGCCGCTTGTTAAGGTTAGCCTGCCGGGCGCCGGGACGCGCCCGTCGATTCCCAATCCCATCGAGTTCTGATGTCACGCAGCCCCTTGATCGCCCGCACGGCCCCCACCCTGCGACGCGCCGTCGGCAATCTTCGCAAGCGAAAGGCCACAATCGCGCTGGTCCCGACCATGGGAGCGCTCCATGACGGCCATGTGTCGCTGGTGCGCCTGGCCAGGCGGCGCGCGAGCCGCGTCGTGGTGTCGATCTTCGTCAACCCGACCCAGTTCGCGCCGACCGAGGATTTTGGCGCCTATCCGCGAACCTGGAAGGCCGATCTCGCCAGGCTCGCCGCCGAGGACGTCGATATCGTCTGGCATCCCGGCGCCGAGGCCATGTATCCGCAGGGCTTTGCCACCCGCATCGTGCCGGAGGGACCGGCGCTGGCCGGCCTCGAGGATCGCTTCCGCCCGCATTTCTTCGGCGGCGTCGCCACCGTCGTCGGCAAGCTGTTCACGCAGTGCCGGCCGGATGTCGCGATCTTCGGCGAGAAGGATTTTCAGCAGTTGCGGGTGGTGGCGCAGATGGCCCGCGACCTCGACCTCGGCGTCAAGGTGATCGGCTCCCGCACCGTACGCGAACGCGACGGGCTCGCGATGTCCTCGCGCAACGTCTATTTGTCGCCACAGGAGCGGCAGACCGCGACCACGCTGTACCGCGCCATGAAGGAGAGCGCCGGGCGCATCCGCGCCGGAGAAGCGGTCGCGGCCGCAATGGCGCGCGGTGCCGCAATGATCACGGCGGCCGGCTTTGAGCTCGACTATTTCGAAGTGCGCCATGCAGCGACCCTGGCACAGGTCAGCTCGCGCAACGACGGACCGTTGCGCATCCTGGTCGCGGCCAAGCTCGGCACGACCCGGCTGATCGACAATATCGCGGTTTAGAGCAGCCCGAGATCGCGCAGCTCGCGCCGCATCGGCTCCGGCATCGCCGCGATCGAGCCGGCGGCGGACTTGCCGAGATCGGGCGGCACCGAATCGTCGGCCAGGTAGCGCCAGCCCTGGAACGGGCGCATCGGCCGCGGCGACACCGGGATCACCTTCGGCTGCATCACGATCCGGCAGCGTCCGATGCCGTCCTTGTCGCGGAACGGCTCGATGCCGATGATCTTTTCGCGCGCAGCGACCTCGCCCTTGATCACCCAATAGAGCGACCCGCCGGACAGGATCTCGGCGTCGCGCTTGGGCACCATGCGGGTGATGTGGATGTGATGTTGCGGCAGACCCTTCTTCTTGGCGGTCTGCATTCGTTCGGCGGTCCACTCCTTCAATTCCTTGACGGATTCGCAGCCGACGGCGAGCTTGATCAGATGTAGTGGCATGCCCCAGCATTAGCCGGGCAGACACCCATTTGGAATGCCGATCTACTCGTTATCCGCAGCCGGGGGAGCCGCGGCCGGCGGCGCGAGCGGAACCGGTGCTGCCGCTGGCGCGCGCGCAGCCTTCGGCGCAGGCGGCTTCTTCGCGGCGGGAGCTGCGGCCTGTGCCGAGGCCGCCGCCGGGTGGCGCGGAGCCGCCGCGTTCCCGGTGGGCGCCGCCTGGCGGGTCGACGGCTCCGGATTCATGATGCTGACCGGCGGCGTCGACGAGGCACTCGGGAATTCCGCATTGGTCGGCTTGCCCGTCGGCATCGACGGCGGCAGTCCGGCGAGCGCGGCCGTGGCCGGCAACGATTGCGCGGCTGCAGGCGCATTCCAGGTCGGGGCGTAGCGCGCGACCAGCGTGTCGTACAGATGGGAATCCATGTTGGCGGCGACCTGCTGCTGGTCGGTCAGCGAGCGGAAGGCCGCACAGTCGAACTGCGTGCAGCCGTCGCGCACGACGAGCACCTGCGCGACCAGGCCGTAGCGATCACGCTCCAGCGATTTGCGCAGCACCTTGATATCGGGCGTCAGGCTCTTCTCGGCGGTCGCGGCATCGCCGAGCGCCGTCAGCCGGTCGATTCTGGCCGCGGTGGTGGAGACGGCCGCAGCCGCCGCGTCAGGCGCGCCGAACAGCGCTTTCTCGCAGCCAATGGCCACGGCATCGCCGGCGAGATCGTCGAGACAAGACAACGCCGGCAGGCTCGCGGTCATCGCGGCCTGTGCGCGCGCCTCGGTCGGCGTGGTCTGCCCCGCCGGTCCATCGACGCGCACGACAGCAGCCAGCGCGATGGCAATGGCGAGCAGCGTAACGACGGTCAGCGCGCCGTTGGCGACCGATCGCTCGGCGCGTAGCAGCGTGGCCAGGAGGATCAGTCCGAAGAAGCCGGCAGCCGCCAGCATCATCCACATCGGAAAGGCCGGCGAGCGCCAGATTTGGTCGAGCGATGAGGCCCATGCCCAGTTCATGCGCGACGTCCCCTCACGCGAGCAGAGAGCGAATGGTCAAAGCGAGTACCGAGAGTCGGCAACTGCCCCCGGCCCACCTTTTGAAGGTGAAGCGGGCCTTTTGACGGCGGCAGAATACAATTCCCCGGTGACGCGCCAATGCGCGGATAGCGTCGGCCTTCAGGACAGCGCGAGCTGGCTTTCCTTGGCAACGCGTTCGAAGGCTTCGGTCGAGCTCTTGATCCGGTACTGACAGTCGTCACCATCGGTCGGCAGGAGGCGGATGACCTCATACGAGCCGCTGGCAGCGGGGCGTGCGACATTGCTGGCGGTGAACAATACGCGCGCGCCAATAGGGAATTTGTGCTTCAACACCCTCTCCATCACTCAAACAACGCCTGCCACGCCCATGGTCCCACTGCGTCGGCCGGCCGGAAACCCGGCCGCTGTATAGCATGCGGCGGGCTTTTTTGGCCAGCAGTATGCGACATGGCAAACGTGCGAATTTTGCAGTTATTTCAGAGTGATGCCGCCGGCCGATGATACCGCTGGAACCCGTTCTTCCGGGGTATGGGGCAAACGGCCGTCGGGGCTGGCGTGATCCGCCGCCCTGGGCGGATCCTGGGCGTGAGGTCCCTCCTGCCAAGCACTCGGGCGATCGAGCACCGCCGGCTTGTTCGGCGTCAAGCGAGGCCCGATCGCAACCACGGATTACACGTTCTCGAACTTTTCGATGAGAAGCGTTTCGGCGAGCCCGTCCCGGGTCCATTCCTGGAACGCCGGCAGCGCCAGCATCGTGTCCATGTAGGCCTTGGTCTCCGGCGTGACCTCGATCGCATAGGTGCGGAAGCGGTGCACGACCGGGGCATACATCGCATCCGCCGCGCCGAAACGCCCGAACAGGAACGGTCCATTGGCGCCATACCGGGTCCGGCATTCGCGCCAGATCTCCTGCACGCGCGCGATATTGGCCTCGGCGTCCGCCGACAGCGTCACGGGGCGCACCGGGCGGTGCAGGTTCATGCCGCATTCGTTGCGAAGGGCCATGAAGCCGGAATGCATCTCGGCACACACCGAACGGGCATGGGCGCGGGCGGCGGCGTCGTCCGGCCACAGCTTCACTTCCGGATAGCGCTCGGCGATGTATTCGATGATGCTGAGCGAATCCCACACTGTGATGTCGCCGTCGACCAGCACCGGCACCTTGCCGGCGCGGCTGAACGAGATGATCTGCTCCTTGTCCGCGGGATTGTCGGTGTAGAGCGGGATGAGGGTCTCCACGAACGGGATGTCGTTGGCTCGGAGCGCGAGCCAGGGCCGCATCGACCATGACGAGTAATTCTTGTTGCCGATTGCGAGTTTCAGCGCAGCCATGTCATCAGTCCTTCTCGATACGCGCCTTGAAGCGAGCCGCTTTTAACGCCATCGCCTGCCGCCAATCAATCGTTGCTGCACCTCGCCATGCGTGGCAAGCGTTGCGATCCTCGCCAGGAGACTGACATGAGCAGGCATTGGGTCGACATCACAGCCGTCGGCTTCTTCATCATCGAATGGCTGGTCTACGCGCTGACGCTGGAGCATTCGGCCTATGGCCGCGACAGCCTGTCGGCGCGCATGAACCGCTACCGCGAGGTGTGGGTGCGCCGGCTGCTCGACCGCGACGCGCGCATGGTCGATATGCAGATCATGGCCTCGTTGCAGAATGGCACCGCCTTCTTCGCCTCCACCAGCCTGATCGCGCTGGGCGGCGCGCTGGCGTTGCTGCACGCGACCAACGACGCGATCACGATCTTGAGCAAGCTGCCGATCGATCTCAGCACCTCGCCGGCGATGTGGGAGTTGAAATGCGTCGGCCTTGTCCTGATCTGCGTCTATGCCTTCTTCAAATTCGCCTGGTCGTACCGCCTGTTCAACTATGTCGCGATCCTGTTCGGCGGCATGCCGGCGGCTTCGCAGCGTGACACGCCGGAGGCCGAAGCTCATGTGATCCGCACCTCGCGCCTGTTCGAATCCGCCGGCCGCCATTTCAACCGCGGCCAGCGCGCCTTCTTCTTCGCACTCGGCTATCTCGGCTGGTTCGTCAGCCCGTGGGTGTTGTTCGTGACCACGGCCGCCGTGGTGATCGTGACCTGGCGGCGGCAATTCGCCTCGAGCGCTTGGGAGGCGATGGCGCCGGAGGTGGTGGATGGCGAGGAGATGAAGCGCGGTCGTTGACGCGCTCGTGTCCCGGACAAGCTGCAGCGCTCTTGCGCTGCTGCGCAGAGCCGGGACCCAGGGCGACACGGTCCTATGCAGCGACATGGGCCCCGGCTCTGCAGCGCACCGCCGAAGATGCGCTGCGCTGCGTCCGGGGCACGAGAGCGGAGTGTTACGCACCCGCCACCTCATCGCCATCCTCCAATGCAGATTGGACTTGCAGACACAGCTTCTCATCCTCGCGGCGCATTTCGTCCGAGCTTTGCTTGGTCACTCCACCCTCTTGTCCAAGAGGGCGCAGGGAAGGCCGGGTGCTGACCTCGCACCCGCGGTCCGCTGCGCGAAAAGCACACGCAGGAAAACCGCACAGCAGCATACAGGTGGTGCCAATCACTCGGCCTTCCCTGCGCGATGGTTGGACGGCTTATGCCGTGCTCTCCCGGGAGCCGAACTTTCCTTCTGGCCTCCCTCGCCTCGCGAATTTGGATGATGCTGTCCGCCCGGTTGGGCTCGCACACACCTCCGCGACAGCTTGACCGTAGCAACGACGGCCAGGACCACACGGTTTTGCCGTACGCACGGCCCGCCATTTCGCCGCAGGGTTCGACCGCCTCGTGCACGTGGCCATCGAAATACCGACGAGACGAACTTCACAGCGCCGCTCGTCCGCACGTGGCCACGGGCTCACAGGGACTACCCGCCCTGCCCGCACCTCTCATGCCGACGCTGCCGCGTCCACCGCAAGCACGGCTCGCAATCAAGACGACAACGAGATCGCCCCTCAAGGATGAGCCGGGATGACCGACACATACGCCGTTTCCGAATTTCGGTAAAGTGGAATATTTTTGTGGGAAGGGGTTGACGGGGCGACACAGGCGCGGTCCCGTAGCCCGGATGGAGCGCAAGCGTAATCCGGGAAGGTGCGAAATGCAGCGCGAGCGGCCCCGGATTGCGCTACGCTCCATCCGGGCTACATGACCACCTGTTACCCGCCGAAATCCCGCGGCGAGAACGGCAGGTCCATCACCTTCCATTCCCCGTATTTGTCGGCCGGCAGCATCTTGTAGGGCTGGCAGGCCTGAAGCGCGCTCATGGCGGACTTCACGAGCGCCACGCCCTTTGCCGACGGCGGGGCTTCGATCAGGATCGGCTCGCGCGCCAGCGTGCCGTCGGTCGCGAGCACCGTGCGCAGCTTGATGTTGACGTTGTCGGTCGGCGCGACGCCCGCCGGCAGCTTGGCGCAGCTTCGCAAGTGACGACGCAGTTCGGCGATGATTTCGGCCGGCAGCTTGGCCGCGATTGAATCCTTGGCATCGCCGCCATCGTCCTTGGGAGCATCTTTCGGCAGCTCCGTCGGCAATTCCGGCGGCAGGCCCAGCATGACGCCGTACTTGACGGTGACGTCGGGCTCGGGCGCCTGATAGGCCGGCGGCGGCGCGGCCTCTGGCTGCTGCATCGCTTGTGGCAGTAGCTGTGGCGCCGGGGGCTGCGGTGTCGCCTGAGGCGGCGGCGACTGCGATGGCTGAGGCTGTGGCTGTTGAGGCTGCGGTAGCGGCTGCGCATTTGCCGCGCGCTGAGGCGTCTGTGAAGGCTGGGGCTGTGGCTGTTTCCGTTGCGACGCTTCAGGCGAGGCCTGCTGCTTCGCCTCGGGCTTCGGCGCGGCCGCCGCGTTGTCCTTCTCGGAGAAATCCAGCTTCGGCAGTTTCAGGTCAGGGATCGGATCCGGCGGCTTTGCCTTGAGTTTTTCGTCGGCCTTCTCCTCGGCTTTGGCTTCTTCCTGCTTCACCTGCTCCGGCGTCACTATGCTGACGGAAACCGATTCGGGCGGGCTGGCGTGAAACGGATGGACTTCGCTGATCACGATGATCAGCGCGACCAGCGTCAGATGGGCGATCGCCGACGCTGCAATGTCCGTCCGTATGATCTTCCGCAGTTCCATCGCCTGACTTCAGGTTGCCGTGCTCGTCCTAGCATACGGCAGTCCCCCCTCAATCCCATTTTGGCGCGAAGCCGAAATCGGTCAGGCGGCCCCTGGGACTGGCCAGCGCGGCGATCCGGGCCATCTCGTCGTCCGAAAGCTCGAAATCGAAGATCTCGATGTTTTCCGACAGGCGTTCGACGCGCGAGGTGCGCGGGATCGCAGCGACATTCTGTTGCACCAGCCAGCGCAGGCAGACCTGCGCCGGCGTCTTGTGATGGAGACGCCCGATCTCGGCGAGCGTCTGGTCGGTCTTGATCCGCCCCTTGGCGATCGGGCTATAGGCGACAAGAGCGAGCCCGTGCTGATCGCAGGCCGCCCTCACCTTCGCCTGGTCGAGATAAGGGTGGTACTCGACCTGGTTGCAGGCCAGCGGCTCCGGCGACAACGCCACCGCCTGCTCGATCAGCGCGACGGTGAAATTGGAGACGCCGATGTGGCGGGTCAGGCCCATGCGCTTGGCATGCGACAACGCGCCCAGCGTCTCCTCCAGCGGCACGTGCGAATTGGGCCAGTGCAGCAGCAGGAGATCGACGGAGGGAAGTCGCATGCGCGCCAGGCTCTCCTTGACCGAGCGCTCGAGATCGTGGGGTGCGAAATGGTTGGTCCAGACCTTTGTCGTCAGGAAGATGTCGTCGCGGCGCACGCCGGAGGCGCGCAAGCCGTCGCCGACCTCGCGCTCATTCTCGTAGACCTGTGCGGTATCGATGTGGCGATAGCCGAGCCGCAACGCCTGCTCGACCACGCGTGCGCACATGCGCCCGCTCAGCTCCCAGGTTCCCAGCCCGATCGCCGGTATTCTTGCGCCATTGGTCTCGACGAACAGCATGAGGAATCCTCTCTGTCGCGCTCGCCCCAAATCATGATCCAGGCGTCATTATGAACCCGGCGGGCGACACTGCCAACGGACGACACCGGCCGCCGGGCCGGATCTTGCGCGCAATGCTAACGGGAGGTTCGCGCCAGGCTTTGACCTCAAGCCTTGACGTCAGGCCTTGAGCTCATGCTTTGGCGAGCGCCTGGAACACGGTCTCGGGCGCATGCGCGATCACCGCGAGCAGCGCGCGGGCGGGTCCCCGCGGGGCACGCTTGCCCTGCTCCCAGTTGCGGATGGTCTCGACGGGAACGCCGAGTTTGGCCGCGAACTCCATCTGGGTCAGGCAGGCGCGGCGGCGCAAATCGCGCACGGCGAGCGAGCTGGTGTCGGGCGGCGCTGCGTCAGGTACGGGCTGGATTGGAAAGGGCTGGATCGGAAGTGGCTGGACAGGAAACTCTTGTCCGTCCCGCAACTCGACAATCCGTCCGTCCGCCTTCAGCCGCACACGCATGCTCATTCCCCCAAGCGGGGACGATGATGCGGGAGGTCGCTTAAGTTCGGATTAAAGATGATGGCCAGTAGCGCGGGGGGGGGGGGGGGCCCCCCCGGGGGGGGGGGGGGGGGGGGCGGGGGCCCCCGCGGGGGGGGGGGGGGCCCCCGGGCGGGGGGGGGGGGGCCGCCCGGGCGACA
>NZ_JBVVPL010000018.1:0-3414 GCF_055807615.1 Bradyrhizobium sp. MV1.5 | reverse complement strand
TTACTGTTCTTATAACTCCTGCGGCCGCCACCCGGCTTCGGCCGCCCGCCCAGGGGGGGGCGACTTTCCACGGGAACGCCGTCCCTGGATTGCGCTTCGCTCCATCCGGGCTACGGATTTCAACAGCTCCTACCTCAACCCGAACCACAACGTCGCAATTCCCAGGAAGGAGAAGAAGCCGACGACGTCGGTGACCGTTGTCACGAACGTGCCGGAGGCGACAGCCGGATCGGCCCTGACACGTTCGAGCGCCATCGGGATCAGGATGCCGCCGAGCGCACCGGCGAAGAGGTTCACGATGATGGCGAGCCCGATGACCAGGCCGAGGCCCGGGATCCTGAACCAGGCCACCGCGGCGATGCCCGTGATCACGGCAAAGGCGAGACCGTTGACGAGGCCGACCAGGCCCTCGCGCACCACGACGCGCCAGGCGTTGGAGGAGCCGAGCTCGCGCGTCGCCAGCGCCCGCACCGCGACCGTCATGGTCTGGGTCGCGGCATTGCCGCCCTGGCTTGCGACGATCGGCGCCAGCACGGCGAGCGCCACCATCTTCTCGAGCTGGCCCTCGAACAGGCCGAGCACGGAGGACGCCAGAAAGGCGGTGGCGAGATTGACCAGCAGCCAGTTGAACCGCGCGCGTGCAATGGTGAACACGGTGTCGGACAGCTCTTCGTCGCTGTTGACGCCGCCGAGCGCCTTGAGGTCCTCGTCCGCCTCTTCCTCGATGACGTCGACGACGTCGTCGACGGTGATGACGCCGACGAGGCGGTCCTGGGTGTCGAGTACCGGGGCTGCGACGAGATTGTACTTGCCGAACATGCGCGCCACCTCCTCCTGGTCCTCCAGGACGGAGACGCGGCGGCGATCCTCGTCGGTCAGCTCGGCAAGGGCCACCGGGCGGCGGGCGCGCAGCAGGACATCGAGCGAGACTGCGCCCTGCCAGTGCTGCTCCTTGTCGACGACGTAGATCTCGTAGAAGCGATCGGGCAGATCCGGCGTCTCGCGCATGTAGTCGATCGCCTGCCCCACGGTGAAATCCTGCGGCACGGCGATGAACTCGGTCTGCATCCGGCGGCCGGCGGAGTTCTCCGGATAAAGCAGGCTGCGCTCGAGCACGACGCGCTCCTTGAGCGGCAGCTTCTCGAGGATCTCCTCCTGATCGGCCTGATCGAGCGTTTCCAGCAGCTCGACTGCATCGTCGGATTCGAGCTCGCGCACACCTTCCGCGACCGTCTGCGGCGGCAGTTCCTCGAGGATCTCCTCGCGCACGCCCTCGTCGAGCTCGTTCAGCGCGGAGAAGTCGAAATCGCGCCCCGTCAGTTCGACCAGGCGGACCCGATCGTCGGGCTCGAGGGCCCCGATGAGATCGCCGAGATCGGCCTCGTGCAGCTCGGCAACGCAGGCGCGCAGCGCGGCGCTGTCGCCGGCCTCGATCGCATGGGCAATTTCCGCGACGAATTCGTGACGAATTTCGCCGTCTTCATTGCGCATCGGCACGTGGTCGAGTACCGATTCCGCGGCAAACGCGGCACCGTCCAGATGTTCATCCATGGCGCGCCTCGCCGTCCGACAGGTTGGAACGAGTGGTCTGAGCTGTTGGTTCAGGCAATACCCACAAGGCAACTCTGAGCGCAATGACAAAGATGCTTCGACTGAGGTGGGCCTCGATGGCGGCAGGCGCCGCCCTCGCCGCCCTCACCGGCATCGCCTCGATTGAAGCCGCCGAGTGCCCGCGCAAGGACGCGCTCGGCACCTCCCGCATTCTGAGCGTCGACGCCAAGACCACGCCGCGCGTGGGCCTGAAGAGCTTTCCGCAGACCTTGCCGCTCGCCGATCACGAGGTCGTGCTGACCTTCGACGACGGACCGTATCCGCCGACGACGTCCAAGGTGCTGGCGGCGCTGGCCCAGGAATGCGTGCGCGCGACCTTCTTCCTGATCGGCCTGCACGCCTCCGAATACCCCGAGATGGTCAAGCGCATCGCCGGCGAGGGCCACAGCATCGGCCACCACACCTTCTCGCATCCGTTCATGGCGCGGATCCCGCACGACAAGGCGAAGAGCGAGATCGACCGCGGCATTGCCGCCGACGAGATGGCGCTGCACGGCACCTCAACGACGACACCATCGACGCCGTTCTTCCGGTTTCCCTATTTCGAGGCCACGCAAGCCGAGCTCGACCTGCTGCAGTCCCGCGGCATCGTGGTGTTCGGGGCTGACCTGTGGGCCAGCGACTGGAACGAGATAACGCCGGAGCAGGAATTGAAGCTCGTCACCGAGCGGCTCGCCGCCGCCGGCAAGGGTATCATCCTGTTCCACGATCCCAAGGCGCGCACGGCTGCGATCATGCCGGCCTTCCTGCGGTATCTGAGGGAGAACGGCTATCGGGTGGTTCACGTCGTGCCGGCGGGCACATCACAGAAGAATGCCGACGCACGTTGATGCCGGAATGTCACGCCGGTGCAAAATGGGGTGATTTGGGCCCTATTAACAGTCTGTTCATGCTACGCCATGCAAGTATCGAGGGGATTTGTCGCGGCAGGGTTCTGGGTAGCATTCTTGCGCCTGAACCGTTTGCTGATGTCTCCGACCTACTATGGCGGCAATCGCGTAAGAGGGCAGACGGGGTTCATGATCGGAAGTAGCGTTGTTGCCCGGACGCGATCGTGGATCGTCCTTTGTTTTGGCGGATTCCTCGGCGGATTTTTGGGTGTCCTGACCATCGGCTCGCCGGCCATTGCAGCCGACTGCCCCGGCCATCCGGACGCGCTCGGGACCTCCCGCACGCTCGTGGTCGATCCGCACGAGCATCCCCGCATCGGCACCATGCAGTACCGCGAGACGCTGCCGTTGAAGGACCATGAAGTCGTCCTGACCTTCGACGACGGTCCGTTGCCGAAATATTCCAACCAGGTGCTGCAGATCCTCGCCGACGAGTGCATCAAGGCGACCTTCTTCATCATCGGCGAACAGGCCAAGGCGAACCCGGAAGGCGTGCGCAAGCTCGTCGCGGCGGGCCACACCGTCGGCACGCACAGCATGACGCATCCGCTCACAATGGACCGGATGCCGCTCGACAAGGCCGAGGCGCAGATCGATGGCGGCATCGAGTGGACATCGGCCGCAATGACCGATCCGTCCAAGCTCGCGCCGTTCTTCCGCATTCCCGGCCTGATGCGCGCCGACGGCGTCGAGAACCTTCTGATCTCGCGCGGGATCCAGGTCTGGAGCGCCGATTTCCCGGCCGACGACTGGCGCCATGTGTCGTCCGATCGCGTCTATCAGCTCGCGATGCAGCGGCTTGACGCCAAGGGCAAGGGCATCCTGCTGCTGCACGACATCCAGGCCCGCACGGTGGCGGCGCTGCCGAAGATCATCCGCGATCTCAAGACGCGCGGCTATCGAATCGTGCACG
>NZ_JBVVPL010000017.1:0-127959 GCF_055807615.1 Bradyrhizobium sp. MV1.5 | reverse complement strand
ACGCACAAAAAAATGCCCCACATCGAGCCTCACTCCCGCTCGGCCAATTAAGCAAAGCCCTCGCAAGCGGGAGAGGTAAGAGGAATTTGCGGGATCACTTCCCACACCAATCCGCGTCCCACTTGACACATCCATAACTCCACGGTTATGAATATATCCATAACTTACAGGTTATGGATTATATGCCCGCCACCGCTCACGATCTTCTGTTCAGGACGCTCGCCGACCCCACCCGTCGGGCGATCTTCGAGCGATTGTGCCGCGAGGGCGAACAGACGGTCGGGGCTCTGACGGCACTGTCGGGCGTGTCTCAGCCCGCGGTCTCAAAACATCTCGGCGCGCTGAAGCAGGCTGGCCTGGTGCGCGACCGGCATCAAGGACGGCAGACGCATTACAGCGCACAGCCCGGCGCGCTCAATCCGCTGATCGACTGGACCAGCCAGATGGCCGGATTCTGGCAGAACCGGCTCGACGCGCTCGACGATCTCCTGAAGAGGATGGACCAATGAACGAATCCGCGACCGAAACCCGTTCCGTCGTCATCGAGCGCGAATTTGCCTTTCCGGCAGAGCGGATCTGGCGCGCGCTGACGCAGCCGCATCTGATCGAGGAATGGCTGATGAAGAACGACTTCAAGCCCAACGTCGGCCACCGCTTCAACCTTCGGGGCGAGTGGGGCGGCGTGCTGGACTGCGAGGTCCTCACCATCGAGCCGCAGAGGACGCTCGCCTACACCTGGAATTTCTCGCATGACGACGCGGCGTTCGACCTCAAGAGCGTCGTGACCTTCACGCTGACGCCGACGGGCGCAGGCACGCATCTGCGCGTCGAGCAAGCGGGCTTCAGCCCGACGCAGAAGCAGGCTTTTGGCGGCGCGCATGCCGGCTGGAAGCAGTTTCTCGCCAAGCTGGACGAACTGCTGGCAAGGGCAGACTAGCGGCCGCCGGCCTTCATTCAATCATCTCAGAGGAGGTTTCATTGACCGGAAACATGTGGGTTCGGCAGATCCATCGCTGGCTGTCGATCGCTTTCACGCTTGCCGTCATCGCCAACATCGTCACCCTGACGCTGCAAGTCCAGGCGACGTGGATCGGTTTGCTCGCCTTCGTCCCATTGATCCCGTTGCTTGCGACCGGGCTCTACATGTTCGCACTGCCATATCTCGACCGCGGCCGCGGCGCCCGACAAGAGGCGTGAACATGACGAAGGCCGTGACCGCGAAAACCAGCAGCGCGACGAAGACGGATGGCGCTTCGCCATCCAGGATGATCGACGGCAGGATCAAGGAGCTCGGCGACTGGCGCGGCGACATGCTCGGGCGAATCCGCGGCCTCATCAAAGAGGCCGACCCTGACGTCGTCGAGGAATGGAAATGGCGCGGCGTTCCGGTGTGGGAGCACGACGGCATCATCTGCACCGGCGAGACCTACAAGGCCGTCGTGAAGATGACCTTTGCCAAGGGCGCGGCGCTGGACGATCCGGCGGGCCTGTTCAATTCCAGCCTCGACGGCAACGTGCGGCGCGCGATCGATATTCGCGAAGGTGAGAAGATCAACGAGAAGGCGTTGAAGGCGCTGATCCGCGCAGCGGTGGAGCTGAACGCGTCGAAAGCCAAGAAGAAGCCGGCGAAGAAGCGATCGACTTAGAGGACCTCGAGTCGATTCAAATTCTCGGCGGCGGCCAGAGCAAGCGCCTCGTCCTTCGAGACGACCGCTCCGCGGTCTCCTCAGGATGAGGCTGGGCAGCGTCCCTGTCTGTCGAAATTGCAGCCGCAGACTCCGTCCTCATCCTGAGGGCCCGCCAAAGGCGGGCGTCTCGAAGGATGGACCGCGGGGCGAGCTGTCCGCCACATCGAAGCTCCAGGCGTGACGTCCGCGTCAGGCCACCGCCGAGATCGGGCGCGGGCTCACGACGTATTCGCGCAGCACCTTGTCGTTGGCGTCGACCTCGATCAGTGCGACGTCGTAGGTCCAGAGATCGGCCAGATGCTGGAGCACGCGCTTGGCGTCGGTCTCGTTGAGCTGCGCGCCCTTGATGACATGGTGATGCAGGATCAGCCGCCGGTCCCCGGAGAGATCGACGTCGACCACCTCGATATTCGCGTCGATGTAGCCGACATCGTGCTGCCGTGCCAACTCGCGCCGGACGCGGCGGAAGCCGCGCTCGTCGTGAATGGCGTCGACCCGGATGCCGGCGCGTTCCTCGGGATCATCGTGCAAGTGGAACATGCGGAGGTGCCGCATCAGCTTCGGACTCAGGAACTGGGCGATAAAACTCTCGTCGCGGTAGTTGGCCCAGACGTCGCGCAGCACGCCCATCACGTCGTTCTTGCCGGCGATGTCCGGGAACCACTCGCGGTCCTCGTCTTCCGGCCGGGTGACGATGCGCTCGATGTCCTGCATCATGGCGAAGCCGAGCGCATAGGGGTTGAAGCCGGAAAAGCGCTGGTCGTCGAATTCGGGCTGGAACACGACGTTGGTGTGCGACTGCAGGAATTCGAGGAAATTGCCGTCGCTGATGCGGCCCTGCTGATGCAGCTTGGTCATGATGCGATAGTGGACGTAGGTCGCCGTCCCCTCGTTCATCACCTTGGTCTGGCTCTGCGGATAGAAATATTGCGCGATGTGGCGGACGATGCGCAACAGCTCGCGCTGCCAGGGCGCCAGCCGCGGCGCGCTCTTCTCGAGGAAATACAGCAGGTTCTCCTGCGGCAGGCCGAGCAGCTTGCGGCGGCGTTCGATGCTGAGCGCGGACCGGGTCTTGCTCTTTCCCGCCGGCACGGTGCGCCAGAGGTCGTTGAAGACCTCCTCCTCGTGCTGGCGGCGGCGCCCTGCCCGCTTCTCTTCGGCGCGGAGATCGAGCTTCTTCTTGCCGGGATAGCGGTCGATCCCGTGCGACATCAGCGCATGCGCGGCATCGAGGGTGCGCTCGACCTCGACGCGGCCGTAGCGATCCTCGCATTGCATGACGTAGTTCTTGGCGAAATCCAGATAGTCCAGGATGCCGTCGGCGTCGGTCCACTGCTTGAACAGATAGTTGTTCTTGAAGAAATGATTGTGCCCGAAGGCGGCGTGCGCGATCACCAGGGTCTGCATCGTCGCCGTGTTCTCCTCCATCAGGTAGGAGATGCAGGGCGAGGAGTTGATCACGATCTCATAGGCAAGACCCATCAGGCCCTTGCGGTATGAGGCCTCGTGATACGCGAAGTGCTTTCCGAACGACCAGTGCTTGTAGAACAGCGGCATGCCGACGGACGAATAGGCGTCCAGCATCTGCTCGGCGGTGATCACCTCGATCTGGTTCGGATAGACGTCGAGCCCGAGATCTTTCGTCGCCACCTCCTCGCAGGCATCCGTGATGCGCTGCAAGGTGTGAAAATCCCAATCGGCGCCTTCGAACAAGCGTTCCGTCATGGAGCGGCTTTCTCCTGGGCAGTGTCGCGGCGCTGAAACAGATCGTGAAACACCGGAAAAATCTCGCTGCGCTCGCTGACCTTGCGCATCGAGAGCGGTGCGCCGCTGTTGCGCAGGCGCTCGTAGAGGGTCCAGAGCGAGGAGTCGGACAGATCGAAGGCGCTGCCGCCGGACTCGCCGACCTCGAGATATGCGAAGAACTGGCAGACCGGCAGGATCTTGTCGGTGAGCAGCATGCCCGCGAGCTCGCCGTCGGAATAGGAATTGTCGCCGTCGGATGCCTGCGCAGCGTAGATATTCCAGTCCGACGGGCTGAAGCGTTCGCGCACGATCTCGTGCATCGCCTGCAGGGCGCTGGAGACCAGCGTGCCGCCGGAAGCCGGGCCGTAGAAGAAGGTCTGCTCGTCCACCTCCTCGGCGCGATCGGTATGGCGGATGAAGACGATGTCGACATGCTTATAGCGGCGCTTCAGGAATACGTAGAGCAGCATGTAGAAGCGCTTGGCGAGATCCTTCATGTGCTCGGACATCGAGCCCGACACGTCCATCAGGCAGAACATCACGGCCTGGGCAACGGGCTTGGGCACCGTCTCGAAGCGCCGGTAGCGGATGTCGAGCGGATCGATGAAGGGAATACGCTTGGACTTCGCCTTCAATTTCTCGAGCTGGGCCATCAGCACCAGACGCTCGTCCTCATCCGCGCATGCGGCGATGGCGGATTCCAGCTCCTCGATCTCCTCCTTGCTGGGACGCTTGAGCGCGATACGGCGCGCCATTGCGCGCCGAACCGTCCGGCTCACCGAGATGTTGGATGGCGAGCCCGACGTGGTGTAGCCGGCGCGCTGGATGCCCTCGCTCTCGGTCTGCGCGATCTTGCGCTTGGCGAGATCGGGAAGTTCGAGATCGTCGAGGAAGAGATCGACGAATTCGTCGCGGCTCAGCACGAAGCGGAAGGCGTCCTCGCTGTCGCCTTCGCCCGGACCGGAATCCTTGGCGCTGCCCTGGCCGGAGCGCTGGAGATAGTCGCCCTCGATGAACTTCTTGTTCCCGGGCAGCACCATGTCGCGCGTTCCGCCGTCGCGGCGGAAACGCGGCTCGTGCATGCCGTCGAGCGGAATGGTGACCTCGCCACCCTCCAGGACGTCCTTGATGTCGCGTTCCTGCGAGGTCTTCTTGACGGCGCCCTGCACCAGGGATTTGGCCCGACGCAAGAACCGCTGCCGGTTCTCGAGACTCTTGCCGCCTGGGTTCAGGCGCCTGTCAATAATGTGAATCGGCACTTTTCCATCCGCCTCAACCGGCCTGCTTCACGCGCATGTACCATTCGACGAGCCGGCGAACCTGACGCTCGGTGTAGCCGCGCTCCACCATGCGTGCGACGAACTCGCCGTGCTTCTTCTCCGTCTCGCCGTCCTTCTTCGACCCGAAGGAGATGACCGGAAGCAGGTCCTCGACCTGGGAGAATATCCGCTTTTCGATCACATCGCGAATCTTCTCGTAGGAGATCCAGGTCGGATTCTTGCCGCCGTTCTGGGCGCGCGACCGTAACGAGAATTTGACCACCTCGTTGCGGAAATCCTTGGGGTTGGCGATGCCCGCCGGCTTCTCGATCTTGGTCAATTCCTGGTTCAAGAGTTCGCGATCCAGCAGCTGGCCGGTGTCGGCGTCCTTGAAATCCTGGTCCTCGATCCAGGCATCGGCGTAGTCGACGTAGCGGTCGAACAGGTTCTGGCCGTAATCCGAGTAGGATTCGAGATAAGCCTTCTGGATCTCGTTGCCGATGAACTCGGCATAACGCGGTGCAAGGTCAGCCTTGATGAATTCGAGGTAGCGCTTCTCGACTTCCTCGGGCAGCTGCTCGCGCTTGATCGATTGCTCCAGCGCGTACATCAGATGCACGGCGTCGGCGGCGACTTCCTGCGGATCGTGGTTGAAGGTCGCAGCCAGGATCTTGAAGGCAAAGCGGGTGGAAACACCGTCCATGCCCTCGTCGACGCCGGCGGCATCGCGATACTCCTGGACGCTGCGCGCCTTCGGATCGGTCTCCTTCAGGCTCTCGCCGTCGTAGACCCTCATCTTGGCGTAGGTCGTGGAGTTTTCGTGCTTGCGCAGGCGCGACATCACCGAGAACCGCGCCAGCGTTTCCAGCGTCGCGGGCGCGCAAGGCGCGGCCGCGAGCTCGGATCCCTGGATCAGCTTCTCGTAGATCTTCTGCTCCTCCGTGATCCGCAGGCAGTACGGCACCTTGATCACGCAGATGCGATCGATGAAGGCCTCGTTGTTCTTGTTGGCCTTGAAGCTCGACCACTCCGCTTCGTTGGAGTGCGCGAGGATGACGCCGGTGAACGGGATCGCGCCGATGTTTTCGGTGCCGATATAGTTGCCTTCCTGCGTCGCGGTGAGCAGCGGGTGCAGCATCTTGATCGGCGCCTTGAACATCTCGACGAACTCGAGCACGCCCTGGTTGGCGCGGTTGAGGCCGCCGGAATAGCTGTAGGCGTCGGGATCGTTCTGCGCGTAGGTTTCGAGCTTGCGGATGTCGACCTTGCCGACCAGCGAGGAGATGTCCTGGTTGTTCTCGTCACCCGGCTCGGTCTTGGCGATCCCGATCTGGCGCAGCCGCGACGGCTGGATTTTTGCGACCCGAAACTGGGAAATGTCGCCGCCGAAGGCTTCCAGCCGCTTGTAGCACCACGGGCTCATCAGGCCGGTGAGACGGCGGCGCGGAATGCCGTATTTCTCTTCCAGCATCGGGCCGAGCTGATCCGGATCGAACAGGCTGAGCGGGCTTTCGAACACGGGCGAGAGCTCGTCGCCGGCCTTGAGCACGTAGATCGGGTGCACTTCCATCAGCGACTTGAGCCGCTCGGCGAGCGAGGACTTGCCGCCGCCGACCGGACCGAGCAGATACAGGATCTGCTTGCGCTCTTCGAGGCCCTGCGCCGCGTGACGGAAGAAACCGACGATGCGCTCGATGGTTTCTTCCATGCCGTAGAAGCCGGCGAAGGCCGGATAGGTGCGGATCGTGCGGTTCAAAAAAATACGGCCAAGGCGTGGGTCCTTGGCCGTGTCAATCGTCTGGGGCTCACCGATCGCTGCTAGCAGTCGTTCGGCCGCGTTCGCATATTTCATGGGATCGCTTCGACACGATTCCAGATATTCCGCCATCGACATGTCGTGTTGGCTTCTCGCCTCGAACGACTTAGCGAAAGCGTTGAATAGAGAATCGTTGTACATGATCCCTCTCCGCGTGAGTTCCGCTACACAATTGAACGAAAGCAGCGACCGGACCGTTCCTTAGCGCCACTCTCGAATCAGCGTGAGCACATGACGATCATTCGACACCCGGGCGCCTTCTCGGCGCAACGCACAACGTAGGCACAGGGTGAGTTACGAACAGGCACCTGCCTGATATTTGAGCGAATCTCTGTCTATATTGGCTCATTTCCAGAAAATGTCACTCGCTCGCAACATCCGGGCATTACCGGGGATGCGTTCATCCGGCGCCGCATCATAGCCGTCTGCGAACGGCGATCTTATGACGCTTGTACGGCGAAGCCTTGGGTGCCGCGTTCATCTTCCTGCTGCAATGCGGTGCGCGGACCGCCGGCGGCCTGACAGTCGCGGCAAGCGCGCAGCAGTGTATCAAAATCGGTCGCCAGGCCGTCCGACCGGATGACGATGCGATCGTCCGTCACACCGCGGGCCAAGCCGCGGATGCTGCAGAGCTGCCTCTGCAAGGCCGGCGTCGGCGTCAGCACGATCACCTTGCGCCCGCGGCGTTCTTCAGCCGAAATCTCCGCGATCGAGTCCCACAGCAGAAATTCATTGCCGATGCGGAGGTCGCGAATGCCGTAGGGGGTGACGATCACCACCGATCCCCGCTCGGCGGGGAGCATCCAGATCAGCCGACCGGTCATCACGGCGAACGCCACCACGCCGGCATAGCCGACCATCGTGCCGTAATCGCCAAGAGCGTTCCACCAGCCCAAGGCGAGCGTTGCGCTGAGCAGCGTCATGGCGAAGCCCGCTACGACCAGCAGCCGCAGTCGGGTCGTACATGGACCGATTTCGAGATCGTGGGACGCATCGACGCATCCGGTCGACGTGACCGATTGGAGTCTGTCCGTGACAGCGAGCGCCGGACGGTCATGATGTGCTTGCATGCCTTCCCCCAGCATGGCCATTCGCGACCGAGCCACAATGCATCAGGCGGACCGGAGTCCGCTGATGAGTACTCCGCGCAGCCACGAGCGGCGAGGCGAGGCAGCTGGCGTTACACAAGGAGGCCCGGCCGATTCCTCACGGCCAATGACCTTTTACGCAACTTGGCTCCCTCTACGCGGATCGCCATGATCGCGACGGAGTTACACTGGAGGATATGACGCCCATACCCTTGATTGGTTCCCTCAAGGAAGCATGTAAGCTAGAGGATAGCGCGTCAGGACCGGCGCGGAAACCCCTCGCCCGCAGGCTTGGAGATAAATTAGCATCATGAATCCCGTCAAAGAACTGGAAAAGCACGGACAAGCCGTCTGGCTGGACTTCCTGGCCCGTGGCTTCATCGCCAAGGGCGACCTGAAGCGGCTGATCGACACCGACGGCGTCAAGGGCGTCACCTCCAACCCCTCGATCTTCGAGAAAGCGATCGGCAGCTCGGACGAGTACGACGCGCCGATCGGCAAGGCGTTGAAGCGCGGCGATCGGTCGGTCGCCGACCTGTTCGAGGCCGTCGCGGTCGAGGACATCCAGAACGCCGCCGACGTGCTGCGCCCGGTCTACGATCGCCTCAAGGGTGGCGACGGCTATGTCAGCCTGGAAGTCTCGCCCTATCTGGCGATGGACACCGGTGAAACGGTCACAGAGGCGCGGCGGCTCTGGAAGGACGTCAATCGCAAGAACCTGATGGTGAAGGTGCCGGCGACGCCGGAGGGCCTGCCGGCGATCGAGACCCTGATCGGCGACGGCATCAGCATCAACATCACGCTGTTGTTCTCCAGGGACGTCTATCTGCAAGTCGCCGAGGCCTATCTCGCCGGTCTGGAGAAATACGTCGCAGGTGGCGGCGACCCCTCGCACGTGGCGAGCGTGGCGAGCTTTTTCGTCAGCCGCATCGACTCGGTGGTCGACAAGCAGCTCGACGAGAAGATCGCCCGCGCCAACGATCCGAGCGAGAAGGAACGGCTCGCCGCGCTGAAGGGCAAGGTCGCGATCGCCAACGCGAAGGTCGCCTACCAGGATTACAAGCGCCTGTTCTCAGGTCCGCGCTGGGACAAGCTCGCGGCCAAGGGCGCCAAACCGCAGCGCATGCTGTGGGCCTCGACCGGCACCAAGAACAAGGACTACAGCGACGTTCTCTATGTCGAGGAATTGATCGGTCCCGACACCATCAACACCGTGCCGCCGGCAACGCTGGATGCGTTCCGCGACCACGGCACGCCGCGCGACAGCCTGGAAGAGAATGTCGACGACGCCAGGCGCGTGCTGGAAGAACTGGAACGCTCCGGCGTCTCGCTCGACGCCATCACCGAGGAGCTCGTCAAGGACGGCGTCAAGCAGTTTGCCGACGCCGCCGACAAGCTCTATGGCGCGGTCGCGCACAAGCGCGCCACCGTGCTCGGGCCCGCGATCGACCGCCAGCTGCTCTCGCTCGGCGACGGTCTCGGCAAGGCCGTGGCCAAGAGCACCGAGGAATGGCGCGCGTCGGCCAAGATCCGCCGGCTGTGGCAGCGCGACAAATCGGTCTGGACCGGCACCGACGAGGACAAATGGCTCGGCTGGCTCGACAGTGCCGCCAAGGCCGACGTCGCCGACTATGAGGACTATGCCAGTCGCGTGAAGGGCCAGAAATTCTCCGACGCCGTCGTGCTCGGCATGGGCGGATCGAGCCTCGGGCCGGAGGTGCTGGCCGAGACCTTCGGCAAGAAGCCCGGGTTCCCGAAGCTGCACGTGCTGGATTCCACCGATCCGGCCCAGGTGCGGGCGATGGAGGCCAGGATCGACATCGCCAACACCTTGTTCATCGTCTCCAGCAAATCCGGCGGCACCACCGAACCGAATGCGATGAAGGATTATTTCCACGAGCGCGTCGCGCAGGCGGTCGGGTCGAAGGTCAAGACCGGCCATCGCTTCATTGCGGTCACCGATCCCGGATCGTCGCTGGAGAAGGCGGCGAAGACGCTGAACTATGCGCGCATCTTCCACGGCGAGCCCTCCATCGGCGGGCGCTATTCGGTGCTCTCGCCGTTCGGCCTGGTGCCGGCGGCAACCGCGGGCGTCGATATCAAGACCTTCATCAAGCACGCGCTGGCGATGGCCCGCTCCTGCGGACCGGACGTGCCGCCAAGTGAGAACCCCGGCGTGCAGCTCGGCCTTGCCATGGGCCATGCAGCGCTCGAAGGCCGCGACAAGGTGACGATCCTGTCGTCGAAGAAGATTGCCGATTTCGGCGCCTGGGCCGAGCAGCTCATCGCGGAATCGACCGGCAAGGATGGCAAGGGTCTGATCCCGATCGACGGCGAGCCGCTGGGCGAGCCCGCGGTCTACGGCAATGACCGGCTCTTCATCGACATTCGTATCGAGGGCGAAGCGGACGCCGCCCATGACTCGCAGCTTGCTGCGATCGAAGCGGCCGGCCATCCCGTCGTGCGCATCGTGATGAAGTCGATCGACCATCTCGGCCAGGAGTTCTTCCGCTTCGAGATGGCAACGGCGGTGGCGGGCAGCATCATCGGCATCAACCCGTTCGACCAGCCGGACGTGGAAGCGGCCAAGATCAAGACCCGAGAGCTCACCGCCTCGTTCGAAAAGACCGGCGCGCTGCCGGCCGAACGGCCGGTGGTCAGCACCACCGAGGCCGATCTCTACACCGACGAGACCAATGCCGCGGCCCTGCGCGCCGCCGGCGCCAACGGCGACCTCACCTCTTGGCTGAAGGCGCATCTGTCGCGCTCCAACCATGGCGATTATGTCGCCCTGCTCGGCTACATCGCGCGCGACAAGGCGACGATCGACGCGCTCCAGGCCATGCGGCTCGAAGTGCGCGAGAAGCGACATGTCGCGACCTGCGCCGAGTTCGGACCGCGTTTCCTGCACTCGACAGGACAGGCCTACAAGGGCGGCCCCGACAGCGGCGTGTTCCTCCAGATCACCGCCGACGATGCCAGGGACCTGCCGGTGCCCGGCCAGAAGGCCAGCTTCGGCGTGATCAAGGCGGCGCAGGCACGGGGCGACTTCGACGTGCTCACCGAGCGCGGCCGGCGCGCGCTGCGGGTCCACCTGAAGGGCGGGCTCAAGAAAGGTCTCGCGGCGCTCAATGCGGCGCTGAACGACGCACTGAACTAAGGGAATTTCTCAAATGCAACTCGGCATGATCGGCCTCGGCCGGATGGGCGGCAACATCGTTCGCCGCCTGATGCGCCAGGGACATTCGACCGTGGTCTATGACAAGGACGCCAAGGCCGTTGCCGGCCTTGCCGCCGACGGCGCGGTAGGCTCGACGACGCTCGAGGAATTCATCTCCAAGCTCGAACGGCCGCGCACCGCCTGGGTGATGCTGCCTGCTGGCCGCATTACCGAGCAAACGATCGAGACGATCGCGGGTGCGATGCAGGAAGGCGACGTCATCATCGACGGCGGCAACACGTTCTGGCAAGACGACGTCCGCCGCGGGAAGGCGCTGAAGCAGCGCGGCATCCACTACGTCGACGTCGGCACCTCCGGCGGCGTCTGGGGCCTCGACCGCGGCTATTGCATGATGATCGGAGGCGAGAAACAGGTGGTCGATCGGCTCGATCCGATCTTCGCCGCGCTCGCGCCCGGCACCGGCGACATTCCACGCACGGAGGGACGTGAGGGGCGCGATCCCCGCATCGAGCAGGGCTACATCCATGCTGGCCCCGTTGGCGCCGGGCATTTCGTCAAGATGATCCACAACGGCATCGAATACGGCTTGATGCAGGCCTATGCCGAAGGTTTTGACATCCTCAAGAACGCCAACATCGAGGCCTTGCCGGCGGATCATCGTTACGATTTCGATCTCGCCGACATCGCCGAAGTGTGGCGCCGCGGCAGCGTGATCCCGTCCTGGCTGCTCGATCTCACCTCGACGGCACTCGCCGACAGCCCGACACTGACGGAGTATTCCGGTTTCGTCGAGGATTCCGGCGAAGGACGCTGGACCGTGAACGCCGCAATCGACGAGGCCGTGCCGGCCGAAGTCCTGACAGCGGCGCTGTTCGCACGGTTCCGTTCCCGCAAGGAACACACCTTTGCCGAGAAAATTCTCTCAGCGATGCGAGCCGGCTTCGGCGGCCACAAGGAGCCGAAGCAGCCGGCTGCTTCGAAGCCGAAATAGCAATGAGCAGAGCGAAGGCCAATCGTTCGTGACAAAAGACCCGCAAGCCAAGCGCAAGCCGGAAAATTGCGCCTTCGTCATCTTTGGTGTCACCGGCGACCTCACCCATCGGCTGGTGATGCCATCGCTCTACAATCTGGCGGCCGAGCATCTGTTACCGGAAAAGTTCTGCGTGGTGGGCGTCGCCCGCCGGGGCCAGTCGGACGACGAGCTGCGCGACAGCCTGTTAAAGGGCTTGCGCCAGTTCGCGACCCGGCCGGTGGACGACGACATTGCCAAGAAGCTGCTGGAATGCGTGACCTTCGTCGAAGCCGACGCAAAGGATCCGCCATCCTTTGATCGCCTGCGCGAGCATCTGGATTCCCTGGAATGCGCGCAGGACACCGGCGGCAACCGGCTGTTCTACCTCGCCACCCCGCCGGCTGCGTTCGCGCCGACCGCGCGCGAGCTCGGCCGCACCGGCATGATGAAGGAGAACGGCGCGTGGCGGCGACTGGTGATCGAAAAGCCGTTCGGCACCGACCTCGCCTCGGCGCGCGCGCTGAATGGCGAACTGCTGAAGATCATGGACGAGCACCAGATCTACCGGATCGATCACTATCTCGGCAAGGAGACGGTGCAGAACATCCTGGTGCTGCGCTTTGCCAACGGCATGTTCGAGCCGATCTGGAATCGCAACCATATCGACCACATCCAGATCACGGTGGAGGAGAAGCTCGGCGTCGGCCATCGCGGCGGCTTCTACGATGCCACCGGCGCGCTGCGCGACATGGTGCCGAACCATCTGTTTCAGCTGATGTCGCTGGTCGCGATGGAGCCGCCGGCGCGTTTCGACGCCCATTCCGTGCGCTCCGAGAAGGCCGAGATTTTGACCTCGATTCAGCGCCCGAGCGAAGAGGAAGCGCTGAAGAGCTCGGTGCGCGCCCAATATCTGTCGGGGCGCATCGGCGACGATGAGATCCCGGACTATCGCAAGACCGAGGACGTCAAGCCCGGCAGCACCACCGAGACCTATGTCGCGCTGAAACTGATGATCGACAATTGGCGCTGGGCCGGCGTGCCGTTCTATTTGCGCACGGGCAAGGCGCTCGGCCACAAGCGCACCGAGGTCGCGATCAAGTTCAAGCAGGCGCCGCTGTCGATGTTCTCAGGCACCGCTGTCGATCGCCTCTCCCAGAACTTCCTCACGATCGGCATCGCACCGACGGAGACCATCGAGCTCCAGTTCAACGCCAAGATCCCTGGGCCGAGCGTCACCATCGACGGCGTCGAGATGAAGTTTCGCTATGGCGACTATTTCCGGGCCGATCCCTCGACCGGCTACGAGACGCTGATCTACGACTGCATGATCGGCGACAACATCCTGTTCCAGCGCGCCGACGGCATCGAAGCCGGATGGGAGGCGGTGCAGCCGTTCCTGGACGCCTGGAAGAACGCGGGCAGCAACGGCATCGAGACCTATCGAGCCGGCAGCGACGGCCCCGCCTGTGCCGATGAATTGCTCCGCCGCGACGGCCGAAGCTGGCGCAAGTTCTCGTGATGGCAGCGGCGGGACAGCCGAAGCTGATCGTCGCGGCCGACGCCGAGGCTCTGGCGCGGGCTGCGGCCGAACGGGTGATGGCGCGAATCGCGGCCAATCCCGGGCGGATCGCGATCTGCCTGACCGGCGGCTCCAGCCCGAAGAGGCTCTACCAGCTGCTGGGCCGCGACGCCTGGCGCGAACAAATCCCGTGGGAGCGCGTGCACTGGTTCATCGGTGACGAGCGCTTCGTGCCCGAAAGCGATCCCCTCAACAACATGGCGGTCGCGCGCGCGACCTTTCTCGATCGCAACGCGCCCTCCGGCCATGTTCACCCGATCCCGACGACGGTTGACGACCCGGATCAGAGCGCCGAGGCTTATGCCCGCGAGCTGCAGTCTTTCTACGGCGCGGAAAGCCTGGACCCGGCACGGCCGCTGTTCGACATGGTTTTGATGGGCGCGGGGCCGGACGGCCACACGGCTTCGCTCTTCCCGGGCTACCCCGCGATCGAGGAGACGCGACGCTGGGTGGTCGGCGTCCCCGAGGCCAATGTTGCCCCCTTCGTGCCGCGGGTCTCGCTCACCCTGCCCGCGCTGGCGTCCTGCCGCGAAATGCTGTTCGAGATAGCGGGGCATGACAAGCAGCCGATCTTGACGCGCCTGCTCAATGGCGAGACTCTTCCGGCTGTACGCGCGCGCTCGAATGGCGAGACCGTCTGGCTGGTCGACCAGGCCGCGCTTCCGGAGGGAATTCGTGGCGGGCGTTGAAGCACCTTGTGCATTGATCGTGATGGGCGTGTCGGGCTCGGGCAAGAGCACGGTTGCAAAAGCGCTCGGCGAGCGCCTCGGCTGGCGTTTCGAAGACGGCGACAGCTTTCATCCCGCCAGCAATGTCGAGAAGATGCGGGCCGGCCATCCCCTCACCGACGAGGATCGCTGGCCCTGGCTCAACGCCATCGCCGACGAGATCGCGCGGGTCTGTGACAGCGGCGGGCAAATCATCATCGCCTGCTCGGCGCTGAAGCATACTTATCGGGACGTGCTCCTGCGCGGACGCAACGACGTTCGCTTCGTCTTCCTGAGGGGCACGAAGGAGCTGATCGCCGCTCGCCTCGCGCAACGCAAGGGTCACTTCATGCCGCCCGGCCTGCTGACGAGCCAGTTCAACACGCTGCAGCCGCCGGAGGCCGGCGAGCACGTGATCACCGTCTCGATCGACGAGTCCGTGGAAGCGATCGTGGACGGCGCGGTGCGGCAGTTGAAACTGGGCGGCGCGAAACGCTGAGGCCAAACACCCAAGAAACACCCAAGGGGGCCGTCATGACAAAAATCTCGCTCGTCGTCTCCGACGTCGACGGCACGCTGCTGACAAAGGACAAGACGCTGACCGACCGCGCGAGATCCGCGGTACAGCGTCTGCACCGGGCCGGCATCGGCTTCACGATTACGTCGAGCCGCCCCGCGATCGGCATGCGCTTCCTGATCGAGCCGCTGGCGCTCTGGCTGCCGGTCGGCCCGTTCAATGGCTCCTCGATCGTCGACCCCGAGATGAATCCGGTCGAACAGCATTTGATTCCGCCAGGCGCGGCCGAACGTAGCTTGCAAATCCTCCGCGAGTTCGGCGCCGACATCTGGCTGTTCACCGCCGACAAATGGCTGATCGACAAGCCTGATGGCCAATACGTGGCACATGAGCAGCACACGATCCGCTCCGATCCGACCATCGTCACGGACTTCTCGCCGTACCTTGCGAGCGCCTGCAAGATCGTCGGAGCCAGCGCCGATGCAGCCGGCCTCGAAGCTTGCGAGAAGGCGATGCAGAAAGCGCTCGGCACCGAGGCCACCGCAGTGCGTTCGCAAACCTATTACCTCGACATCACCCCGCCTGGCTTCGACAAGGGCACATTCGTGCAAGCCATGGCCAAGCGGGTCGGCATTTCCACCGACGCGGTCGCCACCATCGGCGACATGCAGAACGACCTCGCGATGTTTCGCGTCAGCGGCGTCTCGATCGCGATGGGCAATGCGGCCGACAACGTCAAGGACCAGGCCACCCACGTCACCGCGTCCAACGAGCAGGACGGTTTTGCCGAGGCGATGGAGATGATCTTGAAGCGGAACGGGAGTGGTTGAGGCCCGACGGGACGAGACTCGACTGGCGCCGCAATGGAAGTGCGTTCCCTCCCCCCTTGTGGGGGAGGGTTAGGGAGAGGGAGAGGGGTAGCCCAGGAAAAGGTGCCGTTGTTGGTGAAGCACCAGGGGCGGGGGCGCTACCGATAAAATACCCGTGTGACACCCCCCTCCCTGCCCCTCCCCACAAGGGGGGAGGGAACGGAGAGAGCGCCGCCAACCTCACTTCGACCGCTGCATCGCCGGCTTCTCGCTGCCCTGCCTTGCCGCCGAAAGATTATGCGCCGTGTTGACCAGCGCGATATGCGTCAGCGCCTGCGGGAAATTGCCGGTCTGACGCCTGGCGCCAGAATCATATTCCTCGGCCAGAAGCCCGACGTCATTCGCGATACCGACCACGCGATCGAACAAGATCTGCGCCTTGTCGAGATCGCCCGCCAGCACATGGGCATCGGCCAGCCACAGGCTGCAGGCGAGGAAGGCACCCTCGATCGGCTGCTTCTCCTCTGACACTTCGCGCGGATCGTGCCGGAGCACAAAGCCGTCAGGCATCATGTGCTTTTCCATCGCCGCGATGGTGCCGCGAATGCGGGGATCCGACGCGTCCAGGAAGCCGACCGCCGGCAGCAGCAGCACGCTGGCATCGAGCAGCTTCGAGCCGTAGGATTCGACGAAGGCGTTCTCCTCCGCGTCAAAGCCCCTGTTGCAGACGTCGCGATGAATGGCGTCGCGCAAGGTACGCCAGTGCAGCAGCGGGGCCTTGAAACCGAAGGTCTCGGCGCTCTTGATGCCGCGGTCGAAGGCGACCCAGGTCATCACCTTGGAGAAGACATAGTGCTTCGGCTGTCCGCGCCGCTCCCAGATGCCATGATCGGGCTGGTCCCAGACTTCGGCGAGATGCTTGAGCACGGCGCATTCCAGCGCCCAAGTCGTCTTGTCGTCGAGCTTGAGCTTGGCCATGCGCGACTGGTGGAAGGCGTCGATCAGCTCGCCGTAGACGTCGAGCTGGAGCTGCGCATGCGCGGCATTGCCGACGCGCACCGGCTGCGCGCCCTCGTAGCCGTCCAGCCAACCGGCTTCCCATTCCAGCAGCCGCCGCTGGCCCCAGATGCCGTACATGATCTGCATGTTCGCCGGTGAGCCTGCAGCCGCACGCAACAGCCAATTGTGCCAGGCCGAGGCTTCCTCGGTGTAACCCGAGTTCATCAGCGCCAGCAGCGTGAAGGTGGCATCGCGCAGCCAGCAGAAGCGGTAGTCCCAATTCCTGGCGCCGCCGAGCTTCTCCGGCAACGAGGTGGTCGGCGCCGCGACGATGCCGCCGGTCGGACCGAAGGTCAGCGCCTTGAGTGTGATCAGCGAACGCACGATCAGGTCGCGATAGTCGCCATCGCGATTGCAGTGGCTGCACCAGCCTTGCCAGAATTTTTCCGTCTCCTGAAGCGCGAGCTCCGGGTCGATCGGCGGGGGCGGCTCGAGATGCGAGGGGCCGTAGGTCAACACGAACGGCACGGTCTCGCCGGCCTTCACCTCGAAATCGGAAACCGTGGTCAGATCCTCCCCGCGGGTCTTCGCCGGCGTCCGCAGCACGGTCATGTCCTGCCCGGCGACCGCCAGCAGGGAATGGTCGATCCGCCGCACCCACGGAATGTCGACGCCGAAGCCGAAGCGGATGACGAGCTCCATCCGCATCTTCACCGTGCCGCTGACGCCGCGGACCAGCCGCACGATGTCCGAGGCCTTGCCGCGCGGCGGCATGAAGTCGATCAGCGCAACGGTGCCACTCTTCGTCTCGAAGCGCGTTTCGAGGATGAGGGTGTCGCCGAGATAGCGGCGCGACGTCGCGGTGACGTCCTCGCCCGGCGCGATCAGCCAGCGCCCGTTCTTGTGCGTGCCGAGGAGCGCGGCAAAGCAGGCGTCGGAATCGAAGGCCGGCCAGCACAGCCAGTCGATCGAGCCGTTGCGGCCGACCAGCGCCGCGGTCTCGCAGTCGCCGATCAGCGCATAGTCCTCGATTTTCTGAGACAATGTCGTGCGAGCCTCGAAAACGACGTCCAGTGACCCCGCCGATCAACGCCCGCCGGGCAACGAGCGTTCCCGCGTCGCGGCCTTCAAAGCCGCGAGATCGACCTTCGAGGCGATCTTGTCGAGCGTCACAGGCAGGCGCTGGCGCCAGTTCGGATGCTCGTCGATCGTGCCGGGAATGTTGGGCTGGTCGATCACGCCGAGCAGATCCTCCAGCGACACCGCAAGCAGCCGCGAGGGCGTGCGCGACAGGAAGGCGAGCACCGAATAGACATCATTGGCACGGATGCCGTTGGCACGCAGGATCTCGTCGAGCAGGCCGAGCGCATCCCAGCGGGCCTGATCGTTCTCGCCGGGATCGAGCCCGAGCGAGCGCTTCATCTTGAGATCGCTGAAGGAGCGCCAGCCGGCATAGGTCGACAAATCATGCGTGTTCAGCGTCACCAGCGCGTTGGGCCGGTAGTGATCGACGGGCCGGAAGTGACCGGCATCGTCGCGCTCGAACATCATGACGAGGTAGGACCAGATGCCGAAATCCTGCATGGTCTCGCGAAAGCCCTCGGGCACCGTGCCGAGGTCTTCGCCGATCACGATGCACTTATGGGCCGCGCTCTCGCGCGCCACGGTCGCCAGCAGCGCCTCGAACGGCATCTGCACATAGGCGCCGTTGTCGGGCTTGAAGCCGCGCGGCACCAGATACAGCCGCTTCAAGCCCAGCACGTGATCGAGACGGATGGCCCCGGAATGGCGCATCGAAGCCGCGAGCATGTCGGCGAACGGCACGAAGGACTGCGCCTCCAGGCCGCCGGCATTAAAGCCGGCAAGACCCCAATCCTGGCCGATGGTGTTGAGCACGTCCGGCGGCGCGCCAACGGCGAGATGGCGGGAGATCGCCCCCTGCTCGTTCCAGGCATCGAAGCCGTTCGACTGCACGCCGACGGCAACGTCGAGATAGAGTCCGACCCGCATGCCGAGCTGACTGGCCAGCTCCTTGGCCGCATGCAACTGGCTATCGGCCGTCCATTGCACGAATTCGACGAACTCGACCTCGTGCTTGTCCGGGCCATTGCGCAGCTCGGCGCATTTCGTCTCATCCGGCTTTTGCCATTCCATCGGCCATTCCCACCACGGCGCCGCGAAACGATGGCGTAGCACCTCGAAGCAGGCAAAACGGGACAACAGTGGCGCGCGAGCCGCGCGGAAGGCGTCGAACAGGTTGCGGCGGACGCCGCTCGCGCTTTTCACGAAGCTGTCGAAGGCAGCACGCAAGGCCAACCATTTCAAGGCCGCCATGTCGGGATAGGGCACACGATCGCCGTCGCGGAGCCGCGCGGCGGTCGCAGCCGCGTCGGAGACGAGGTCTGCGGAAAATTCCGGGATCGCCTCGACGTCGATATAGAGCGGATTGAGAAACAGCCGGCTGTTCGGCGAATAGGGGCTGCAATCGGCCGGATGGTCGTCGAACAACACATGCAGGGGATTGAGCCCGACGCCGTCGGCCCCCAGCTGCTTGGCGAGCCGGACGAGACCGGCGAGGTCGGTGAAATCGCCGATGCCCCAATTGCGGTCCGACCGGACGCTGTAGAGCTGCACGGCAAGCAGCCAGCCCCGATCGAAATCGCCGCCGAAGGCCCGCTCCGGCGCCACGATCATCGGCACCTCTTCGGTCACGCCTTCGGCATCGGTCAGCGTCAGGCGGTGATAGCCGAGCGGCAGGTCGGCCGGCCAGGCAATCACGGGCTCGCGCGTCTCGCCTTGCGCGATCAAATTGCCGTTGCCAGTCATTTTCCATTTGAGCGGCGGCGCACCGATTGTCGCCAATTCGGTGCGCGGATGTCCCAAGGCGCGCACCACCACGGGCCCGCTGACGAAGCGGTAAACCCGCTTCTCCGGCAGGGCGTCGAGGATGGATTTGAGGGCCACGGGATCGGTGACCCGCAGCTTTCCGAGGGCATCGACGAATTCAGATTGAACGCCCTTGATCCGGGCTTGAGCTAAAAGATCCATTCGGCACGCAGCTTGCAAGCCATTTTCTGGCCGGGGGAATTGATTTTAACGAGGTCGCTGAGGAGGTTAGTCAGGGTTAACTCGCAAGCCGCGCCTGCCGTTCCCCACGGAACCAATGACACACAAGCGGCTTTCTATAGTGGTATCAAGCGTAGGTTCCCGGCAAGGGAAACGGGCTCCTGCTTTCTTGTCAATGGCATCACCGTGAACAAGACAATTCAAACTGTCGAGAGTGCCGCAGCGGGCAGCACTTTCCTCATCGAAGACGTCTATCCCCTGATCGACGGCGGGCGCTTCCCCGTGAAGCGGATCGCGCGCGAACCGGTCGAGGTCTGGGCCGACATCTACCGCGACGGCGACGCCGTGATCGGCGCAGCGCTGATCTGGCGACAGGAGCAGGACCGCGAATGGCAGAGCGAGCCGATGATCCCGCACGGCAATGACCGCTGGTCAGGCGCGTTCACACCGGTCGAGCCCGGCAAATATGTCTATGCGATCGAAGCCTGGACCGACGAATTCGCTACCTGGTCGCACGCAGTCGCGCGCAAGCAGCGCTCCGGTGCCGACGTCACGCTCGATGCGATCGAAGGCGCCGGCCTCCTAACCAAGGCGCATGGCGCGCAGCAGGACGCCGCCGCCGTCATCGTCAGGCAATGCGAGGACTATCTTCAGACCGGCGACGTTGCCCCGCTGCTGGCGACCGAGCTCGGCGCAGCCATGGCCGAGAGCCAGTCGCGGCCTGATCTCACGCGCTCGGCGCTATTCCCGCTGCACGTCGACCGCGACAAGGCGCGCTTCGGCGCGTGGTATCAGATGATGCCGCGCAGCCAGAGCGTGGTGCCAGGACAGCACGGCACGCTCCGCGACTGCATCGCGCGCGTGCCCGACATCGCCGCAATGGGCTTCGGCGTGCTCTACTTCACGCCGATTCACCCCATTGGCCGCACCCGGCGCAAGGGCCGCAATAATGCGCCGGTAGCGGGCGACGGCGATCCCGGCTCGCCCTATGCGATCGGCGCCATCGAGGGCGGGCACGATGCGCTGCATCCCGAACTCGGCACGATCGAGGATTTTCGCGCGCTGGTCGCGACCTGCCTGGAATACGGCCTCGAACTCGCGCTCGACTTCGCCGTGCAATGCTCGCCGGACCACCCGTGGCTGACGCAGCATCCGGAATGGTTCAAATGGCGCCCGGATCGCTCGGTGCGGACGGCTGACGGGCCCTATTCCGATATCGTCATCCCCGATTTCGCGTCGGTCGACCGGGCTGGCTTGTGGAACGCGTTTCGCGACGCCATGCTGTTCTGGATCGACCACGGCGTCACCATCTTCGCCATCGACAATCACGACACAGCGCCGATCGCCTTCTGGGAGTGGCTGATCCGTGACATCCGCCGCCGGCATCCCGAGGTGATCCTGTTCTCCAAGACGTTCGCGCGCCCGAAGCTGATGAAGGGCCTCGCCAAGCTCGGCTTTGCACAATCGTTCAGCTATTTCCCCTGGCGCACGGCGAAGTGGGAGCTGGAGCAATATCTCGGCGAGCTGACGCGCTATCCCGAACGTGATTTCTATCGGCCGAACCTGTTCGTGAATACGCCCGATCTCTTGCCCTATCATCTCCAGGGCGGCGAGACATGGGCGTTCAAATCGCGCGTTGCGCTGGCCGCGACCTTGTCCGGCAATTATGGCGTCTATAGCGGGTTCGAGCTGCTGGAGCACGACGCGATCCCCGGCCGCGAGGAATATCTCGACTCAGAGAAATACCAGATCAAGCAGCGCGACTGGAACAAGCCCGGCCATATCAAGACCTACATCGCGGAGCTCAATCGCATCCGCAACGAGAATGCTGCGCTTCAGCAGACGGCGAACCTGCGCTTCCTCGGCATCGAAGACGGCGAGACGATCGCCTTCGTCAAGGAAGCGACCGATCCGGCCAACATCATCGTGATCGTGATTGCACTGTCGCGCGACGTGCGCGAATTCTGGTTGCCGCTCGGCGACGTCACGGTTGACGCCGGCGGGCAGCGACACCATGTGTCGGCGCTCGAAAACCTCCTCACCGGCGAACAGGCCCGCATCGAATGGGGCGGGATCAGGTTGCGTATCGATCCCGAGCGCGATCCGGCGCTGCTGTTCCGCTGCCTGGCGTAAAGGCGCACGCCATGAACGTATTGTCTTCCGTCGACACCAAGAAAGCCGAGGCTGCCGAGATCGTGGATGAACTCTGGTACAAGGACGCCATCATCTATCAGCTTCACGTCAAGGCGTTTGCCGATAGCAATCATGACGGCATCGGAGACTTCGCAGGGCTGACCGAGAAGTTGCCCTATCTGCAGGAGCTCGGCGTCACCGCGCTGTGGCTGCTGCCGTTCTATCCTTCGCCCGGCCGCGACGACGGCTACGACATCGCCGACTACGGTGCGGTCAATCCCGATTTCGGGACGATGAAGGATTTCAAGCGCTTCATCCAGGAAGCGCAGAAGCGCGGGCTGCGCGTCATCACCGAGCTCGTCGTCAACCACACCTCGGACCAGCACAATTGGTTCAAGCGCGCGCGCCGCAGCCCTCCGGGCTCGAGCGCCCGCAACTGGTATGTCTGGAGTGATACCGACCAGAAATACCAGGGCACCCGCATCATCTTCACCGACACCGAGAAGTCTAACTGGACCTGGGATCACGAGGCCGGCGCGTTCTATTGGCACCGCTTCTTCTCGCACCAGCCGGATCTCAATTTCGACAATCCGCGCGTCGTCAGCGCCCTGATCCAGGTGATGAAGCGCTGGCTGGACGCCGGTGTCGACGGCTTCCGTCTGGATGCCATTCCCTATCTCTGCGAGCGCGAAGGCACCTCGAACGAGAACCTCCCCGAGACGCATGCCATCATCAAGCGGCTCCGCCATGAGATGGATTCCTACTCCAAGGGCAAGTTGCTGCTGGCGGAAGCCAACCAATGGCCGGAGGACGTGCAGGAATATTTCGGCCGCGGCGACGAGTGCCACATGGCCTATCACTTCCCGCTGATGCCGCGCATCTACATGGCGATCGCGCAGGAGGACCGCTTCCCCATCACCGACATCCTGCGCCAGACGCCGGACATTCCCGCAAGCTGCCAATGGGCGCTGTTCCTGCGCAACCATGACGAGCTGACGCTGGAGATGGTGACCGACGTCGAGCGCGACTATCTGTGGACCACCTACGCCAACGATCCGCGCGCCCGCATCAATGTCGGCATCCGCCGGCGCCTTGCGCCGCTGATGGACAACGACCGGCGCAAGATCGAGCTGATGAACTCGCTGCTGCTGTCCTTCCCCGGCACGCCGATCATCTATTACGGCGACGAGATCGGGATGGGCGACAACATCTATCTCGGCGACCGCAACGGCGTGCGTACGCCGATGCAGTGGAGCCCGGACCGAAACGGCGGCTTCTCGCGCTGCGACCCGGCCCGCCTCTATGCGCCGCTGATCATGGATCCCGTCTACGGCTACGAATCGGTGAACGTGGAGGCGCAGTCGCGCAGCCTGTCCTCGCTGCTCAGCGCGACCAAGCGCCTGATCTCGGTGCGCAAATCCACGCTCGCCTTCGGCCGCGGCACCATGACCTTCATCCGCCCGGCCAACCGCGCCGTGCTCGCGTATGTCCGGCAGTACCGTGACGAGGTGATCCTCTGCGTCGCCAATCTGTCGCGCGCGGCCCAGGCCACCGAGCTCGATCTGTCGCCCTGGAAGGACCGCATCCCGCAGGAGATGCTCGGCCGCACGCGTTTTCCGGCGATCGGCGAACTGCCCTACATGGTCACGCTGGGGCCCTATGGCTTCTACTGGTTCCAGCTCACCGAGCGCGACAAGTCCGAGCCGGTGATGCCGCGCGCTGTCCCGGAATTCGAGACGCTGGTGGTGCCGGTGAACTCGACCTGGGTGTCGCTGGCGCGCGAGCGCGGCGTGTTCGAGCATGAGGTGCTGCCGGGATTCCTGTCGCGCACGCGCTGGTATCCGGAGCACAATCCCAAGCACATCAAGCCGACGCTGACCTCGGCGGTGCCGTTCTGCGACATCGGCGACAACAGGCCCTGGATCGCGTTCTTCGAGGCGGCGCAGGGCGACGTCACCACGCGCTACGTGCTGCCGATGCAGATCGAATGGGTGCGCTTCGACCGCGAACGCTTCAATCCCAGGGCGCTCGCCGCCGTGCGCCAGGGTGCCCGCGAAGGCACGCTGCTGGACGTCGCAACCGAGCAGATCTTCATTGGCCTGTTCCTGCGCAATCTGTCGCAGAACCTGGTGGTGGAAGAAAACAATCTGCGGCTGGAGTTCAAGGCGACCAGCCGGTTTGCCGAGTACACCATCAAGGAGCCCGAACGCATCCGCGCGATCGAGCAGTCGAACAGCACCGCGCTGGTCGACAACCAGTATGTCGCCAAGATCTATCGCCAGCTCGAAGCCGGCATCAATCCGGAGATCGAGATCGGCTCGTACCTCACCGAAATCGCCCGCTTTGCCAACACGCCGGCACTGCTCGGCAGCGTCGAGCTGGTCGAAGACGACCGTCGCAGCGCAGTCGGCGTGCTGCACGCCTATGTCGAGAACCAGGGCGACGGCTGGGGCGTCACCGCGGGCTATCTCGACCGCTATATCGACGAGCAGCGGGTGCTGCCGCCGGGCGAGATGCCCCGCGAGACCCAGGAGCAAGCGCCCTATCTGCACTTCATTACGCAGATCGGCCGGCGGCTTGCCGAGCTGCATGTGGCTCTGGCCGCCGCAAAGCCAGACGATCTCGTGCCGGAGCCGATTGGCTCCGCACAAATCAAGCGCTGGTCATCCGAGCTGAAGGCACGGGCCGAGCGGGTCTTCGAGCGGCTGGCCAGCAGCAGCGACGGCCTGCGAGAGGCAGATCGGCCGCTGATCAATCACCTCGCCGCGCAGCGGGCGTCCCTGTCCGGCCGGCTCAACGCGCTATTATCTTCCGAGATCGGCGGGTTGAACATCCGTCATCATGGCGACTTCCGCCTCGGGCAAACTCTGATCGTGAAGGACGATATCTTCATCATCGACTTCGACGGAGATCCGCGTTTGCCGCTGGCCGACAAGCGGCGCAAGCTGCCTGCGGCGCGCGACGTTGCCGGCCTGATCCGCTCGATTGATCTTTCGGTTAACGCGGCGCTCCACCGCGCGCTCACGGGTGCTTCCGACGAACAGGGCCGGCTTACGGCTGCCCTCGACGAATGGCGCGAGCGCACCACCGCGACGTTCCTCACCGCCTACCGCGAAGCCATGACCGATCGGCGGCTGTGGCCGGAAGATCCGCAATCCGCGGCAGGCCTGTTAAGGTTTTTCCTGCTTGATCAAGCGTTCGAGGAAGTAGAGTACGAGCTGTCCCACCGGCCTGAGGGGCTCCATGCGCCGCTGTCCGGACTGCTTCGCATTCTGTCCAGTATCGAGAGCGAAGCCCATGCCTAAACTCCCTGCCGAGGCCTATGCGATCATCGAGGGTCGCCACTCCGATCCCTTCCACTATCTCGGGCTGCACCCCGAGGGCGACAAGAGCGTGGTGCGCGCGTTTCTTCCCGACGCCTCCAATGTCGAAGCGGTGGGCGAGCACGGCGAGGTGGCGAAGCTCGATCGCGTCCATGATGCCGGCCTGTTCATCGGCGCTCTCCCGAACGGCGCGAAGCACTACCAGCTCCGCGCCAAGTTCGGCGACAACGTCATCGAATTCGAGGACACCTATCGCCTTCCGCCGATCCTGACCGATTTCGACCTCTATCTGCTCGGCGAAGGCACTCACCAGCGCCTTTACGACAAGCTCGGCGCGCATCCGATGCGGCTCGAAGGCATCGATGGCATCGGCTTCGTGGTGCTGGCGCCCAACGCCCGGCGTGTCTCCGTGGTCGGCGACTTCAACTTCTGGGACGGACGGCGCCATCCGATGCGGGTGCGGGGCGCGGGCTATTGGGAATTGTTCATCCCGCACGCCAAGGCCGGCGACCACTACAAGTTCGAAATTATTGGACCGCATGGCCATCTGCTTCCGCTGAAGTCCGATCCGATGGCGTTTGCGAGCGAGGTGCGGCCGAAGACCGCTTCCATCGTGTTCGACGAAGCGCATCTGCCACGGCCGCGACCGGCGCCCGATGGCATCAACGCGTTGTCCGCGCCGATGTCGATCTACGAGGTCCATCTCGGCTCGTGGCGGCGCAAGAACGGCAATGAATGGCTGACCTATCGCGAACTGGCCGAGCAGCTGCCGGCCTACGCCCGCGACATGGGCTTCACCCATCTCGAATTCCTCCCCGTCAGCGAGCATCCTTTCGACGGCTCATGGGGCTATCAGCCGACCGGCCTGTACGCGCCAACCAGCCGCTTCGGGACGCCGGAGGATTTTGCCGCGCTGGTCGATGCCTGCCACCGCGAGGGCGTCGGCGTGCTGCTCGACTGGGTGCCCGGCCACTTCCCGGACGATCCGCACGGGCTCGGTAGTTTCGACGGTACAGCGCTATACGAGCACGCCAATCCGCTCCAGGGCCGCCACCTCGATTGGGGCACGCTGATCTACAATTACGGCCGCACCGAAGTGACGAACTTCCTGGTCTCGAACGCGCTGTTCTGGCTCGAGCGCTACGCGATCGACGGACTGCGCGTCGATGCCGTCGCGTCCATGCTCTACCTCGACTACAGCCGTCCGCCCGGCGCGTGGATTCCGAACCAGCATGGCGGCCGGGAGAACATCGAGGCGATCGCGTTCCTGCGCCGCTTCAACACCGAGCTGTTCGCGCGTTTCCCGCAGGCGACCACGGCCGCCGAAGAGTCCACCGCCTGGCCGCAGGTCTCGCGCCCGGTCGAGTTCGGCGGGCTCGGCTTCGGCTACAAGTGGAACATGGGCTGGATGCACGACACGCTGAACTACATCAGCAAGGACCCGATCCACCGCAAGCATCATCACGGCGACATCCTGTTCGGCCTGCACTACGCCTTCTCGGAGAACTTCGTCCTGCCGCTGTCGCATGACGAGGTCGTGCACGGCAAGCGCTCGATCCTGGGGCGCATGCCCGGCGACGAATGGCAGCGCTTTGCGAACTTGCGTGCCTATTACAGCTTCATGTTCGGCCATCCCGGCAAGAAGCTGCTGTTCATGGGCGCCGAGATCGCGCAAAGCCGCGAGTGGAATCACGACCAGTCGCTCGACTGGCACCTGCTCGAGTACAAGCCCCATTCAGGCATCCAGGCGCTGATCCGCGATCTCAACCGGCTCTATCGCGCGGTACCCGCCCTGCACCAGATGGACTGCGAGCAGGCCGGCTTCGAATGGCTGATCACCGACGACGCCAACCGCAACGTGTTCGCCTGGCTGCGCAAGGGATTTGACGAGCACGCCCGGTGCATGGTGATCGTCAACTTCTCACCCAACGTCTATCGCAACTACCGCGTCCGCGCGTCCCTCGGTGGCAAGTGGAAGGAAGTGTTCAACTCGGACTCCGCCCATTACGGCGGCAGCAATGTCGGCAACATCGGCGAAGTCCATGCCGTCGATGGCGAGCTCCGCCTCACCATTCCGCCGCTCGCCGCGATCTTCCTCGTTCCGGAAAGCTGAACGATGCGCCTGACTGCTGGATCGCCCGCACGCCTCGGCGCAAGCTGGGACGGACGCGGCACCAATTTCGCGCTGTTCTCCGCTAACGCGCAGAAGGTCGAGCTGTGCCTGTTCGACATGCAAGGCCGCCGCGAACTCGAGCGCGTCGAGCTGCCGGAGCGCACCGAGGATGTCTGGCACGGCTATCTCAACGACGTCTCGCCCGGCCAGCTCTACGGCTACCGCGTGCATGGCCCCTACGAGCCGGAGCACGGCCACCGCTTCAACGCCAACAAGCTCCTGCTCGATCCCTATGCCAAGCGGCTTTCCGGGCGGCTGGTCTGGAGTGACGCGCATTTCGCCTACCGCACCGGAAGCCCGCGCGAGGATTTGTCGTTCGATCGGCGCGACAATGCGCGCGGCATGCCCAAGGCCGTCGTCGTCGACGAGACTTTCAACTGGGGCCGCCGCGAGATCCGGCCCAACATTCCCTGGGAAGACACCATCATCTACGAGGCCCACGTCAAGGGACTGACACAGAAGCGCGATGACGTGCCGCCTAATTTGCGCGGCACCTATGGCGGCCTGTCCTCGCCGGCGATGATCGAGCACCTGAAGAAACTCGGCGTCACGACGGTGGAGCTTCTGCCGGTGCACAGTTTCGTCGATGACCGCATCCTGGTGGAGAAGAAGCTCGCCAATTACTGGGGCTACAACACGCTGTCCTTCTTCGCGCCCGAGCAGCGCTACGCCCAGGACAACGCCCTCGATTCCTTTCGCACCACGGTCGCACGCCTGCACGATGCCGGCATCGAGGTGATGCTCGACGTCGTCTACAACCACACCGCCGAGGGCAATCACCTCGGCCCGACGCTGTGCTACCGCGGCATCGACAACGCCTCCTATTACTGGCTGAACCGCGAGAACCCGCGCTACTACGACGATTTTACCGGCTGCGGCTCGTCGGTGAACCTCACCCATCCGCGCGTGCTGCAGATGGTGATGGATTCCCTGCGCTACTGGGTCGAGGTCTGCCACGTCGACGGCTTCCGTTTCGACCTCGCCACCACGCTGGCGCGCGGGCCGAACGGTTATGATCGCGGCAGCTCGTTCCTGACCGCGATCCGCCAGGACCCGGTGCTGGCGAGCGTCAAGCTCGTCGCCGAACCCTGGGACCTCGGCCTCGGCGGCTATCAGGTCGGCGCATTTCCCTCGCAATGGTCGGAGTGGAACGACCGTTACCGCAGTGCCATGCGCCGCTACTGGAGCGGCGAAGGCAGCCTGATCGGCGACATCTCCAGCCGCATGACGGCGTCCTCCGACCTGTTCAACCACGACGGACGGCGGCCGCGCGCCAGCGTCAACCACATCACCGTGCATGACGGCTTCACCCTCGCCGATCTCTTCAGCTACAACGAGAAGCACAACGAGGCCAATGGCGAGGACAATCGCGACGGCTCCAACGACAACCACAGCAACAATTGCGGTGTCGAGGGCCCGACCGACGATCCGCAAATCGTCAGCTTGCGCCGTCAGCTTCGCAAGAACGTGCTGGCTTGCCTCATGCTGGCGCAGGGCATTCCGCTGATCCTCGCCGGCGACGAGGTTGGGAATTCGCAATCTGGCAACAACAACGCCTATTGCCAGGACAACGAGGTTGGCTGGGTCGGCTGGGACAATCTCGGCAAGGACGGCGACGACATGGTCGATTTCGTCGCCGAACTCGCCGATATCCGCCGCCGGTTCTCGCAGCTTCGCAGCCATCGCTGGCTCGACGGCCGCCCCAAGGACGGCATCTCCTATGGCGCGCTGTGGCTGACGCCGGCCGGCGACGAAATGACGGAAAATGACTGGAAATTCCCGGAAGGGCGGTTTCTCTCCTATGTGATGGGGCCGATGGAACCGGGCAGCGCCGCGATCTTTATCGTACTGAACGCAGCCCCCGAAGAGATCGCATTCAAATTGCCAAAATTGACCGAATACAAGAGCTGGCAGCAAATCCTCAACACGACCGACGCCAAGCTGAACACGGTCGACTTCCTGCCCGGAAGCGACAGCAAGGCGCCGCCGCGCTCCGTGCTCGCTTTCGCGGGGGCGCTATGAGGCCATCCTTCGGGGCGAGGCCGACAAAGGACGGCGTGTCGTTCCGGCTGTGGGCGCCTGCCGCGCGCCGTGTCGATCTCCTGCTCGACAGACGACACGCGATGCAGCGCCGGCAGGATGGCTGGTATGTCGCCGAGATTGCCAATCTGCCCGTCGGCAGCACCTACAAATTCAGGATCGACGACGAGATGGACGTGCCCGATCCGGCGTCTGCATTCCAACCCGACGACGTATTCGGCCCGAGCGAGGTGATCGATCATGACGCCTTCGCCTGGCGCGCATCCGATTGGCGCGGCCGCCCCTGGGAAGAGACGGTGCTGATCGAGACGCATGTCGGCACCTTCACCGCGGAAGGCACCTATCGTGCCATGATCGACAAGCTCGATCATCTCGTCGCGACCGGCATCACCGCGGTCGAGCTGATGCCGCTGGCCGACTTCGCCGGTCGTCGCGGCTGGGGTTATGACGGCGTGCTGTGGTACGCGCCCGACAGCGCCTATGGCCGTCCCGATGATTTGAAGACGCTGATCGACGAAGCACATCTGCGCGGGCTGATGATGTTCCTCGACGTCGTCTACAATCATTTCGGCCCCGAGGGAAATTACCTCGGCCGCTATGCGCCGGCCTTCTTCACCGACGCGCACACGCCGTGGGGCAGTGCGATCGATTATCGCGTGCCGCAGGTTCGCGCTTTTGCTGTCGAGAACGCGCTGTCGTGGCTCAGCGACTATCGCTTCGACGGCCTGAGGCTTGATGCCGCCAATCACATCATGGCGATCCCAGGCGAGCAATCGATGCTGCAAGATCTCAGCGTCGCCGCGGGCGAGCTTGCCAAGGCGACGGGGCGGCATATCCATCTCGTGCTGGAGAACGGCGACAATCGCGCGAGCCTGCTCGACGCCGCGCAGGAGCCTCCGAACGGCAAATATCGCGCCCAGTGGAACGACGACTACCACCACGTCTGGCACGTGATGCTGACGGGCGAGCTCGCTGGCTATTACGCGGACTATCAAACACCGCGCCTCGATCTCGCACGCGCGCTCGCCTCCGGCTTCGTCTATCAGGGCGAAATCTCTGAATTCTGGGGCAAGAAGCCGCGCGGCGAGGACAGCGGCGAGCTGCCGCCGGCAACCTTCGTCAACTTCCTGCAAAACCACGACCAGATCGGCAACCGGCCGCTCGGCGACCGGCTCGAAAGCCTGGCATCGCCCCAGCAGATCGAAGCAGCCCTCGCGGTGACCCTGCTCGCGCCGATGGTGCCGATGCTGTTCCAGGGCGAGGAGTGGGGCTCCACCGCGCCCTTCCCGTTCTTCTGCGACTTCCAGGGCGGACTGGCTGATGCCGTGCGCAAGGGACGCAGGCAGGAATACGCCTGGGCCTATGAGACGTACGGCGACGAGGTGCCCGACCCGCTCGATCCGGCAACGCCGCAATCGGCCGTGCTCGACTGGACCGGCCACACGCCGGAGCAGGACGCACGTCTCGCGCTGGTGCGGGAGCTGCTCGCACTCCGCCACAAGGAGATCGCGCCACGACTGAAAGGTGCGCGCTTCGGTGATTCCGCCGTGGCCGATAGCGGCCTGCTCACCGCACATTGGCACATGGGAGATGGCGCGACGTTGCGCCTCGTGGCCAATCTCTCCGACAAGGACATTGCGTATTCCGACGGCGGTGGGGGGACCCTGATCTGGGGCGGCGCGACCGGCGACCGGCTTGCGCCCTGGTCGGTGGTCTGGCTCCTCGGAGGTTGACATGCCTCCAGCCATTCCTCTCGCAACCTACCGGCTTCAGCTCACCGCGGATTTCGACTTCGACAAGGCCGCCGCGGTGGTGCCCTATCTGAAGGCGCTGGGAATCACGCATCTCTACACCTCGCCGGTAATGAAGGCCCGCAAGGGCTCGACCCACGGCTATGACACCGTCGACCACAGCCAGTTCAATCCGGAGCTCGGCGGCGAGGCCGGCTTCGCGCGGCTGAGCGAGGCACTGACGCGACATGACCTCGGCCTCATCATCGACTTCGTACCGAACCATGTCGGCGTGCACTTTGCCGACAATCCCTGGTGGCTGGACGTGCTGGAATGGGGCCAGGCCTCGCCGCACGCCGTCTCCTTCGATATCGACTGGGATCAACTGGCTTTCCGCGCCCGTGGCGGCGTGCTGCTGCCGATCCTCGGCGCGTCCTATGGCGAAGCGCTCGAGAGCGGCGATATCGAGCTGCGCTACGATCCCGACGAAGGTGGTTTCTCCGCCTGGTATTTCGAGCACCGCTTGCCCATCGCGCCGGAGCGCTATGGCGAGATGCTGCGGATGATCGTGAAGGAAGCCGACGCCGCCGAGACCGAGGCCGGCAAGCGCCTGCTGTCGCTTGCGGCGCGCTACACGGGACTGCGCCGCCCCAACCGCAAGGAAGCGCCCGGCTTCAAGGCGGAGCTCAAAGAGATCGCAGGCGGCGCCGATATCATCGCGCGCGGCCTTGGCGCCTATCGCGCCGCCAAGGACCGCGCCGCGCAGACGCTGGCGCTGCATCATCTGCTGGAGCGCCAGCACTACAAGCTCGGGCACTGGCGGCTTGCCTCGAGCGACATCAACTATCGCCGCTTCTTCGACGTCAACGGGCTCGCCGGCATGCGCGTCGAGGATCCCGGCACGTTCGCCGCCACGCACCGGCTGGTGAAGCAACTCATTGCCGACGGCAAACTGCAAGGCATCCGGCTCGATCATATCGACGGCCTGCGCGATCCCGCGCAATATTGCCAGCGGCTGCGCCGGCTGGTGCGCGACGCGCAGGGCACCACCAGGCCGTTCTATACGGTGATCGAGAAGATCCTGTGCGAGCACGAGCGCCTGCCGCATTTCGCCGGCGTCCAGGGCACCACCGGCTATGAGTGGATGAATGCCATCACCCACGTTCTGGTCGACCCCAAGGGACTGGAGGCGCTGGACGAGACCTGGCGGCAGATCAGCAACCGGCCGCCGCGGCTCGCGCCTTACGTCAAGGACGCCAAAAGGCGCGTGCTGGAGACACTACTGACCAGCGAATTCACAGTTCTGACGCGCCTGCTGGCGCGCATCGCCAACGGGCACTACTCGACCCGCGACTTTTCCGCCGACAGCCTGCGGCAGGCGCTCGAGCTCTACGTGCTTCATTTCCCGGTGTACCGCACCTATTTGACGACAGGCGCGCCGACCGCGAACGATCGCAAGCTGATCGACGACACCATCGAGGCCGCGCGCCGGGAATGGTTCGCCGCGGACGAAGGCATTTTCGACTTCCTGCGCGACGCGCTCACCATGGACTTGCTCAAGCCCGGCCGTCCCCCGCACAGCGCGCCGCGCGTGCGCCGCTTTGCGCTGAAGGTACAGCAATTCACCGGACCGATGATGGCGAAGTCGCTGGAGGACACCGCCTTCTATCAATTCCACCGGCTGCTCGCCCTGAACGAAGTCGGCGGCGATCCCGCGAGCAAGGGCCTCACCATTCCCGCTTTCCATGAGACCATGCAGGCCCGCGCCAGGGAATGGCCGCAAGGGATGACGGCGACCGCCACGCACGACACCAAACGTGGCGAGGACGCCCGCGCGCGGATCGCGGCCTTGAGTGAAATTCCCGGCGAATGGACCAGCGCCGTGGCGCGCTGGAAAGTCCTGAACGCGCCGCACCTCGCGCTCGACGGCAATCTGCGCGCTCCCTCGGCAACGTTCGAATACATGCTCTACCAGACGCTGCTCGGCGCCTGGTCCCTCCAGGAGCCGGCTGATGCCGGTTTCGTCGCGCGTATCCAGGCGTATGCGCTCAAGGCCGCCCGCGAGGGCAAGGAGGAGACCAGCTGGCTCAACCCGCACGAGGCCTACGAGAGCGGCGTCCATAGCTTCATCGCGAAGATCCTCGATCCCGCGCTGTCAGGCGAATTCCTGGAGGCGCTGAAAACCCTGGCTCGCCGCGTCGCGCTGCTCGGCGCGCTGAACGCGCTGAGCCAGCTCACGCTCAAGGCAACACTGCCGGGCGTGCCGGACTTCTATCAAGGCACCGAATTCTGGGACCTCTCGCTGGTCGATCCCGACAACCGCCGCCCGGTGGATTTTTCCGCGCGATACGCGATGCTGGGCGCGCTGGACAATCCGGATTGGAATCATCTGATCAAGAGCTGGCCGGACAGCCAGCTCAAGCTGGCTTGGACGCGGCACCTGCTCAAGCTGCGCAACGAGCTGCCCGACGTCTTCGCGCGAGGTGACTACCAGCCGCTTCAGGTGCGGGGCGCACATGCCGACCATGTCGTGGCGTTTGCCCGCCGCCACGGCCGCACTGCTGCGATCGTCGCGGTCGGGCGCCAGTTCGCACCTTCCACGCAGGCAGGACGCGAATGGCCAGCGTTCGATGGGTTCGACGCCACCATCGACGTCACGGGATACGACTTGCCGGGTTTCGCCGGCAACGATCTGCCGCTCGCGCAGGCGCTTCGCGGTTTTCCCGCTTCTGTCATCCCGGCGCGCCCAGCGGGTGCCGCGAAGCCGGGGCGACAGCGCACCCGCGCTTGAACGCTAGCTCTTCCCGTCTTTGCCCAACAGCAGCTGGCCGCGCTTGCGGATCGTGGCCTGCGCCATCTCGGCAAAGCGCTGCAATAGCCAGGGCAGCACCACCTGCACCTTGACATGGCCGTCGGCGACATCGACCTGCCCCGTCGCGATTTGCCCGAGTGCGCGGATGCGGAAATTCATGCTGTCGCCGTTCCAGCGCTCCTCCTCGACCTGCATCACGGGAATGCTGGCGGCAGCACGGCCGAGCCCGGTCTTGAGACGACGCACCGCCTCCTCGCGGCCGAGGCGGTGGGGAATAGAGACGACAAGCGGTGCTGACATGGCTCTGCCCGGTTAGTGATTGAACCTCACATAATCATGCCCCCCGACACCGCAAAGGTTCCATGCAAGTGGAGCGTGCAACCGGTGTTTCATTGGGGGAACTTTAAAACCTGCGGCAAGTTGCCCTCGCACCACGGGACAGGTTGCAAGAGACCCTTCCAACGAAGGGCTGGAGGAGATTTGGCATGTCTATCGGTACGATCATTCTGATCATTTTGGTCATCGCGCTGCTCGGCGGCTTCAGCGGCATCGGCGGCGGCCCGTTCTACGGCACCGGCTATTACGGCGGCGGCGGCCTCGGGCTCGTCATCGTCATCCTGCTAATCCTGCTGCTGCTGGGACGGATCTAGCCGGGTTCGGTAGGTGGGTTAGCCGCAAGGCGTAACCCACCTCTTTTCTTTCCGCGTCAACAGAAGTGGTGGGTTACGCTTCGCTAACCCACCCTACTCTTTTTCGCCGCGAGCTTCTTGATCGCCGCCTTGATCGACGCGGCTGCATCGTCGTAGCCATCCCACGCCTTCGATCGCGCCAGCAAGCCCGGCACCGTTCGTACCGTGTACCGCTTCGGATCAAGGTCGCTCTTCACCTGAGCCCACGTGACCGGCATCGACACAGTCGCACCATCGCGCGCGCGGGGGGACAGCGGGGCCACCGCCGTCGACATGCGATCGTTGCGCAAATAGTCCAGGAAGATCTTTCCCGTTCGCAGCTTCTTCGACATGTTGAGCAGATAGCGCTCGGGATCGTCGTCCGCCATCCACTGGCAAACGCCTTGCGCGAAGGCCTTCGCCTCTTTCCAGCTCACCTGATCGCGGGCGCCATGACGCAGCGGTACCACGACGTGCAGGCCCTTGCCGCCGGTGGTCTTGCAGAAGCTTTCCATGCCGATATCGGTCAGCCGCTGCCGCATCTCCTTGGCGGCCTCGACGACCTCGGCGAAGACGACGTCGGGCGCCGGATCGAGATCGAACACCAGCCGGCCCGGGGTATCGTAGGCGTAGGGCGCGCAATTCCAGGGATGCAGCTCGACGCCGCCAATCTGCGCCACGGCGGCGAGCCCTTCGATGCGGTCGATCTGCAAATAGGGCTTGCGGTCGCCGGAGACCCGCGCGAGCTCCAGAAGGTTCGAGATGCCCTGCATGGCGTGGCGCTGGAAGAAGCATTCGCCCTTGATACCGTCAGGGGCGCGGATCAGCGAGCATGGCCGGCCCTTGAGGTGCACGATCATCCATTCGCCGACGGCTTCGAGATAGCGCGCGAGATCCAGCTTGGTGACGGGATCGCCATTGCCGTCGTCCGGCCAGAGCTCCTTGTCCGGCTTGGAAATGACGACTCCCATCACTTCGGCACTGGCGGCTTGCGCCGTTCGTACGCCCGTCTTCGCTTGCGCGCGCGGCTTGGCGCGCCGCTTCGACGAGGGCTCGGCAAGCTCGGTATCGACCGGTGTCTCGGCCTCGACCTCCGCCGCCGGCTTGTCCTGCCGCAGACCCTTGAAGGCGGCCTGGCGGATATTGCCGTCGGCGGTGAAGCCGGCGAACTCGATCTCCGCCACAAGCTCCGGCTTCAGCCAGTGCACCTCGCGCGCCTTTTTCGGCGCGTTCTTGCCGCCGAAGGGGCTTTGCTTGGCCTCCATGGCCTTCAAGGACGGCATGATGCGCTTGACCTTGTCCGCGCCGAAGCCGGTGCCGACCATGCCGACGAAGGCGAGATGATCACCGCGGTGCACGCCGGCCATCAGCGAACGGAATTTGCCATTGGTGGTCTTATAGCCGCCGATCACGACCTCATGGCCGGCGCGGCATTTGGCCTTGGTCCAGCTTTCTGTCCGCCCCGAACGATAAGGCGCATCGAGCTTCTTCGACACCACGCCCTCGAGCTCGAGCTTGCAGGCCGATTGCAGCACCGCGTCGCCGCCGCTTTCGAAATGCTCGACATAGCGGATCTGGCTTGATTTTTTCTTGCGTGCCTCCAAGAGCTCCTTGAGACGGTCCTTGCGCTCCCCGAGCGGCAGCGGCCGCAAATCGAGGCCTTCGGCGAACAGGAGGTCGAAGGTGAAAAAGATGAGCTCGTCAGTCTTGCCGTCCGATAGCGCGGCCTGAAGCGACGAAAAGTTCGGTGCCCCGTTATGATCGAGCGCGACGATCTCGCCGTCGACCATCATATCCGGCAACGCGCCCGCTTCCTTCGCGATGCTTGCAAATTTTCCGGTCCAGTCGAGGCCTTTGCGCGTCTTCAACGTCGCCTTGCCGCCCTCGACCCGCAGCTGCACGCGGTAGCCGTCGAACTTGATTTCGTGGCACCAGCCATCGCCGCCCGGCGGGCGCTCGACCGAGGTGCAGAGCTGCGGCGCGACGAAATCCGGCATCTCCGCCTTCTTCGCGGTCGTCGCGGTCGTGGCTTTCCTCTTTGCCGTCTTGCCGGTCTTCAACGCCGCGCGGGGTGCCGGCTTGACCGTGCGCTCTTTCGCCTCGTCCGCCCGGTTGGACTGCCAGACCGCGTCGGCCTTGGCCTTGGTGCCCTTCGCCAGCATGAACGGTTTTGGTGCTCGCCCCTTGCCTTCGGCGATCTGATCCATCGCGCGGCCGGAGGCGACCGATTTGTCCTCCTCGAGAATGTCGTTGTCTGCGCCCTCGCGAACATATTCGTCGCGATGCTTGATCAAGAGCCAATTGGTCCGTTTGCCGCCCGTGCGGTCGTTGCGCATGCGCACCAGGACCCAGCTGCCGTGCAGCTTCTCGCCATGCAGGGTGAACTTCAGATCGCCCTTCTTGAAACCGCGTTCGGGATCTTCGGATTCCCAAGTGCCGCGATCCCAAAGCATGACCGTGCCGCCGCCGTACTGGCCTTCCGGAATCGTGCCCTCGAAGTCGCCATAGTCGAGCGGATGGTCCTCGACCTCGACGGCCAGCCGCTTGTCGTGCGGATCGAGCGAGGGTCCTTTCGTCACCGCCCAGGACTTGAAGACGCCGTCGAACTCGAGCCGCAGATCGTAGTGCAGCCGCGTGGCGTCATGTTTCTGGATCACGAAGCGCCGCTGCTTCGACGGCGCCACCGCGGTCTTGCCCGACGGCTCCGGCGTCTTCTCGAAATCACGTTTCTGTCGATACTTGGAGAGCTTTTGCAGCACGACTGGTCCCGGATTCTCTTTCGGCACGGAAGCCTATCACGGCCCGCATCCCACCCGGAACCAAAACCCCGCGGGACGGTTGGGGTTCCAAAATGACTCGCAGACGCTGGAGAACGGAATGGCACCGCGCGCCTATTGGAAGGGAACGTTGAAGCTCTCGCTGGTCAGTTGCCCCGTCGTGCTTTATCCGGCGACCACCGCGGCCGAGAAGACGCGGTTTCACATGATCAACCGCGAGACCGGCAACCGGTTGAAGCAGCAGATGATCGACGCCGAGACCGGCGACATCGTCGAGAGCGACCAGAAGGGACGCGGCTACGAGCTGCGCAAGGGCAAGTATGTCGAGATCGAGCCGGAGGAGCTCGAAGCGGTCCAGATCGAGAGCAACCACACCATCGACATCGAGAGCTTTGTGCCGAGCGACGAGATCGACCAGCGCTACCTCAACCATCCCTACTACATCGCGCCCGACGGCAAGGCCGCGGTCGATGCTTTTGCCGTGATCCGCGACGCCATGAAGGACCAGGATCGCGTCGCGCTGGCCAAGATCGTGCTCACCAATCGCGAGCACATCATCGCGATCGAGCCGCTGGGCAAGGGTCTGCTCGGCACCACGTTGCGCTTCCCCTACGAACTGCGCGACGAGGACCAGTTCTTCGACGACATCAAGAGCCCGAAGATCACCAAGGACATGGTTGAGCTCGCCGGCCATATCCTCCAGACCAAGGCCTCCCATTTCGACCCCAGCAAGTTCAAGGACGACTACGAGAACGCGCTGAAGGCCCTGGTGAAGCGCAAGGCCAGCGGCAAGACAATCGAACTGCCGGAGCTCCAGGAGAAGCCGAGCAATGTCGTCAGCCTGATGGATGCACTCAAGCAGAGCTTGAAGGGACGCGGCGGGAAGAAGACGGCGGCGAAGTCCCACGCGCGCCGGGCATCGGGGCGAACGCGCCCCGCGAAGAAGACGCACCGGTCGACCGCGAGGCAGAGGAAGGCGGGTTAGTTCTCCGCCGCGCACTTCACTTTCTCCCCTCATGGTGAGGAGGCACGAAGCGCCGCCTCGAACCATGAGCCCCCGCTGCGGCAGTCGGGCCTTCATCCTTCGAGACGCGCGTTCCGCGCTCCTCAGGATGAGGATCGAGAGCTAGTCCCCCGCCTTCAGCCGGTACCCGATCCCCGTCTCCGTCAGCACATATTGCGGCCGTTCCGGATCGGCTTCGATCTTCTGCCGGAGCTGGCGGACATAGACGCGCAGATATTGCGCGTCGGTCAACTCGTCCCAGAGCTCCCTCAGTAGAAAGCGGTGGGTGAGCACCTTGCCGGCGTGCTGCACCAGCACGCGCAGGAGGTCATATTCCTTCGGCGACAGTTTGATGTCGCGCTCGCCGACCTTGACGATCCGGCGCACCAGATCGACCGAGAGATCGCCGGCACGAAACACCGGGCGCTCGCCCTGGATCTGAAGCTGGTGCCGCAGCGCGGCGCGCAGGCGCGCCAGCAGCTCGTCCATGCCGAACGGCTTTGTCAGGTAATCGTCGGCCCCGAGATCGAGCGCCTGCACCTTGCCGGCCTCGTCGCCGCGGCTCGACAGCACCACGATCGGCACAGCTTCATTGCGAGCGCGGATGGTGCGCAGCAGCTCATGGCCCTGGATGTCGGGCAGGCCGAGATCGAGGATGATCAGCGCGGGATCCTCGCTGAGCTTCTCCAGCGCGGTCTTGCCGTTGGACGCCTCCAGGATCTCATAGCCTTGGGTCGAGAGCCCCATCCGCAGCAATTTGCGGATCGGCGGCTCGTCGTCGATGACCAGCACTTTGATCGCGGCGGCGCTCATGCGGCGGTATCCAATGCGTGGGTCCGGGCCGGAATGGGCAGGCGGATGGTCAGTACCGCGCCGCTCCGGTCGCTGCGATTCGCGGCCGAGATCGTGCCACGCATCGCCTCGACGAAGCCGCGGGAGATGGCGAGCCCGAGCCCGGTGCCGGGACGAACATGGTCACCCTTCTGCACGCGATAAAACTTGTCGAACACGCTCTCGAGCTCCTCGGACGGAATGCCGTCGCCCTCGTCCGCAATCTGGAGCACCACATGATCGCTGTCGCGCCGGCTGCGAATCGAGACCGTCGCGTGGGGGGGCGAATATTTAGCGGCGTTGTCGAGCAGGTTGAACAGCACCTGCTCGAACAGCACCGCATCGAGCTGGAGCATAGGAAGGTCTGCGGCCAACTCCAACTCCACCTTGTGGGCGGTGAGGATCTTGGCTGCACGGCGGAGCGCGCTGCCGACGATTTCTCCAAGATCGTGCAACGCAGCGTTGGGCACGATGGCGCCGGATTCGAGCTTGGTCATGTCGAGCAGATTGGCGATGAAGCGGTTGAGCCGTTCGGATTCGTCGATCACGGTGGCGAGCAGGTCGCGCTTCTCGGTGTCGGAGAGCGCGCTGGCGAGATCGCGCATGGTCGAGGCCGCACCCAGCACGGATGCGAGCGGCGTCTTCAGGTCGTGTGAAATCGAGGTCAGCAATGCGGATCGCAGCCGCTCGGATTCCACGGTGCGCTTGACGCGATCGACGTCCTCGACCAGCAGCACGCGCTCGATCGCCAGCGCGCCCTGGTCGACCAGCGCGTCGAGCAGGCGACGCTGGTCCGGAGTCAGCAGCGGACCGGTGCGGTCGTTGTCGATGCCGATGACGCCGATCGGGCCGCGCCCGGTGCGCATCGGCAGGAACAGCCGTTTTGCGCCCGGCAGCGTATCCGAGCCACGGCCTGCAGGGCGGTCATTGGTCCAGGCCCAGTTGGCGGCGGCAAGGTCGGCCTGATCGAGATCGTCCTCGGGGGGATAGCCCGACTTCACCGTCAACAGGCCGTCTTCCGGCAGCAAGAGCACGACGCGGACCTTGAGCATCAGCGCGGTCTGGTAAGCGGTCGCCCACAGCACGTCGTCGAGCGTGCCGGTCCCCGCAAGCTTGCGGCTGAACGCATACAGCTGCTCGGTGGTCCTGATGCGCCCGATCGCGGTGTCGGCCTGGGTGCGCACCCGCGCTGCGACATTCGAGACGATCATCGCAACCACCGTAAACAGGACGAAGGCGGCGACGTTGGTCGGATCGGTGATCGTGAAGGTGTAGATCGGCGGGATGAAGAAGAAATTGTAGGAGAGCGAGGCCGCGACGGTCGCGAGCAGCGACGGCCACAGTCCATACCGCACAGCGACCGCCACCACAGCCGTCAGCAGCACGAGGTCCACGTTCTCGATGCCGAATCTCGGCTGAATCAGCTCGGCGGCGCCGAGGCCGACCAGAACGATGCCGAGCGCCTTCAGATAGGGCAGCGGATTGAACGGTTCCGAGCGTGCAGCGGTCTGCACCGACGTCTTCGGCGCGGGCTCGCCGGACAACTCGTCGCCCGGAATGACGTGAATGCTGATATTGCCGGCGCGGCCCACCAGATCATGCACGACGGAGCCGCGCGTCATCTCGAACCAGCGCGAGCGCGTCGACTTGCCGATCACGATCTGGGTGACATTGTTGCCTTGCGCGAAGTTGATGACGTCGTCGGCGATGCGGCGGCCGACAGCCGGAATGGTCAGCGCCTCGCCGCCGAGCGCTTCGGCAAGCCGCAGCGTGTCGACGAGCTGGTCTCGCGCCTCGTCTGAGAGTTGGAGCGAGCGCCGCGTCTCGATCGAGATCGCAGTGAACGGCGCATGCAGCCGGTCGGCCAGGCGCTTGGTATAGCGCACGAGCCCGGCCGCTCGCGGATCTTCGCTGACGCAGACGAGGATGCGCTCGCCCGCTGCCCAGGGACCGGCGATCGCGTTCGCCTGCATGTGGGTGAGCAGCTGCTCGTCGACCCGTTCGGCGGTGCGCCGCAGGGCGAGTTCGCGCAGCGCGGTCAAGTTGCCCGGCGAGAAATAATGCTCCAGCGCCCGCTCGGCCTGCCTGGAGACATAGACCTTGCCCTCTTTCAGCCGCTGGATCAGGTCGTCGGGCGTGAGGTCGATCAGCTCGATGGCGTCTGCGCGGTCGAACACCGAATCCGGCACGGTCTCTCGCACCCGGACATGGGTGATCTGCGCGACGACGTCGTTCAGGCTCTCGATGTGCTGGATATTGACGGCGGTGTAGACGTCGATGCCGTGGGACAGCAGTTCTTCGACATCGAGATAGCGTTTTGGATGGCGGCTGCCGGCGGCATTGGTGTGGGCGAGCTCGTCGACCAGCGCGATTTTCGGCCGGCGCGCAATCACGGCGTCGAGGTCCATGTCCTCGACAATCTGGCCGCGGTAATCGAGCTTCTTGCGCGGGATCACTTCCAGCCCGCGCACCAGTGCCTCGGTCTCGGCGCGGCCATGGGTCTCGACGAAGCCGACCACGACGTCGATGCCGGCCTTGCGCTTGGCGTGGGCGCTTTGCAGCATCTCGTAGGTCTTGCCGACCCCGGGAGCGGCGCCGACGAAGATCTTCAGCTTGCCGCTCACGCCCTCCTCCCGGCGCGCGGCTTCCAGCAGCGCCTCGGGCGAAGGACGTTGTTCGGGATCGCGGCGCTCTCGGACCATCAAATCAATATAATCATCCGCGCGGACCTAGCCTAGACTACTTCGTGGCACGATCGAGTGCGAGATTCAGAGCCAGCACGTTGACCCGGGGCTCGCCGATCAGGCCAAGCAGGCGGCCCTGAATGTTGGAGGCCACCAGCTGCTTGACTTGATCCTCCGGCACGTTTCGCGCCTTCGCTATGCGCGGCACCTGGAATTGCGCCGCATCCGGCGAGATGTCCGGATCGAGGCCGCTGGCCGACGTCGTCACGAGGTCGACCGGCACGGCGGCATTCGGGTTCTCGCCCTTGAGCTTGTCCACATCTTCCTTCAGCCGGTCGGCCAGCGCCTTGCTGGTGGGACCGAGATTGGAGCCGCCCGAATTGGCCGCGTTGTAGGGTGCCGGCACCGTCTTGGTCGAATCGTTCGGGTCCGGCGCTACCGTCGCCGAGGGACGGCCGTGGAAATATTTGTCGTCCTTGAACTCCTGCCCGATCAGGGCGGAGCCGACCACCTTGCCGCCCTTCTCGATCAGGCTGCCCTGCGCCTGCGCCGGGAAGATCGCGCCGGCAATAGCGGTCATCGCCAGCGGATAGGCAAGTCCGGTGATGGCTGTGAGCATCAGCAGCAGGACGATGGCGGGACGGATTTCTCTGAGCATGTGTTTCTCCTATTTTTTTCGTCATTGCGAGGAGCGAAGCGACGAAGCAATCCAGTCTCTCAGCCGTGGCAAGAATTCCGGATTGCTTCGCTTCGCTCGCAATGACGGGGTTAAGCCAGGTGCAAGGCAACGACCACGAGGTCGATCGCCTTGATGCCGATGAAGGGAATGACGATGCCGCCGAGGCCGTAGATCAGCAGGTTGCGCCGGAGCAGTGCGCCGGCGCCGACCGCGCGATAGGCGACGCCCTTCAGCGCCAGCGGGATCAGCGCGATGATAACAAGCGCGTTGAAGATGATCGCGGACAGGATGGCGCTCCGCGGGCTCGACAGGTTCATGACGTTGAGCACATTGAGCTGGGGGTAGAACGCCAGGAACATCGCCGGGATGATCGCGAAATACTTCGCGACGTCGTTGGCGATCGAGAATGTGGTCAGCGCGCCGCGCGTCATCAGCAGCTGCTTGCCGATCTCGACCACCTCGATCAGCTTGGTCGGGTTGGAGTCGAGATCGACCATGTTGCCCGCCTCGCGGGCAGCCTGTGTGCCCGTGTTCATGGCGACACCGACGTCTGCCTGCGCCAGCGCTGGCGCGTCGTTGGTCCCGTCGCCGCACATGGCTACCAGCTTGCCCTTGGCCTGCTCGTCGCGGATCAGCTTGAGCTTGTCCTCGGGGGTTGCCTGCGCCAGGAAGTCGTCGACGCCGGCCTCCGCTGCGATCGCGGCGGCCGTCATCGGATTGTCGCCGGTAATCATGACGGTGCGGATGCCCATGCGCCGCAGCTCGGCAAAGCGCTCGCGGATGCCGCCCTTGACGATGTCCTTGAGCTGGATGACGCCGAGCAGCTTGCTGTCCCTAGCGACCGCCAGTGGCGTGCCGCCGGCCTTCGATATGTCGTCGGCAATGTTCTGAATCTCGCGGCCGATGTCCGAGAGCCCGGCGGGCTGAATGGAACGAGCCGTGTTGCCAGAGGCGACCACCAGCGGTGCACCGCCACCGACATAGTTGAGGATCGCATCGACCGCGCCCTTGCGAACCGACGAGCCGCCGGCATCGACGCCGCTCATGCGGGTCTGCGCCGTGAACGGGATGAAGGTGGCTCCCAACTCGGCCATGTCGCGGCCACGGATGCCGTATTTCTCCTTGGCCAGCACGACGATCGAACGGCCCTCCGGGGTCTCGTCGGCGAGCGAGGCGAGTTGGGCCGCGTCCGCGAGCTCCTGCTCAGTGACCCCGCGCACCGGGCGGAAGGAGGTCGCCTGGCGGTTGCCGAGCGTGATCGTTCCGGTCTTGTCGAGCAGCAGCGTGTCAACGTCACCGGCCGCCTCGACGGCGCGACCGGACATCGCCAGCACGTTGAACCGCACCAGACGGTCCATGCCGGCGATGCCGATCGCCGACAGCAGCGCGCCGATCGTGGTCGGGATCAACGTCACGAACAGCGCGACCAGCACGACCACCGAGATCGAGCCGCCGGCATAGGCCGCGTAGCTCGGGATGGTGACGGTGGCGAACACGAAGATGATGGTGAGGCCGGCCAGCAGAATGTTGAGCGCGATCTCGTTCGGGGTCTTGGCCCGCTCGGCGCCCTCGACCAGCTTGATCATGCGGTCGATGAAGGTCGAGCCCTGCGCTGCCGTGATCCGCACGCGAATCCAGTCGGACAGCACCTGGGTGCCCCCGGTCACCGCTGAGCGGTCACCGCCGGACTCACGGATCACGGGCGCGGACTCGCCGGTGATGGCGGCCTCGTTGACGGACGCGACGCCCTCGATCACCTCGCCATCGGAGGGAATGGTATCGCCGGCCTCGACCAGCACGATATCGCCGACCTTGAGGCTGGTGCCCGGCACGAGATTGAAGGCCAGGCCGGCGCCGGTCAGCAGCTTGGCCTGGCTCTCGGTGCGGGTCTTGCGCAGCGATTCCGCCTGCGCCTTGCCGCGGCCTTCGGCCACCGCTTCGGCAAGATTGGCAAACAGCACCGTGAACCAGAGCCAGACGATGATCTGGAAGGTGAAGCCGAGATTCCCGCCGCCCGTGAGGAGATCGCGCAGAAAGATCACAGTGGTGAGCGCGGCCACGACCTCGACCACAAACATCACGGGATTCTTGATCATCAAGCGCGGATCGAGCTTGGTGAAGGACGCGCGGATCGCAGGCACGACGATCTTGGGATCGAGCATCGCCGAGACGGACGCGCGTTTTTGCAGTTTCATGGTATCCATGGAGGTCACTCCAAACAATCAGAAGGCTGTCGATCAGAACACTTGCTGTTCAGAACACTTGCTATTCAGAACACTTGGCCGGCGTTCATCGCGAGATGCTCGACGATGGGGCCGAGGGCGAGGGCCGGGAAGAAGGTCAGGCCGCCGATGATCAGGATCACGCCGACGACCAGGCCGACAAACAGCCCGCCGGTGGTCGGGAGGGTGCCCGCGGACGGCGGGATCGATTTCTTGGCGGCCAGCGAACCCGCAATGGCCATCGCCGGGATGATCATGAAGAAGCGGCCGACGAACATCGCGCTTGCAAGCGTAAGGTTGTAGAAGAAGGTATTGCCCGTGAGGCCCGCGAAGGCCGAGCCGTTGTTGCCGGTCGCCGAGGTGAAGGCGTAGAGCACCTCGGTGAAGCCATGCGGCCCGGCATTCGCCATCGAGGCAACCGCCGCCGGATAGACCACACCGACCGCCGTCCAGCCGAGGATCATCAGCGGCAGCACCAGGATGGCCAGCATTGCCATCTTGACCTCGCGCGCTTCGATCTTCTTGCCGACATATTCCGGCGTGCGACCGACCATCAGGCCCGCCACGAAGATCGCGAGGATGACGAACAGCAGCATGCCGTACATGCCGGCGCCGACGCCGCCGACAATGATTTCGCCGAGCTCGATGTTGATCAGCGGAATCATGCCGCCGAGCGCGGTGAAGCTGTCATGCATGGCGTTGACGGCGCCGCAGGAGGCGGCCGTCGTGATCACGGCGAACAGGGAGGACGCGACGATGCCGAAGCGAACCTCCTTGCCTTCCATGTTGCCGCCGGTCAGGCCGAGCGCATGCAGGGTCGAAGTACCGTTGGCCTCCGCCCAATAGGTGATGGCGACACCAGCGAGGAACAGCACGCCCATCACGGACAGGATTGCCCAGCCCTGGCGCTGGTTGCCGACCATACGACCGAACACGTTTGTGAGCGCGGCGCCAAGCGTGAAGATCGACAGCATCTGCACGAAGTTCGACAGCGCAGTCGGGTTCTCGAAGGGGTGCGCGGCGTTAGCATTGAAGAAGCCGCCGCCATTGGTGCCGAGCATCTTGATCGCGACCTGCGAGGCGACCGGGCCGACCGCGATGGTCTGCTTGGCACCCTCGAGCGTGGTGGCCTCGACATAGTCACCGAGCGTCTGTGGCATGCCCTGCGATACCAGGAACAGCGTGTAGACGATACAGATGGGCAGCAGCACGTAGAGCGTACAGCGCGTGACGTCGACCCAGAAATTTCCGACCGTGCGCATCGAGGCGCGCGAGAAGCCGCGGATCAGCGCCACCGCGAGCGCGATGCCGGTCGCCGCCGACAGGAAGTTCTGGTGCGTCAGGCCGAGCATCTGCACGAGATAGGAGATCGTGCTCTCACCGCCGTAGTTCTGCCAGTTGGTGTTGGTGATGAAGGAGATCGCGGTGTTAAAGGACAAATCCGCGGCGACCGCCGACTGCCCGGCCGGATTGAACGGCAGTACATCCTGCAGCCGCATCACGCCGTAGATGATGAGGAAGCCACCGACATGGAACAGCAGCATGGCGACCGTATAAGTGAGCCAATGCTGCTCGCGCTTCTCGTCGACGCCGGAGAACCAATAGATGCCGGCCTCGATCGGACGTAGCACCGGCGACAGGAAGGTTCGCTCGCCGTTGAACACGCGCGTCATGTACCAGCCGAGCGGCTTTGTCAGCGCAACGATGATGACGCAGTATAGGATGATCTGGAGCCAACCGATCATGGTCATGGATTTAACCCTTTAGGACTTGTGTCCTGCGCAGGAGCGGCAGGAGCAGTGCAAGCAGGCAGGCGACGAGCGCGGCGTCCGCCAGCAGGAGTTTGAGAAGCAGGAGCACGGTCAGAATCGCTCGGGCCGCAGCAGCGCGTAAGTGAGGTAGAACAGGAGGCCGAGCGAAACGGCACCGGCGAGCGAATAATCGAAGATCATGGTCCGTTCCCTCAGAGCCGTTCGCAGGCGTAGGTGTAACCGATCGCAAGGGCGAAGAAGCCGAAGCCCAGCGCCAGCATCAGAATGTCCATCATGGGATTGCTCCTCGTTGCGCCCTTGATTTCGGCGCAACCGTTTCTCGGGAGACCCGGTCGGCGCGCGAAAGGAAATGCCGATGCATTTCCACGGCGCCTACCGGGACTTTTGACCGGGCTGAAGTGCCACCGCGGGCATAGGTTTTCGAGACGAGGGTTGTGGCGAAGTTATAGGAATCTCATAAAAGGCCGGCGGCGGCCCGGTGCCCACACTTATGAAATCCCTATATCTCCCGCCCCGTCCCCATCTCGTTTTCAAATGCCGTTTTGGCCATCCTGGAGAGGCCGGCCGACTGACCGACGCCAATTCCAGGAGGCCTGACATGACCGCCGCACGCCGACACCACGAACCGCCGTCACTCAATGACCGCTTGCGCAACACTCAGGCGATGACCCGACCGTTGATGCTGGACATCATCGCGCACGCCTGCCGCCGCTTCCCTACGCTCGGCCAGAACAACCGCACCACGCGCATCACGCGCCTGATCGATGTCGAGGCATGGACCGATGCGGCGCTGGCGCTGATAGAGCTGGAGCTGCCGCTATGGCAAGTCCGGCGCATCGCCTATGACGAGGGCGAATGGCACTGCGCGCTGTCGCGCGAGCGCGAATTGCCGGACTGGCTCGACGCCGCTGTCGAGGCGCGCCACGCCGATCTTGCGCTCGCGCTGCTGTCGGCCTTCATCGAGGTCGAGACATTGGCCCTTGCCGTTTCGCGTCCGAGCGTTCCCACTGTTCGTCCCGCGCCTGACTCGCTCTATGAGCCGGTCGGCTGCGAGAACTGCGGCTAGTGGAGCGCGGTCCTGACGCTCGTCATTACGCTCGTGGCGCGAGGGCTCGGAGCGTAGCCCTCAGGCCCGTCGATCGCGAATTGATCATGGCTGCCTAGGAGGCGAGCAACCGGCTCCGCAGCGCGGTCACGATGCCCGGTTGAGGCCGCGTATCCCCTCGGAGAGGGCGTGGCCAAAAAAACGCGGCCGATCTGGCGCAATTTCACGGAACCGTGTAGATCGGTTTCATGAGCATCAGCAACGTCAACGTGGTCGCCCATCCCCTGGTCCAGCACAAGCTCTCCCTGATGCGGGAGAAGGACCGCTCGACCAAGAGCTTTCGCGAGATCCTGAACGAGATCGGGATGCTGCTCGGCTACGAGGTGACGCGCGACCTGCCGCTGGAGCTGGTCGAGATCGAGACGCCGATTGCGCCGATGCGGGCGCCCAAGATCGCCGGCAAGAAGCTCACGCTGGCGCCGATCCTGCGCGCCGGCGTCGGCTTCCTCGACGGCATGCTGGCGCTGATGCCCTCGGCGCGCATTGCCCATATCGGGCTCTACCGCGATCCTGATACGTTGCAGGCCGTGGAATATTACTTCAAGGCGCCGCAGGACCTGTCGGACCGCACCGTGATCCTGATGGACCCGATGCTGGCGACCGGCAACTCGGCCTGCGCCGGCGCCTCGCTGCTGAAGGCGCGCGGCGCCCGCGATATTCGCTTCGTCTGCCTTCTAGCCGCGCCTGAAGGCATCGCACAGTTCCAGAGCGAGCATCCGGACGTGCCGGTCTGGACCGCCGCGATCGACGAGCGGCTGAACGACCACGGCTACATCGTGCCGGGCCTGGGCGACGCCGGCGACCGGATGTTCGGCACCAAGTAGACAGGTTCGCGCGATCGGGTTAGTCCGGTTGCCATGAGCGCCAATGAATTTTCGCTGCAATCGCTGATCCGGACCGAGGCCGCCGCCGATCCGGCCTTCGTGTTCGACGGCACGCCGGTCTCGCGCGCGGAATTCTCGGAAAAGATCGAGCAGACCGCCGCCTGGCTTGCCGCGCGCGGTATCGGCAAGGGCGACGTCGTCGCGGTCTGGCTGGTCAACCGGATCGAATGGATCGCGCTGCTGTTCGCCGCCGCCCGGCTTGGGGCAATCGTCGCCGCCGTCAATACGCGCTACCGCAGCGCGGAGGTCGCGCATCTCCTGAAGCTGTCCGGCGCCAGGCTGATGGTGATTGAAGCCGCGTTCCGCTCGATCGACTTTGCCGCTATTCTCGCCGACGTCGCCAAGAACGAGGTGCCTGCGCTGCGAGAGCTCGCGGTGGTCGGCGCGGATGAGATTCCCGCCCAATGGCCATGTGTGCGCTTCTACGCCCTCGACAAACCCTATCCGCCGGCTTCGCCGGTGGAGGAGGACGTCGATCTGCCTTTGTTGCTCTACACGACCTCGGGCACCACCAAGGGACCGAAGCTTGTCGCGCATTCGCAGCGAACGCTGGCGAGCCATGCCGTCTCCGTTGCCAAGGCGCTAAAACTCTCGCCGCAGCGCCATTCGCTGCTGGCCATGCTGCCGTTCTGCGGCACCTTTGGCATGACGAGCCTGCTCGGCTTCGTCGCAGCGGGCGCGACTGTCCATGCGCTCGACGGCTTCGAGGCCGCGCCGGCGCTGAAGATTCTCGGCGAGTACGGGATCACGCACGCCTTTGGCTCGGATGAAATGTTCCGCCGCATCCTCGCCCTCACCGACGCGCCGCATCCGTTTCCGCTCCTCGAAATCTGCGGCTTTGCCGCGTTCCAGCCCGGCTGGCGCGAGCTCGCCGCGGAGGCCGAGACGCGCGGCATGCCGTTGCACGGCCTCTACGGTTCGAGCGAGGTGCAGGCGCTGTTCTCGGTCGCACGCTCGAGTGACGCCTTCACCGATCGCATCGAGGGCGGCGGCTGGCCGATGTCGCCGGAGGCCAAGGTCCGTGTGCGCGACACCGAGACCGGCGAACTCGCCGCTCGCGGCGTCTCCGGCGAGATCGAGATCCATGCGCCGTCACGCTTCCTCGGCTACTACAACAATCCCGACGCGACGCGCGACGCCATCACCGCGGACGGCTTCTTCCGCACCGGCGATATCGGCCGGCTGCGCGGCGACGGCTCCTTCGTCTACGAGACCCGCGCGGGCGACGCCATGCGGCTCGGCGGCTTCCTGGTTGCGCCCGGCGAGATCGAGGACGAACTGAAATCGTGCGCTGGTGTGGCCGACGCCCAGGTCGTCGCGGTCGATCTGAAGGGAAACGCCCGCTGCGTTGCCTTCGTGATCCCCGCCCAGGAATCCCCCCACGAGCCGCCGCGGCAGGAAACATTGATCACGCGCCTGCGCGAGCGGCTCGCCGGCTACAAGGTCCCGGCGCGGATCTATGTCGTGGAAGCCTTCCCCGTCACCGACAGCGCCAACGGGGTCAAGATCCAGCGCGCCCGGCTTCGGGCCATGGCGATGGACCGGATCGCTGCGGAATAGGCACGGGCACTGGGATAGCGCGCGAATTCGTCTCGGCCAAATGATGGCGCTCGAGCCTAGTATGACTTGGCCAGCCCAAGCACCTTTTCCGCAATGAAGCTGAGCGCAAGCTGCGGGCTGACCGGCGCGATGCGCGGGATCAGAACTTCGCGCAAGTAACGCTCGACGTGGAACTCCTTGGCATAGCCGAAGCCGCCATGGGTCATCACCGCCTGCTCGCAGGCATGATATCCGGCCTCACCCGCAATGTATTTCGCGGCATTGGCGGCGCCGCCGCAAGGCATGCCCCTGTCGTATTGCCAGGCCGCCGACATCACCATCAACCAGGCCGCCTCGAGCTCAACCCAGTTTACGGCCAGCGGATGCTGAATGCCCTGGTTCTTGCCGATGGGCCGGTTGAACACCACGCGCGTCTTGGCGTATTCGGTCGCGCGCGACAACGCGAGCTTGCCCAGGCCGACGGCTTCCGCGGCGATCAGGATGCGCTCCGGGTTCATGCCTTCGAGGATATACTGGAAGCCTTTGCCTTCTTCGCCGATCCGGTCTTCCATGGGGATCTCGAAATCCTCGAAGAACAGCTCGTTGGAATCTACGACTTTGCGGCCCATCTTCTCGATCTCGTGGACCTTGATCCTGTTGCGATCGAAGTCCGTATAGAACAGGCTCAACCCATGCGTCGGCGAGCGCACCTCCTCCAGCGGCGTGGTGCGCGCCAGCAGCAGGATCTTGTGCGCGACCTGCGCGGTCGAGATCCACACCTTCTGGCCGTTGACGATGTAGCGGTCGTTCTTGGCCACCGCACGGGTCTTGAGCTGGGTGGTGTTGAGGCCGGTGTTGGGCTCGGTAACGGCAAAGCACGCCTTCTCGCGGCCCTCGACCATCGGCGGCAGCATGCGCTTGCGCTGTTCCTCGGTGCCGAACACGACCACGGGATTGAGACCGAACACGTTGATGTGCACCGCGGAGGCGCCCGACATGCCGGCGCCGGATTCGGCGATGGCGCGCATCATGATCGCGGCCTCGGTGATGCCGAGGCCGGAGCCGCCATATTCCTCCGGCACGCAGATGCCGAGCCAGCCGGCGTCCGCCATGGCCTTGTGAAAGTCGTGCGGGAAGCCGCCGTCGTGGTCCTTCTTCAGCCAATAGGCGTCGGGAAAATCTTCGCAAACCTTTGCGACGGCGTCGCGAATGGCTTCCTGCTGAGCGGTGAGCGCGAAATCCATATTCTTGATCTCCTTCTTGGGAGAAGCGACCGCGCAATCTCCCCCTCGTCGCGTTCCCACTCGAAGGCGGCGGCAGATTGGCGCGCCCGAACGTGCCTTCGCTTGCGTTCTTTAACTTGAAAAACAGGGTACAGATACGTGAATTTCCTCATCAACTGTGTGTAGCATGCATAGGGTCATGCGGCGCGAGGATGCGGGCGCGCCGTTATTTCGCAGGGAGGAAACCGCGATGGCCGGACTTTATTTCGAGGAGTTTTCGGTGGGCCAGGAATTCAGGCATCCGCTGACCCGGACCGTCACGGAGATGGACAATACCCTGTTCAGCCTGCTGACGCTCAATCCGCAGCCGCTGCACATCGACGCACATTTTTCGGCCCAGACCGAGTTCGGCCAGCGCATTTTCAACAGCCTTTACACTCTTGGGATCATGATCGGCATGACGGTCTATGATACGACCATGGGCACCACCGTCGCCAATCTCGGCATGACCGACGTCACTTTTCCGAAACCGGTCTTCCATGGCGACACGCTGCGGGCGACGACGAAGGTGCTTTCGTTGCGGGAATCCAAATCGCGCCCCAAGGCGGGCATCGTCGAGTTCGAGCACCACGCTCTCAACCAGAACGACGAGATCGTCGGCAAATGCCGCCGCATGGCGATGATGCACAAGAGGCCGGTCTGATGCGTTCGATGCTGTTCGTGCCGGGCGACTCCCCGCGCAAATTCGAGAAGGCCAGCGAAGGCAACGCCGACGCGCTGATCATCGATCTCGAAGATTCCGTCGTCGCCGACAAGAAGCCGGAGGCGCGCGGATTGACGCTGGCGATGCTGAAAGGCCGCAACAAGCCCCATCAGCTCTATGTCCGCGTCAACGCGCTCGACACCGGCATGACGCTCGCTGACCTCGCCGCGGTGATTCCAGGCAAGCCCGACGGCATCGTGCTGCCGAAATCGCAGGGCGGCGACGACGTGCGGCAGGTCGCGACCTGGCTCGAAGCTTTGGAAGCTGCGGCTGGCGTCGCCATCGGCTCAACGCGCATCGTCTGCGTCGCGACGGAAACCGCAGGATCGATCTTCGGGCTCGGCAGCTACAAGGGCTGCTCCCCTCGCCTCGCGGGCCTGATGTGGGGCGCGGAGGATCTCTCGGCCTCGCTCGGCGCTACTGAAAAGGCGTCGGGCGGCGTGTTCCACAGCCCTTATCGCCTGGCGCGCGATCTCTGCCTGATGGCGGCGGCCGCGGCCGAGGTCGCGCCGATCGACACGGTCTATACCGACATCGACAATCTGGCGGGGCTCGAACAGGAAACGCGCGCGGCGCGGCGCGACGGTTTTTCGGCGAAAGCACTGATCCATCCCAAGCACGTCGACGTGGTCAACGCGGCGTTCGAGCCGACCGAGGCGGAGCGCAATTGGGCGGAGAAGGTGATCGCGGCGTTCGCGCGCAATCCGAACTCCGGCACGCTGCGCCTCGACGGCCAGATGATCGACAAGCCACATCTTCGCGCCGCGAAGAAGATCCTCGGCCAGAGCTAGATCAGGACGCCGCGCTGTGACAGATGGGATCGAAGCCACTCTCGGCATCGTCGTGGCGAAGCGAAAACGTCCCGCCCCTCACTTTCCGCAGGCGGTGAGAGGCAAAGACTGCCGCTAGACGATCTTGATCGACATGTCCGGCAAGCCGTCGAGCTTGCACAAGAGCACGTCGCCCTTCACGACCGGGCCGACATTCTCCGGCGTGCCGGAATAGATGATGTCGCCGGCCTTCAGCTCGAACGCTTCCGACAGTTTTGCGATCTGCTCGGCCACGTTCCAGATCATCTTGCTGAGATCCGAACTCTGCTTGACGGTGCCATTGATCGCCAGCGAAATGGCGCCCTTGTCGAAATGACCGGTCTTGCTGGCCGGGTGGATCGGCCCGATTACCGCGGCGTGGTCAAAGCTCTTGCCGATCTCCCAAGGCTTCTTCTCCGCAGCCATCCCGTTCTGGAGATCGCGCCGGGTCATGTCGAGGCCGAGCGCGTAACCATAGACATGGTCGAGCGCCTTCTCGGCCGGAATGTTGGAGCCGCCGGACTTCAGCGCGGCGACCAGCTCGACCTCATGGTGATAGTTCTTGGTCAGCGACGGATAAGGATGATCGGCGACCTCGCCCACGGCGACGTTCTGGATTGCATCCGTCGGCTTTTGGAAGAAGAACGGCGGCTCGCGGTTCGGGTCCGAACCGCGCTCGATCGCGTGCGCCGCGTAGTTGCGTCCAATGCAGTAGATGCGGCGGACCTGGAACACCTGGGTTTCACCGACGATCGGGATGGTGACCATCGGCACTGGAAAGATCGGCTTCGGCCCGGCCTGCGCCGCGGCCGGCGCAACTTCCGCGATCGAGGCAGCACTTGCCGCCGCGGCAATTGCGAGCAGCTCTCGTCGCGTTGGTGAGATCTCTTTCATGTTTTGTGCTCCCTTTTTATGTTCGTTGGGCGCATCATGCGCGCCGACCCGCCTGATAATCAATATTCAGTATGCCAGCAATGCCGGACCGGCACGTCCTCTAACCGACGAGAACAGGCCGCCTGCAGCCGCGCCTTCCAAATCGGCTTTCTTTAGCCCTAGCATGGAACTTGCATAAATTCTGGGCGACATGGACGCCGCATGAACCTCATCAGCCTCGATATCCGCATGCTCCGGTCGCTGATCTCCGTGGTCGAGACCGGCAGCATCACCGAGACCGCGCGGCGGCTGGGCCGCACCCAGCCGGCCATCACCCTGCAATTGCAGCGGCTGGAGGAGCTGACCGGGAAGCAATTGTTCGAGCATGCCGGCCGCCGGCTGACGCTGAGCGAGGACGGCACCACGGTTCTCACCTACGCCAAATCCATCCTGCGGTTGCATGACGAATTGATTTCGCAGTTGGCGTCGCAGGAGATCGAGGGTCAGGTCGTGCTCGGCACGCCCGACCTCTATGCCGCCTTCATGCTGCCGCAGATCCTCAGCGTGTTCCGAAAATCCTTCCCCCGCGTCCAGGTCGAGCTCAATTGCGCGCTTTCGACGCCGCTGGTGGGCCTGGTCAAGCGCGGCGATGTCGACATCGCGCTCGTCACCCGCATGAACGATTTTACGGGCGGCCAGGTGGTGCGACGCGAGCAACTGGTCTGGATGACCGGCGAGCAGTCCGCCGCGCACCAGGAACGGCCCATTCCGCTGGCGCTGCTGCCGCCGGGCAACATCTATCGCGACTACGCGATCGACACACTGGAACGTGCGAATTTGCGCTGGCGCATCGCCTGCGTCAGCGAAAGCGTCGGCGGCCTTCAGGCCGCGGCCTTCGCCGGCATGGCCGTGACCGTACTCGGCCGCAGCGCGCTGGTGCCGGCGATGCGCGAGATCGGCCCGAACGAGGGCCTGCCGCCGCTGCCGAAGATCGAGCTGCTGCTCTACAAGTCGAGCGGCGCGACCTCGAAGGCGGCGACCGCCTTGCACGACTATCTCGCGCACTATCTGCGCCTCGACGAAGAGCTCAGCGGCCGCGGCGAGCCGATCGAGCTGTCCTGAGCTTCATGCCTTCGCGCGCGCGGGACTTTCGCGGAGCGCCAGTGACGGCCAGAAGTTTGCCCAGGGCTGGGCCGCTTCGAACGCAGCGGCGATGCGGAAGATCGTGGGCTCGTCGAGCCAGGGAGCGACGATCTGCAAGCCGATCGGCATTCCCTCGCGATCGAAGCCGCAGGGCAGCGTCGCCGCAGGAAGGCCGGCGAGATTCATCGGCCAGGTGAAGGGCGACCAGCCGAGATGTGGATCGACCTTGCCGCCGTCAATCGTTTCGACGCCGAGGCGGCCGGCCTCGAACGCGGTCACCGCGACGGTCGGCGTCACCAGCGCATCGACACGCTCGAAAAGCTTCAGGAAGCCGCTGCGAGCCTGGCCCCGGCGATACCCCGCTTCGATATAGTCCGTGCCGCTGTAGCGCCGACCGGCACTGATGACGTCAAGATAATCTGCTTCGGAGCCGGCGAGATCGGCCGTGGTCTTGGTCGCGACCGCGGCCGCCTGTTCGGTAAAGGCGATCGGCTTCAGCGTGTGCTCCAGGATGCCGGGATCAAGGTCCGGGCCATCCATCGTGACCTGCGCGCCGCAGGCATCGAGAATGGCCAGCGCCTTGCCGAACGCCGCGCGCACCTCGGGGCTGACGGCGGCGTAGCCGAGATCGACGCTGGCGCCGATACGAATGCCGTTCAATGGCTCGGCCTTCGTATCGAACCGCCGCGCCGCCACCGGCAGGCTCGCGGGATCGCGCAGATCGTAACCGGCGATGATCTCCAGCGTCAGCGCGGCATCCGCGACGGTGCGCGTAATCGGCCCGGTATGCGCGAGCGAGCCCCAGGACGGCGGCGAGAAGCCGGGCGAACGCGGCACCAGGCCAAAGGTCGGCTTCAGGCCGAACACACCGCAGAAGGACGAGGGCACGCGGATCGAGCCGACGCCATCGGTTCCGATCGCGATCGGGCCGCAGCCGGCGGCAACGCCCGCCGCCGCGCCGCCGCTCGACCCACCACTGGTGCGACCGGGGTTCCACGGATTGCGCGTGGTGCCGGTGACCGGGCTATCCGCCGTCAACTTGTAACCGGACTCGCAGGTCGTGGTCTTGCAGGTGACGATTGCACCCGCCTCCTTCAGCGCCGAGACAACCGCCGCGTCGACATCGGGCACGAACGCCTTGTTCATCGGCGAACCGCCATAGGCCGGCACGCCTGCGACAAAGACCAGGTCCTTGATCGTGACGGGTACACCGGCGAGCGGCCCCTTGGCCTCGCCGGCACGCATCTCCCTGGTGAGACGATCGGCCTCCGCCCTCGCCTGCTCGTACATCGGCGTCACCACCGCGTTGCAGGCCTCGTTCGTCGCCTCCAGCGCGGCAATGGTGTCATCGACGACATCGCGCGGAGTGAAGGCCTTGCGCCTGTAACCGGCCAGGATCTCGATTGCGGAAAGCGAGCCAAGGCCAGTCGGCGCCGGCGGAAAGGCCGTTCGGCCGGAACCATCAGTCATCATCAACCCTAAACGAGTTAGCTGAGCGCCGCGTCGACGGCGCGCCTGGCCATCACCGTGACGAGATGCGCACGGTAGTCGGCTTCGGCATGGATGTCGGAAGTGAGGCCGTCGGTGTCGATCCTGATCGCCGCGATCGCGGACGGGTCGAAATTTCGCGACAGCGCTTCTTCCATCGGAGGAACGCGGAATACGCCGGAGCCCGCTCCGGTCACGGCTACGCGAACGCCATCGGCGAATTTCGCGACGAACACGCCGACCAGCGCATAGCGCGACGCCGGCGCCTTGAACTTGGCGTAGCCCGCCCTGAGCGGCACCGGAAAGCGGATCGCCGTGATGATCTCGCCAGGTTCAAGCGCGGTCTCGAACAGGCCGCGGAAGAACCCGTCGGCCGCGATCTCGCGCGTGCTGGTGACGACGGTCACGCCCAGCCCGAGCACACCTGCCGGATAATCGGCCGCCGGATCGTTGTTCGCGACGGAGCCACCGATGGTGCCGCGGATGCGCACGGCGGGATCGCCGATCATCGAGGCCAGCGCGGCGAGTCCGGGAATCTTCGCCTGCACCAGCTTGGAGGCTGCCACCACGGCATGTGGCGTCATTGCACCGATGGTGACGGTGGCGCCGTCGTCGGTGATGCCCTTGAGATGTCCGAGCCTCGACAGGTCGACCAGGGCAGGCGGACTGGCGAGCCGCTGCTTCAACGTCGGGATCAGCGTCATGCCGCCGGCGACGAGCTTGCTGTCCTCGATCGAGGTCAGCAGTTTGGCAGCGTCGGGAATTTCGCTCGGCTGGTGATAGGCAAACGGCTTCATTGTCATCCTCCCTATTCCGCAGCGACCGGCAGCGACGCGTTCTGCAGCACGCGCCAGATCCGGTTCGGCGTCGCCGGCATGTCGACATGGGTGACGCCGAGATGCGACAGCGCATCGACCACCGCGTTGATGACCGCGGCCGGCGAACCGATGGTGCCGACCTCGCCGCAGCCCTTCACGCCCATCGGCGTGTGCGTGCACAGCGTCGAATGGGTCGCGATGTTCATCATCGGCATGTGGTCGGCGCGCGGCATGCAATAGTCCATCAGCGAGCCCGACAGCAGCTGGCCCGAGCCCTCGTCATAGACTGCGTTCTCGTACAACGCCTGACCGACGCCCTGCACGATGCCGCCGTGCAACTGGCCCTCCACGATCATCGGGTTGATGACCGTGCCGACGTCGTCCACCGCGGTGTAGTTGACCAGCGTCACCGTGCCGGTTTCCGGGTCGATCTCGACCTCTGCAATGTGGCAGCCGCCGGGATAGGTGAAGTTGACGGGATCGTAGTAAGCCTGCTCCTCGAGCCCCGGCTCCAGCACTTCGAGCGGATAGTCGTGCGGCACGTAGGCGGCGCCCGCGATCTCCTCGAACGTCTTCGTGCGGTCGGTCCCCGCGACCGAGAATTTTCCGGCCTCGAACTGGATATCCACTTCGGCCGCTTCAAGCAGATGCGCCGCGATCTTCCTGCCTTTCGCGACCACCTTGTCCGTCGCCTTCGACAGCGCCGCGCCGCCGACCACCAGCGAACGCGAGCCATAGGTGCCCATGCCGAACTGCACGCGATCGGTATCGCCGAACACGATGTCGACATTGTCAAACGCGACGCCGAGCTTTTCCGAGACGATCTGGGCGAACGTCGTCTCGTGGCCCTGGCCGTGATTATGCGTGCCGATCATGACCGTGACCTGGCCGGTCGGATGCACCCGCACCGTGGCACTCTCATAGAGCCCGCCGCGCGCGCCCAGCCGTCCTGCGAAGCGCGACGGCGCAAGGCCGCAGGCCTCGACATAGGTCGAGTAGCCGAGCCCGCGGAATTTGCCCCTACGCGCCGAGTCCGCCTTGCGGATACCGAAGTTCTTGACGTCGGCCGCGACAAGAGCGCCGTCGAGACACCCCATCGGATCGCCGGAATCGTACTGCACCAGCACTGGCGTCTGATACGGATAGGCCTCCTTCGGGATCATGTTGCGTCGGCGGATCTCGACGCGGTCGATGCCCATCTCGCTGGCTGCGACGTCGACGATGCGCTCCAGCACGAAGGTCGCCTCGGGCCGGCCCGCGCCGCGATAGGCGTCGACCGGAACGGTGTTGGTGAACACCACCTTCACGTTGCAGTAGATTGCCGGCGTCGTGTAGACGCCGCCGAGCAGCGGTCCGTAGAGATTGGTCGGGATGTTCGGTCCGAAGGTCGAGAGATAGCCGCCCATATTGGCAAGCGTGTTGACACGGAAGGCCAGAAACTTCCCGGTCTCGTCGAGAGCGAGTTCGGCCTCGGTGACGTGATCGCGGCCGTGGCGATCAGAGACATAACCCTCCGACCGGCTCGCAACCCATTTGATAGGCCGCATCACGCGCTTGGCGGCCCAGGTGATCACGGCCTCCTCGCCATAGTGGAACTGCTTGACGCCAAAGCCGCCGCCGACATCCGGCGCGACCACGCGCAGCTTGTGCTGCGGAATGTTCAGCACCAGCGCGCCCATCAGGAAGCGCACGACATGCGGGAACTGGCTGGTGGTCCACAGCGTGAAGCGATCGGTGCCGGGCTCATATTCGGCGATCGCCGCGCGCGGCTCCATCGGGTTGCCGATCAGCCTGTTGTTGACGAGACTGAGCTTTGCGACATGCGCCGCTTTCCGGAAGGCGGTCTCGACCGCGGCCTTGTCGCCGAGCTCCCAATCGCAACAGATGTTGTTCGGAACGTCGTCGAACAGTTGCGGCGCGCCCGGCCGCACGGCTTCGAGCACGCCGACCACCGAGGGCAGCACCTCGTAATCGACCGTCAGCAGCTCGGCTGCCGCGCTGGCCTGCGCCGGCGTTTCCGCGACGACGAAGGCCACCATGTCGCCGACGAAGCGCACCTTGCCCTGCGCCAGCATCGGGAACGGCGGCTCCTTCATCGGCACGCCTTTGGCGTCCGTGATACCCCAGCCGCAGGGCAGCGAGCCCAGCTTGTCCGCGGCGGCATCTTCGCCGGTCAGGACCGCGATGACGCCGGGCGATGCGAGCGCCGCATTCTTGTCGATACCGCGCAGGATCGCGTGTCCGTGCGGCGAGCGCACGAACACACCCGCCGTCATGCCCGGACGCTTGATGTCGGAGACGTAATTGCCGCGGCCGGTGAGGAAGCGCTGGTCCTCTTTCCGTTTGGGTGAAGCGCCGATCCCGATCACGTTGCCCATGGTCACTCTCCCTTGGCGGCGTTCATAGCGGCAGCGCCAGCCATGACCGAGACGACGATGTTCTGATAGCCGGTGCAGCGGCAGATATTGCCTTCAAGTCCGTGGCGGACGTCGGCTTCCGACAGGTCCGGCTTCTCGGTCGCGAGCGCCACCGCCGTCATCAACATGCCGGGCGTGCAAAAGCCGCATTGCAGACCGTGATGCTCGCGAAACGCTTCCTGCATCGGATGCATTTGGTTCGAACCGGGAGCTCCGTGAAGCCCCTCGATAGTGAGCAGCGTCGCACCGTCGAGCGCAGGCGCCAGCAGCGTGCAGCTCTTCACCGGCAGGCCGTCGAGATGCACCACGCAGGCGCCGCACTGGCTGGTGTCGCAGCCGATATGGGTGCCGGTGAGGTTGAGCCGCTCGCGCAGCAGCTCGGCGACGAGCGTCGCCGGCTCGACATCGACAGTGGTCGGCCGTCCGTTGAGTGTGAAGGATATCTGCACGATCATACTCCTGTGCGCGACGGGTCTTTAGGCGAGTGGAAGCGCGCTGCCGGTGGCCCATGTGGCCATCACGACGTCGCCGACGGTGAAGGGGTCCGCGAAGAAGGTCTTTTCCGGCACGTAGGCGACGAACGCGTCGTCCGGCACGGTGTCCAGCATGACCTTGACGAAATAGCCCTGGTATTCGATCGCAAGCACGCGGCTCGGCAGCGACGTGGTGCAGCCCGGCGGCAGTTCCCTGCCCGGCCGTACCAGCGCGACATCGTCGCGGCGCACGGCGATATCGATCTTGTCACCGACGCTGACCGTGGACCGCGCCTGAAGCGGGACCTCGATGCCATCAGGCGCGGCCTGCGCGAGCGTAAACGTCGAACCGTTGACCTTCTCGACCCGCCCCGACAGCACGTTCTGCCCGCCCATGAACTCGGCGACGTAACGATCGTGCGGATGGGCATAGACGTCGCGCGCCGCTCCCGCCTGTTTGATTCTGCCCTGCTCCATCACCACGACCAGATCGGCGAGCGCAATCGCCTCGAGCTGGGTGTGGGTGACGTGGATGAAAGTGATGCCGAGCTCCTGCTGCATCCGCCTGAGTTCCTGGCGCATCTGCACGCGGAGCTGCTCGTCGAGGGCTGACAGCGGCTCATCGAGCAGCAGCACCCTCGGCTCGGTGATCGCCGCGCGCGCCAGCGCCACGCGCTGCTGCTGGCCGCCGGAGAGCTGCCCCGGCAGGCGGTCGGCGAATTGCGTCAGCCGCACCTTCTCGATCATGGCATCCGCCGCGCGCAGGCGATCGGCCTTCGACATGCCGCGCACGCGAAGCGCAAAGGCGATGTTCTCGCGCACGGTGAGATGCGGGAACAACGCGTAGGACTGGAACATCATCGCGGTGCGCCGCTGCACCGGCGCAAGCCCGACGACGTTCTGCCCGCCGATCACGATCTCGCCGGCGGTCGGGTCCTCGTGGCCGGCGATCATGCGCAGAATCGTGGTCTTGCCGCAGCCGGACGGACCGATGAAGCAGCAATAGGCGCCGTCGGCGATCTTGAGGTTGACTCCGTCGACCACATTGGTGACGCCGTCAAAGCTCTTGCAGAGGCCCGCCAGTTCGATATCGCCGCGATCGCTCTTCATTTCCGAGCTCAACCCTTTGTGCTGCTGCCGCGCTTCTTCTGGATCAGCACGATGCTGCCCAGGCTCGCGCCGATGACGATGAAGGACACGATCGTCGTCACCGTGCCGAGCGCGTAAAGCGAGGGGGACGTGACGTTCAGGGTCATGCTCCAGATCTCCAGCGGCAGCGTGTTCAGCGAGCCCGCGGTCTGGAGGCTGCGCGCAAACTCGTCGTAAGAGAGTGTGAAGCCGAACAGCGCGACCGCGACCAGGCCGGGCGCCAGCACCGGGATCATCACCAGCCGGATCGATTGCCAGCGGCTGGCGCCGAGGTCATAGGCCGCCTCCTCCCAGACATTGTTGAAGCGAGACATCACCGCAAACATCACGAGCACGCCGAACGGCAACGTCCAGGACAGTTGCGCGCCGAGGGCCGAGGTGTACCAGCTCGCATTGAGCCCGAGCGCCTGGAACAACAGACCGGTGCCGAGGCCGAGCACAAGACCCGGCGCGACCAGGCTGCCGATCATCATGTAGAACACGACGGTGTCGCCGCGAAAGCGTTTGCGAAAGCCGAGCCCCGCGAGGAACGAGACCACCACCGTGATGACAGTGACGATGATCGCGAGCTTGATCGAACGATCGAACGAGCCCTTGACGTCACCGGTCCGCACCTGGGTGAAGAGATCGACGAACCAGTGCAGCGAAGTGCCCTTCATCGGGAACACGAGGCCACCACGGATGTCCTGGAACGACAGGACATAGATACAGAACATCGGGCCGTACAGCGCGATCACATAGAACCCGAACAGCGTCGCCAGAACATAAAACGTCCACGGCCGGCCGCCCTTGCTCGGTGCAATCGCCTTGGTCGTCGCCGGCGGGACCGTCTTTGACATGTCAGCCTTTGACATCTCGGTCTTGGGCATATCGGCGAGAACCGCGCTCATCGCGTGATCTCCTGCCGGATGTCGACGGTGCGCAGGATCAGCGAGACGATGGCGACCAGCACCAGCGTCAGCAACACCGCGCTTGCCGCCGCCGTCGGATATTGCAGCACGCCGACGTCCTCGTAGAACGCGCTGACCACCGAGGCCGAGCCGCCGCCGGACATCACCTTGACCACGAAGAAATCGCCCATCACGATCGAGACGACGAAGATGGTTCCGAGGGCGATGCCGCTCTTGGACATCGGCACCACGATCAGGCGCATGATGTCGAAACGGCTGGCGCCGGCATCGATCGCGGCCTCGATCAGCTTCTTGTCGATCCGTGCCATGGAATTGAAGATCGGCACGATCATGAAAATGGTGAGCTGGTGGACATAGGCGATGACCACCGCCAGGTCCGAGAACAGCAGCACTTCCAGCGGCTGGCGGATCACGCCGAGCGCCAGCAGCGCCTGGTTGATCAGGCCTTCCTTGCCAAGCAGCGGAATCCAGGAAATCATCCGGATGATGTTCGAGGTCCAGAACGGCACCGTGCAGAGCAGGAACAGACCAATCGCCAGCAGTTGGTTGCGGACGTGGAAAACCAGGAAGTATGCGACGAAGAAGCCGATGATCAACGTGAAGATCCAGGTCAGCACCGTGAACTTGATCGTCGCCAGATACAGCTTCAGCGTCAGGGCCGAATGCAACACCTCGACATAGCTTGCGAGCGTGAAGCCCGGCGTCAGCCCGCCAAAGCCGTCGGTGGCGAAGAAGCTCGCGGCCAGCACGACCAGGATCGGCGCCACGAAGAACGGTACGAGCACCAGCACGAGCGGCGACACGTAGAGCCAGCCGGCGAGATTTGCGCGTGGTGAGGTTTGAGCTGGACTAAGACTTGGCTGCATGTCGGCAAACGCCTCGACGTCGGTCATTTGGCACCGGCGCATCGCCGCGCCGGCGCTTCGTTCACGTCAGGGAAAGCAGGTTTCAGGCCACCTTGAAGTCGTTCCAGCGCTTGTTCATGTAGGCGGCTTCGTCCATCAGCGTGTTCCAGCAGGAGATGTTCTTGACGCGGTCGAGGAACGAGCCGCCGTCGCGCTTGGTACCGGTCTTCTCCATCGGCACGCCATAGGGGTCGTTGACGACCTCGGGCGCGGGCTGGCCCTCATACCAGAACGCCCATTCGGCCGGCGTGAGGAATTTCTTCGCGGTCGAAGGGACCGGGCTGTAATAGCCGTAGCGCGCGACGAAGCCGCCCTGCCAGCCCGACAGATACCAGTTGAGATACTCGTAGGCTGCGTCCAGCTTCTTGCCGGAGAGATGCTTCATCAGGCCCATGCCGTTGCACCAGCCGCGATAGCCTTCCTTGCCGTTCTTGATATTGACCGGCGCATAGACACAGGGGATTTCCTTCACGCGCACCGCGGCAACGGCCGGCGACCACATCGACTGGATCACCACTTCGCCCGCCGCCATCAGCTGCACCGACTGGTCGAAGGTGGTCCAGGTCGCGCGGAACTGGCCCTGCTTCTTGAGCTCGATCAGCTTGTTGCAGGTGAAGTCGATCTCCTCCTTGGTCATGTTGCCCTTGTTGCCGTACTTGATCAGCCCGGCGCTTTCGAAGCAGAGCGCGGCGTCCATGATGCCGATCGCGGGCACGTCGAGGATCGCGGCCTTGCCTTTGAATTTCGGATCGATCAGGTCCTTCCATTCCGTGACTTCATGGCCGACGAGGTCGGGGCGGTAACCGATGGAATCGGCATTGTAGACCTGCGGCAGGAAGGTCGCCCATTCGGTGACGCCGTCATGCAGATCGGTGGAGTCAGGCTTGGAAATGTACATGGCCTCATAGGGCGAGATGCCCTGGCGCGGGATCTTGTGACCGTCGATCTCGCCCTTGGTAAAGATCGGCAGGATGTTGTCGAACTCCTTGACCTTCTTGACCTCGATGCCCTGGATGACGCCGCGCTTGGCAGCGAGCTTGGCCTGCCAGCCCTCGAGATCGGCGATGTCGACCGTATTAGGCTGGCTTATGAAGCGGTTGATGGCGGCAGAGGTGTCGAGGTTCTGCATCGTCACCTTGAAGCCGAGATCCTTGGCCGCCTGGTCACCGATCGCCTTCACCACCGAATAGGACACGCCGACATGGCGCAGCTCGATGTCCTTGATCTCCTGCGCCCAGATGGTCGGGAATCCGCGGATCGCGTCCGATCCTGCAGCCGCGCCGGCCACGGCCGCGGCGCCCTTCAACAGCGTGCGCCTGCTCAGCTTTTTCGCAGACTTGTCGCTCGTCCCCGCCGGATTGGCAGTGGATGTCCCCTTGTCCCTGTCAAGCATGGCAACCCTCGTTGGCTACGATGAACGCTGCGCACCGGTCGCCATTGACCGGCTGCGGATGTGATCAATTGCGAGGGAGGCTATGGGCGGGATGTTGTGAAGTAAAATTGGAAGTAAAAATTCGCCGCATAAACGCGGCTAATGGTTCGCCCCGCTGCATCGGCTTTTGGCAGCGCGCATAAGAAGGCGTCAGGGCCTGCGTACAAAACGATGGCTTCGAACGTGCGGGCCCGTTCGCGCGGCAGACGTGACGGAGGCGGTCCTCAGGACCTGAGCTGGTCCCGCGCCGTCTCCGGCGCCATCAGCGTTGCGATGATGGTGATGACCGACAGCGCGATGATGTAAACCGACACGGCCCAATAAGAACCGGCCCAGGCCAGCAGTGCCGTTGCAATCAGCGGCGAGAAGCCGCCGCTCAGCGCGGCGGCAACGTTGGCTCCCAGCGATGCGCCACTGTAGCGCACCTGGGTGCGGAACAGCTCCGGCATGAAGGCCGCCTTCGGCCCGAACAGCAGCGCATGCGTCAGTGTCATCGTCACGACGAGCGCGAGCGTGATCAGCGCCGGCTCCCTGGTGTCGAGGAACCAGAACAACGGAAACGCCAGCGCCACCGAGAACACGCCACCGGCGAGATACAGCGCTTTGCGGCCGAAGATGTCGGACAGCCAGCCTGCGAGGGGCAGCGTCGCGAGCTCGACTAGCGCGGCATAGACCACCGCGTTCAGGATCACCTGCCGGGGAAGGCCGAGTTGCGTCGTGGCATAGACCACGGTGAAAACAGTGAGGAGATAAGCGAGCCCGACTTCGGACACCGTGATGCCGATCGCGAGCAGGAAGCTGCGCCAGTCGCGGCGCAGGACTTCCAGCGCCGGCTGCGCCAGCACCTCCTTGCGCTCGAGCACCTCCTTGAAGTGCGGCGTCTCCGCGAGTTTCAGCCTTACGATGAAGCCGACGCCGACGAGCAGGATGCTGATCAGAAACGGCACGCGCCAGCCCCAGCTCAGGAAGTCCGCTTCGGGCAGCTGCGTCATCAGACCGAAAATGCCGGTGGACGCGGCGACGCCGACGGGGAAACCGATCTGCACCAGGCTGCCGTAAAAGCCGCGGCGGTTGCCGGCGTGCTCGGCCACCATGACCACCGCCCCGCTCCACTCGCCACCGAGCCCGATGCCCTGGACGAAGCGCAAAATGACGAGGAAGATCGGCGCCCAGACGCCGATCTGACTGTAGGTCGGCAGGCAACCGATCAGGAACGTGCCCAGTCCCATCGCGATCATGGTCGCGACCAGCATCTTCTTGCGGCCGAGCCGGTCACCATAATGCCCGATGATCGCGCCGCCGATCGGGCGCGCGACGAAGCCGACCGCATAGGTCGAGAACGCCGCCAGCGTGCCGACGTAGGGATCGAAGCTCGGGAAGAACAGCTTGTTCAGCACCAGCGCCGCCGCCGTGCCGTAGATCAGGAAGTCGTACCACTCGATCGCGGTGCCGAGCGCGCTCGCCCAAACCACATGCGCCGTCGTCGATTTCTCCGCCGCCGTCGCGACCCTCGCTGCTGCCGTCATTGCCATCCGCCCCAAGATTCCTGGGGGCATCATGGCCAAACGTTGTGGCGGTTGCAACTTGGGGGAGTGTTGGTTCTCCCCAGATCACGATGCGAGATTTTCACGCCACTGCCTCCGCACCGTCGTCCCGGCGGAGGCCGCGACCCATAACGACAGGGAGGAGTTTGGCGAAGACCCGTGCTCCGGTACTGCGACCGCCCGGCATCGAAAGATCACGCAGTGTGGGTCCAGGCCTTCGCCGGGACGACGTGGAACCGCTATTCGCCATTGACAAACTTATTCGCCATTATCTAACTTACCGCCATAACCAACCGCGCCAAGCGGCCCATAAACGAGAGGGAACGACGATGAGAGGGTTTTTGGCCTGCGCCATGCTCGCGGCCATGACTTCGGCTGCCATGACCAATGTTGCGAACGCGCAAGTCTCCGACGACGCCGTGCGGATCGGCGTGCTGACGGATCTGTCGAGCTGGGGCCGCGACAACAGCGGGCCGGGCTCCGTGGAGGCCGCGAAAATGGCGGTAGAGGAATTCGGGCCCACAGTGCTCGGCAAGCCGATCGAGATCATCAGCGCCGATCACCAGATGAAGACCGACGTCGGCGTACAGATCGTGCGCGGCTGGTTCGACAACGGCAAGGTCGATGCCGTCGTCGACATCCCCAATTCCGGCATCGCGATCGCCGTCCACAACATGGTGCGCGAGCGCAACAAGATCGCGCTGCTCTCCGGCCCCGGCGCGAGTTCGCTGACCGACGAGCTTTGCAGCCCGAACACCGTGCACTTCACCTACGACACCTACGCGCTGTCCAAAGTCACCGCTTCCGCCGTGATCAAGGAAGGCGGAAAATCCTGGTACTTCATCACCGCCGACTACGCCTTCGGCCAGCAGCTCGAGAAGGACGCCACGCGCTTCATCAACGAGATGGGCGGGAAGGTTTTGGGTGGCGTGAAGCACCCGACCAACACGGCCGATTTCTCGTCCTTTGCACTCCAGGCGCAAAGCTCGAAATCGGACGTCGTCGCCTTCGCCAATGCCGGCCAGGACACCGACAATGCGATCAAGCAGTCGGGCGAGTTCGGCCTGGTCCAGGGCGGCCAGAAGCTGGTCGGCCTCCTGATGTTCGACACCGACGTGCACGCGATCGGGCTCAAATCCGCGCAGGGCACCTACATGACCACGGCGTCGTACTGGAATATGGACGAAGCGACCCGCGCATGGTCGCGGAAATTCTACGAGCGCACCAAGGTGATGCCGACCATGATCCAGACCGGCGTCTACGGCTCGGTGCTGCATTATCTGAAGGCCATCAAGGCCGCCGGCACCGATGATCCCGCCAAGGCGATGGCCAAGATGCGCGAGCTGCCAATCGAGGATACATTCGTCCATGGCGGCAAGTTGCGCGAGGACGGCCGCGTCATTCGCGACATGTATCTCGCCAAGGTGAAATCGCCCGAGCAGTCCAAGGAACCGTGGGATTATTTGGAGATCATCAAGACGGTGAAGGGCGAGGACGCCTTCCGCCCGGTCTCCGAGTCGAAATGTCCGTTGCTCAAGAAGTGAGGCCTGCATGACCGGCAACGAGCGCAACGCAGGCGAAACCTACGAGTGCGATGTGCTCGTGGCTGGATCGGGCTGCTCCGGCATGTCGGCCGCGATCACGGCACGCTATCGCGGCCTCGACGTCCTGATCGTCGAGAAGGAGCCGCGCTTCGGCGGCACCACCGCCCGCTCCGGCGGTTGGTTGTGGATACCCGGCACGTCGCTGGCGAAGGCATACGGCATCGAGGAGACTCCAGAGCAGGCGCGCACTTACCTGCGGCACGAAGCCGGCAACAACTTTGACGCCGCGCGGGTCGATGCATTCCTGAGCGCCGGCCCCGAGGCGGTCGATTTTTTCACCAGCAAGACCGCGCTCCGCTTCGACATGCCGCTGGTGTTCCCGGATTACCACGCCGAGGCGCCCGGCGGCAGCCAGGGTGGTCGTTCGATGGTGGCGCGCCCGTTCGACGGCCGCGAGCTCGGCGACCAGATCAAGGCCCTCGGCATGCCCCTGCCGGAGCTGACCGTATTCGGCATGATGCTCGGATCCGGCAAGGACATCGTCCATTTCATGCGCGCAACGAAGTCGCTGAATTCGGCGGCCTATGTCGCGAAGCGTCTGTCGCGGCATCTGATGGACGTGCTGCGCTATGGCCGCGGCATGACGCTGACCAACGGCAATGCGCTCGCAGGGCGCCTGGCAAAATCCGCGCGGGATCTGAAGATTCCGATGTGGCTGTCCGCGCCGGTGCGCGAGCTGACGGTCGAGAACGGCACTGTCACCGGCGCCATTGTCGCCCGCGAGGGACGCGACGTCCGCATTCGTGCAAAACAAGGCGTCGTGCTCGCCTGCGGCGGTTTCCCGCATGATGTCGAACGGCGCAAGAAGATGTTCCCACACGCGCCGACCGGCAACGAGCATTTTTCGCCGGGACCGACCGGCAACACCGGCGACGGCCTGCGGCTTGCCGAGAACGCCGGCGGACATGTCGAGGACCGGCTGCCGAACGCGGCGGCCTGGGTCCCGGTCTCGGTCACCAAGCGCAAGGACGGCTCACACGGCGTGATGCCGCATTTCATCGACCGCGCCAAACCCGGCGTAATCGCGGTGATGCGCGACGGCAAGCGCTTTGCCAACGAGGGCAATTCCTATCACGACTTCGTCCAGGCCATGGTCAAGGCGGCGAAACCCGGCGAGGAAATCGCGGCCTACCTAGTCTGCGATCACCAGACCTTGCGCAAATATGGTCTCGGCTGCGTACCGCCATTTCCGATGCCGCTGGGTCATCACCTCAATACTGGCTATCTCATGCGCGGCGAGACGCTGGAGGCACTCGCGGCAAAGGCGGGCATCGACAGCATGGCGTTCGTCGAGACCGTCAAGCAGTTCAATGCGACCGCACCACAGGGACACGACGCCGCCTTCGGCAAGGGATCAAAAGCCTATAACCGCTACCAGGGCGATGCCCTGCACGGCCCGAACCCCTGCGTCGCGCCGATCGAGAACGGCCCATTCTACGCCATCAAGATGGTGGTCGGCGATCTCGGCACCTATGCCGGCATCGTCACCGACGAGAACGCGCGGGCGCTCGATGCGGAGGGACGGGTGATTCCCGGGCTCTATGCGGCCGGCAACGACATGGCGAGCATCATGGGCGGCAATTATCCCGGCGCCGGCATCACGCTTGGGCCGGCGCTGACGTTCGGCTACATTGCCGGCCGTCATCTCGCCGATAGCGCGGCCAAGCGCAGCGCGGCGTAAGCCACGCCAGGGAGGCGCATGAAGAGAGAAAGCCGCGGCATTCAGTCGATCGAGGTCGGTGGAGAATTGCTCCGCGCCCTCGCCCGCAGCGGCGAGCCGATGATGCTGCGCGATCTCGCACGCGAGGCCGGCATGACGCCGGCCAAGGCGCATCCCTATCTCGCCAGCTTCTCGCGCATCGGCCTGATCGAGCAGGACGAGACCACCGGCCGCTACGAGATCGGCGCACTCGCGCTGGAGCTTGGCTTGATCAGCCTGCGCCGCCTCTCCGGCGTGCGTATCGCCGGACCGAAGATCGCGGCGCTCGCGAGCCAGATCGGGCACGCGGTCTCGCTGGCCGTCTGGGGCACGCATGGCCCGACCGTGGTGCAGCTCGAAGAACCCGGCCAGCCCGTGCACATCGTGATGCGGGCCGGCTCGGTGATGGCACTGCTGGAGACCGCGACCGGCCGCGCCTTTGCCGCCTTCCTGCCGGAGAAGACCATCGACGCCGCGCTCGAAAGCGGCCTCGATCGCCACGGCGTCGGCTATAATCCGAAGCGCACAGTGAAAGGCGCGAAGGTCGCGGACATGCTCACCGAGGTCCGCAAGCACGGCCTCGCCCGCGCGCTCGGCGACCCCCTGCCCGGCGTCAACGCATTCGCTGCACCGGTGTTCGACCATTCCGGCCATGTCGCGCTGGTGATCACCGCGATGGGGCCGGAAGGCACTTTTGACGCGCGCTGGGACAGCCCGATCGCCCATGCCCTGCGCGACTGCGCGGGCGGGATCTCGAAGCGGCTAGGTCACGGGATGACCGCCGCGGCGGAGTGAGGGGCTGGCTGCCTCATCCGACATCCGCTGTCATGCCCGCGAAAGCGGGGCATCCAGTACGCCGCGACGCCTCGGTTCACCGCGGGCGTCTCGGCGTACTGGATCGCCCGGTCAAGCCGGCGATGACAGAGAATGGGTCCGCCCTACTTCTCCTTCACCGGCACCGTGTAATTCAGAATCAGCCGGCCGCCGTCGGGATAGATCGTCTGCCCCGTGATGTAGGACGCATCGTCGCTCGCAAGAAACGCCACGACCGAGGCAACCTCGCTCGGTTCGCCGCCGCGACCGGCCGGCGTGCGTGACATCACGGTCTTGCGGGCATCCTCCGAGGTGTAGATGGACGATGCCACCATGTCGGTCAGGATCGTGCCCGGTCCGACGGCCACCACGCGAATATTGTGCGGAGCCAGCGCGACGGCGGCGACCGAGGTGAGCTGCTTCATGCCGCCCTTGGACATGGCGTAGGTCGCAAGCGCCGGGATCGCCAGGAGTGCATTCACCGACGACATGTTGATGATGACCCCGCCGCCGCTACCTTGCGCGATCATCTGCTTCGCCGCCGCCTGCACGCCGAAGAACGCGCCCTTCAGATTGATGCCGATGATTTCGTCGAATTCTTCTTCGGAAATCTCCAGGAGGTCCCGGTTGCGAGCGACGCCGGCATTGTTGACCATGATGTCGAGCCGGCCGAACTCCTTTGCGGCGGTTGCGACCAGCTGGTCGACATCGGCGCGCTTCGCGACATTGCCGACGACGGTACGCAAGGCATCCGGCCGCGCGAGTTCGGCAGCCGTCGCGGCCAAGCCATCGGCATCGACATCCGAGATGACGACCTTGACGCCATCGTCCAGGAATCGTTTCGCGCAAGCCTTGCCGATACCGCGCGCCGCGCCGGTGATGGCGGCGACCTTGCCGGATAGTTTCATGGTCTCACTCCAGAGTAGCTGTTTCGACAGCAGACTGTCGCCGGGTGAGAAACCCGGCTCAGGCCGCCGCGAAGCCGAGATGAGCACGGAACCGGTTCTTGATAAAGACAGCATCGCGCGAGGGCAGTGAGCGCGGCGGATTTTCGGCCAGGACCTTGATGACAAACAGCCGCGGGCCATCGGCCGGCCCGGCGATTTCGGTTGCGAGGCGCTGCACCTCCTCGATCGTCCGCACGGTTCCGGCAGCGGCAAAACCGCAAGCCACGGCGATTGCGGTGAGATCGACGCCGCGCCCGGTGTGGCTGGCCTGCATCCCGGTCTCGCCAAAATGCTGATTGTCGATCACGACGATGTCGAGATTGCGCGGCCGCGCGACCCCGATGGTGGCGATGCCGCCGAGGCCCATCAATTGCTCGCCATCCCCCGTCAAAGCGAGGACGCGCTTTCCCGGCTGGGCTTGCGCGAGGCCAAGCCCGATCAGCGCGGCGCCGCCCATGGCGCCCCAGAGATAGAAATTGCCGTCATGGTCGCCGACCGAATGAAGGTCATAGGTCGGCGAGCCGAGGCCGGACACGACCAGCGTGTCCTTGCGATTCTTCAAGAGCGCGGCAACGGCGGCGCGGCGGTCGAGTTGGGCTTGCATTGACATCACCACTTCTTCTTGCCGATCAGGCGTTGCCCGATCAGCACCGCGATCTGCTGATCGGAATCGTAGGCGAGCGCTGCGGCCGATTCGACCGTCTCGATCAGATCCTCTCCTGTCTCCGCCCGCATCACCTTCAGGCCGATCGCCTCCAGCGAGGGCTGCGTCGCCCGGCTCATCGGCACCTGCCAGGGATTGAACTCGGCCCATTCGCCGCGCATCGTCACCAGCATCAGCAGTGGAAATCGTCCGATCGCCGACAGCGACAGCATGTTGATGCAATTGCCGACCCCGCTCGACTGCATCAAGAGCACGCTGCGCTGGCCGCCGAGCCAAGCGCCGGCGGCAATGGCGACGCCCTCCTCTTCCGTCGTCAGCACGTTGGTGGTGACGTCGCGGTCGGCCGAGAACAGTCGGATGAGCTGGCTGTGACCGGCATCGGGAACGTAGGACATCTGCCTAACGTCGGCGGCTTTCAGGATGCGGTAGAGCTCTGACGGCCAATCGTCTGCGCGCGTGTCGGGATTGGATTGAAGGCTGTGCACCGCTCGTCTCCATGGATTGCGAGCGGCACTCTAGCGATGTTCAGGCGCGAAAGCTCTGACCGTCTGACGCGATCAGGTATCGAGGGATTGTATAGCTGCCTCCTCCACTGCCGGTGGGACAGCGCACGACGCGGATGGCTGCGCCCATAGGCAGCTTCTCGACCTCTAGCCAAACCGACGCGGCCGTAGTCCGGCATGAAACCACGTAATCATGGAATAGATATCGTAGACGGGCAATCCGACCTCGGCCTGAAGCGCCGCTGCATAAGGCGGCATGTTGGTGCATTCTAGCACGATCGCGCCGACATCCGGGTTCCTGGCGACCAACTCCTTGCCGGCCTCGACCACGTCACGTTCGGCCTGCGCGATGTCCATGTCCTCCTTCTCGGCCTTGATCAGGACGCGGAAGAATTCCTTGCCGTGCTCGGTGCCGACCAGCGGCGTATCGAGCGGCACGCCGGCACCTTCGAGATGGGCCGGCGTCAAGGTCGAACCGGACACCGTGACGAGGCCGACGCGCTTGCCGGGCGGCAAGGTCGCCTGCACCCACGGCACCTGCATCAGTGACGAGGTCGCGACGGGAACGCCGATGGCGGCTGCGATCTCTTTCTGGAACAGCGAGAGGAAGCCACAATTGGTGGTGATGGCTTCGGCCCCGAGCCGCACCAGATCCTTCGCCGCATCGATGAAATCAGGCAGCAGACCGGCCGCCCCCTTCAGCACCACCTTCTCCGGCGAAGCCCCGCTCACAACGCGATAGAGCACGGGGAAAGGCCAGGTGGTGCCGTTGCCCATGTCGCCGGGAATGCGGGGGAAGCGTGCCTCCAGCATCAGGATGCCGAGCGGCGCTCCATAGATGGCCTTGCCGCCGCGGGCGATTCGGGATGACGATTTGGCTGGAGCGGTCATGATGCGATCTCAGAGAAAACGATCGGGCGAAAACGGTGCGAGCGGAATTTCCGGCGGCTTGCCGCTCAGCAGCTGGGCGACAAGACGACCGGTGCGGGCCGAGCCGACCAGGCCGACATGGCCGTGGCCGAACGCATAGACGATGTCGCGCGAGGCCCGCGCGTAACCGATGCAGGGACGTCCATCCGGCATGCTCGGCCGATGGCCGAACCAGGTCTTGATACGCGACGCCGGAATGTCCGTCGGCAGTTTTGGGAACATGCTGAAGAGGTTGTTGCGCAAAATCTCGGCGCGCTTCCAGTTCGGCTCGGCCTCGAGGCCTGCGATCTCGACCGTGCCGGCGGCGCGCAAACCCTTATCGGTCCAGTTCACCACCATCTTCGCATCCGAGGCCATCATCGAGCTGCGCGGGCCCGTTTCCGGATTCTCGATCATGACGTGATAGCCGCGCTCGGTCTCCAGCGGCAGCGGATCGCCGATGGACGCCGTGAGCCGCTTTGAATGCGCACCGGCGGCAATCACGGCGGCATCGCACGCAATCTCGCCGGTCTCGGTGAGGACAGCCACGAGCTTGTTGCCGGATAGATTCAGCCCAATCGCCTTGGCGCGCACAAGCGTGGCGCCGCTTGCCAGCGCATGTTGCGCGAGCGCGGCGACATAGGCTCCGGGGTCGCGGCAGCGCCCGGCTTCCTCCACCACCACGCCGAACGTGTAGCGTGGATGCAAATCGGGCTCGCGCTGACGCATCTCGTCGGCCGAAAGCTCCAACCAGTCGACGCCGACGCGCTTGCGCACGCGCCAGCCGAGATCATTGTCGAAATTGCCGCGTGACGGGAAGACATGCATCACGCCGTTACGCTCGATCAATTCAGGGACGCCCGCCTCTTCCGCAAGCTTCCTGTGCAGCAGCGGCGCGTCCTTCAGGAGATCGCGCAGCGCAACGGCCGTCGTCTCGACCCGCGCCTCGGTCCAGCCCGAGAGCAGATATTTGATCAACCAGGGCAGCGCCTTCGGCAGATAAGACCAGCGGATCGCGAGCGGTCCGAGCGGATCCATGAGATAACCGGGCACCTTCTTCCAGACGCCGGGCTCGGCCGGCGGGATCACCGAATGCGAGGAGAGCCAGCCGGCATTGCCGTAGCTCGCCGCCTGTTCGCCACCGGGCTCGCCCGGATCGATCAGCGTGACGCGATGGCCCTCGCGTAGCGCCTCGATCGCGCTGATCACGCCGACCGCGCCGGCTCCGATGATGGCGACGTGGCGGCTTTGCGGCATCGGCTATGCTTTCACCGCAGGGGCAAAGTCCTTGCCGACCGACATCGCCCGCGGATCGATGATGCAGTGGAGGATCGACGGCTTGCCCGAGGCGAGCGCACGCTCGAAGGCCGGCGCGAACTCTTCGGTGCGCTCGACGCGCTCGCCATGGCCCCCGAACGCTTTTGCGTACATCGCGAAATCCGGGTTCTTGAGCTGGGTGCCGACCACGCGACCGGGATAGTCGCGCTCCTGGTGCATGCGGATGGTACCGTATTGCGCATTGTCGACGACGACGACGACGAGGGCTGCGTCGTACTGCACGGCAGTCGCGAATTCCTGCCCGTTCATCAGGAAGCAGCCGTCGCCGGCGAAGGCTATGACGGTACGGTCCGGATACTGTCGCTTCGCAAGCACCGCGGCCGGCACGCCGTAGCCCATCGAGCCCGACGTCGGTGCAAGCTGTGAAGCAAAGCTGTGGAAGCGGTGATGACGATGGATCCAGCCGGCATAGTTGCCGGCGCCGTTGCAGACGATCGCGTCCTTGGGCAGGCGATCGCGCAGCCAGGTCATGACCTGGCCGTACTGGAACGTGCCCGGCAGCTCGCGCGCTTTGTCGGTCCAGGCGAGATAGTCGGCATGCGCCTTGGCGGCCTCGCCCTTCCAGGCGACTGCGCCGGCGGGCTTCAGCGTCTCGACCGCGGCCGCGAACGCGGCGGGCGTGGCCTGGATCGCAAGCTCCGGCTGGTAGATGCGGCCGAGCTCTTCGGAGCCGGGATGAACGTGGATCAGCTTCTGCCGCGGCGTCGGAATGTCGAGCAGCGTGTAGGATGAGGACGGCATCTCCGACATGCGGCCGCCGATGAGAAGAATGACATCGGCGCCGTCGATGCGCGCTTTCAGACCCGGGCTCGGGCCGATGCCGAGATCGCCGGCATAATGCGAGTGATCGGCGTCGATCAGCGACGCGCGGCGGAACGAGGTCGCGACCGGCAGGTCGAACCGCTCGGCAAAGCGCGCGATGCTCCGGGTCGCTTCATCGGTCCAGCGCGAGCCGCCGAGAATGATGAGCGGTGCTTTGGCGCTCGCAAGCATGGCGCCAACGCGCTCGATATCTGCGGGCGCCGGCCAGCTCACCGCCGGCTCGATCCGCATGGCGTCCGCAACGGCAGCAGTTTCAGTCAGCATGTTCTCGGGCAGCGAGATCACCACGGGGCCGGGACGGCCCTGCATGGCGACGCGGAAGGCGCGCGCGACCAGCTCCGGAATCCGGTCGGGACGATCGATCTCGACCGCCCATTTCGCCATGGTGCCGAACACCGCCTTGTAGTCGAGCTCCTGAAACGCCTCGCGCTCGCGCATGCCGGTGTCGACCTGACCGACGAACAGGATCATCGGGGTGGAATCCTGCATCGCGATGTGGACGCCGTGGCTGGCATTGGTGGCGCCGGGGCCGCGGGTGACGAAGCAGATGCCGGGACGGCCAGTGAGCTTGCCATAGGCCTCCGCCATCATCGCAGCACCGCCCTCGGCGCGGCAGATCATGACGTCGATCGGGCTGTCGTGCAGCGCATCGAGCGCCGCAAGGTAGCTCTCGCCCGGCACGCAGGTGACGCGCTCGACGCCTTGCGCGACGAGCTGATCGATCAGGATCTGGCCCCCGGTGCGGGTGTTGCGAATGGTCATGACGGCTCCCTCAAGGCTTTGGCGATGCGTTTCGCAGCTTCGCGAAACTATTGCTCGGGGCTGGCGTAGGACAGGCCGAGAGGGCGCGCAAGATCGAAAGGCTTCTCGCACCCTGCGCAGGCGTCATGCCCGCCCCTGCTGGTTGCACTGCAGCCCATTCGCGGTGATGCGAAGCGCCGCGCCGCGATCGACCGGCTCTATCCGAAGCTCGGCGCGATGGCCGCGTGCTATTGATGCTCGATCGCGCGGATCGCGCCACGGAGCTCGGCCAGGCCGCGGAGGCGACCGATCGCGGTGTAACCCGGATTGGTGCGCTTGGTGGCGGCGAGATCGTCCAGCATGCGGTGGCCGTGATCGGGCCGGAACACGATCTGCCGGTCGGGCGAACGCCGCGCGTTCTCTTTCAGCAGCGCCTTCAGCACCGCGACCATGTCGACGTCACCGTCGAGATGATCTGACTCGTAGAAGGACAGGCCATCCGCTTCGCGCTTGGTCGCCCGCAGATGCGCAAAGGCAATGCGCGGACCGAAGCGTTCGGCCATCGCGGGCAGGTTGTTCTCGGCGCGCACGCCCAGCGACCCCGTGCACAGGCAGATACCATTCGCCTTTGACGGCACGGCATCGAACAACGCCTGATAGTCATCGGCGCTGGACGCGACGCGCGGCAGGCCGAACAGCGGGCGCGGCGGGTCGTCCGGATGCAGTGTCAATGAGACCCCAAGCTGCTCGGCGACGGGTGTGACGCGGCCCAAGAACTCGGCGAGATGCTGCCGCAGGATTTTTGGCGTGACGTCGCGATACGTTGCGAGCCGGTCGCGGAATTGCGGGATCGTCATCGGCTCGGTGGTCGAGCCCGGCAGTGCGCTGGCGATCACCATGACGAGGTAATCGATATCGGCTTGGCTCATCCGGTCGAACAGCTTTTTCGCGCGGGCCTGCTGCTCGGGTGAGTATTCCTGGATAGCGGCAGGGCGCTTCAGGATGTGCAGCTCGAAGGCCGCGAAACGGTCTTGGTCGAAGCGCATGGCACGGGCGCCGTTCGGCAGCTCCCATTCGAGATCGGTGCGGCACCAATCCACGACGGGCATGAAGTTGTAGCAGATGATCTTGATGCCGGAAGCGGCAACCGCCTCCAGGCTGGCGATCCACGTCTCGATCGAGCGCGTCGCTTTAGCCCCGAGACGCTTGACATCGTCGGGGATCGGAATCGATTCCACCACCGACCAGGTCAGCTGCGAACGGCCGGGCTGGCCGCGCTCGATGAAGTTCTTGCGCTCCTCGACCGCCTTTCGTGTCCAGGGTTCGCCGATCGGCACCTGATGCAGCGCCGAGACGATATCGCTCGCGCCGGCCTGCCTGACATCATCCAGCGACACAGGGTCATCGGGCCCGTACCAGCGCCATCCCTCGAGCATCATAAGAATTCTCCCGGATCAGTTCGCGGTCAGCACGACCTTGACGCTCTGCGAGCGGTCGAGCGCCAGCCGCAGCGCGTCCGGCGCGGTGGACAGCGGCCGCTCGGCGGTGACCAGTGACAGCACGTCGACGCTGCCGTCCGCAATCAGCTCCACCGCCGTCATGAACTCGAGCCCGAAGCGGAATGAGCCGCGCAGGTCGATCTCCTTGGCCATCACCGCATTGGCCGGTACCGGAATCTGGCCACCCGGCAGATTGCCGATCTGCACCACCACGCCGCCGCGCCTGACGATGCCGATCGCACTGGCAAGTCCTGCAGCCGTGCCCGAGACTTCGAAAGCGACATCGTAGGGGCGCGACGCGGCCTGTGTCTTCAGGCCTTCCTCGCCGGCTGCGACATTTTCGACGTGAGAGGCGCCTAGCCGGGTCGCAAAAGCCAGCGGCGCTGGCGCGATGTCGGCCACCGTGATGTCGGTCATGCCGGCGCGGCGCGCGGCGAGCATGGTCAGAAGCCCGATCGGACCGGCGCCGAAGATGATGCCGCGCTTGCCTTCGATGTTGCCGGCACGCGCCACCGCGTGCAGGCAGACCGCGAGCGGCTCGGCGAGCGCCGCCGCCTGATAGGACACGTGATCGGGAATCTTCACGCACTGCGCGGGAATCGCGTCGAAATAGTTGGCAAAGCCGCCCTGCATGTGCGGCGTCTTCGAGGCCGAGCCCATGAAGTAGATATTTTCGCAGAGGTTTTGCCGGCCTTGGCGGCAAGCGCCGCAATGGCCGCACCACCGCGACGGGTTGACGGCGACACGGTCGCCGAGCTTCAGGTTCGCCGCGGAGCCCGCGATCTCCACGACCTCGCCTGAAATTTCGTGACCGAGCACCAGCGGCGATTTCACCACGAAATCGCCGGTCCGGGCATGACGGAAATAATGCATGTCCGAGCCGCAGATGCCGCCGGCGCCGAAGCGGATGCGCACCATGCCTTCAGCGAGCTTGTCGAGTGGATGCTCGACCATGCGCAGATCTTCGGGGCCAAACAGGGTTGCGGCGAGAGCTGTGGTTGTCATTTGGAAAGTCCCATGTATTTCGGCAGCCAGAGGGTCAATTCGGGGATGTAGGTGATCGCGATCAGTGCGAGCATCAGTGGCACCAGCCAGGGTAGGATCGCCACCGTCGTGCGCTCGACCGACAGCTTTGCGACGCGCGCGAGCACGAACAAGACCATGCCGAGCGGCGGATGCAACAGGCCGATCATCAAGTTCAGCGTCATGATCAGACCGAAATGGATCGGGTCGATGCCGAGCTTGAGCACGATCGGCAACAGGATCGGCACCAGGATGGTGATCGCCGCCGTGGTGTCGATGAAGCAGCCGACGAACAGGATCAGGACGTTGGCGAGCGCCAGGAACACCCATTTGTTGTGGGTGATGCTTAGCATCCAGTCCGACAGCAGTTGGGCTGCCTGCGACACCGTCAGCAGCCAGGCGAAGATCGAGGCTGCCGTGACGATGAACAGCACCGAAGCCGTGGTCTCGATGGTGTCGAAAGTCGCCTTCGCGACCGTTTTCATCGTCATGGTGCGGTAGCGCACCAGGCCGAGGAACAGCGACCAGATCACGGCGGCGACGGCGGCTTCCGTCGGGGTGAACCAGCCGAGCGTCATGCCTCCGATCAGGATCACCGGCGCCATCAGCGCCATCACCGCAGAGAAGTCGAAGTACCAGTCCATCGCGAGCAGCACGACCAGGCCAAGCCCAACTGCCCAATTGGTTGAGAGACCGGCGACCGTCAGAAGCCAGACAGCCATCGGGAAGCTCAGTACGACGAGGATCTCGAGCCCCGCCGATCCCAATTGCGGCCAGGAGAACGGCGTATCGCTGCCCCATTTGTTCTTGTGCGCGAAGTAGGTGACGGTGGCCATCATCAGCAGCGTCAGCACGACGCCTGGAATGACGCCCCCCAGAAACAGCGCGCCGATCGAGACGTTGGCCATCATGCCGTAGATCACGAAAGGCAGCGAGGGCGGGATGATCGGCCCGAGCGTGGCGGACGCCGCGGTGACGCCCACGGAGAATTCCGTGGAGTAGCCGTGGTCCTTCATCGCCTTGATCTCGATGGTGCCGAGACCGGCGGCATCCGCGATCGCGGTGCCCGACATGCCGGAGAAGATCACCGAGCCGATGATGTTGACGTGGCCGAGGCCGCCGCGCATCCAGCCGACCAGCGCGACGGCGAATTTGTAGATGCGCCCGGTGACGCCCGCGATGTTCATGAGATTGCCGGCCAGGATGAAGAACGGCACGGCGAGCAGCGGAAAGCTCTCCACCCCGGCGATCATGCGCTGCGCCAGCGTGACGTCGGGAGTTACCCCGCTGACCAGGATGTAGAGCAGCGACGACGCGGCCATCGCGATCGCCACGGGAACGCCGAGCAGCATCAGGACGAGAAAGCCTCCAAGCAACAGCAGCATGAAATTACCCTTCAAAACCGTCGTAGGCGCCGGGACGTTCGAGGATCGAATAGCCCTGTCGCAAATGTTGCACCGCCACCTGCAGAGAGCGCACGAACATCAGCACGAAGCCGAGCAGCACCGAATAGTAGACGTAGTCCTTGGGAAGATTGATCGTGGTCATGGATTCGTCGCCGATGATCTGGATGTAGACCCAGACCAGCTTGATGGCGTAGCCGAAGAAGACGATCCGGATCAGGTCGATCACCGTCGACAACGCGCGGGCCACGAGGTGCGGCAGATAGCGATAGAGCAGGTCGACCTGGATGTGCCGGGACAGCCGCACGCACATCGAGGAGCCGATGAAGACCACGCCGATCAGGCAGTAGGTCGCGATCTCCTCGGTCCAGGCGTAGCTGTCGTTGAGCACGTAGCGGGTGAAGAACTGGAGGAAGACGGCGAGCGCCATCACCCAGAAGATCGCCAGCGCCACCCAGTCCTCGAAAGCGTAGATGCCGAGATCGACCTTGGGTGTCGCCTCCTCCTCAAAGGTGTGGGCGATCTCGTCCGCTGTGATCTGCCGGTGCGTTTCGGCGGTGGACATGGGTGTGCTCCCTCAAACTGATCACGTCGTTCCGGGATGGTGCGCTAGCACCAGACCCGAAACCTCGAGATTCTCAGGTGCGCAATGCACCGTAGTTCGGTCCTGCGGACCGCCCCGGGATGACGACTACGTCGTCACTTCACCGCCTGAATGCGTTCCCAATCGGCCTTGCGATAGCCAAACGTCTCGAACGCGACGTTCTTCAGCACGGTGTCGCGGAACTCGTTCTTGTCGACCTCGGTCACGGTCAGGCCCTTCTCCTTGAAGAAGGCGACCAGCTTGGATTCGTTCTGCTTGATCTCCGCAGTCGCCTTGGCAGCGGCTTCCTGCGCTACGTCGGTGAAGATCTTCTTGTCCTCGTCGCTGAGCTTCTTCCAGAGCGCACCCGCCACTACCGTGTTGAGGTGGTCGACGATATGGCCGGTCAGCACGATGTGCTTCTGCACCTCGTAGAACTTCTTGGCCTCGATCGTGGTCAGCGGGTTCTCCTGCGCCTCGACGGTGCCGTTCTGGAGCGCCAGATAGACTTCGGCGAACGCGATCGGCGCGGTATTGGCGCCGCAGGCGCGCGGCATCGCCAGATAGGCGGGAACGTCGGGCACGCGCATCTTCAGGCCCTTGAGGTCGGCACAGGTCTTGATCGGCTTGTTCGACGAAGTCTGGCGCACCCCGTAATAGGTCACCGCGACGATGTGGTGGCCGCTCTTGTCCTCATAACCCTTGGTGAGCTCCTTGAAGATGTCGCTCTTGGTGTAGGCGAGCAGATGATCGGCGTCGCGGAAGGTGTAGGGATAATAGGTCACGCCGATCGGCGGAAAGCTCTTGGCCGCGAAGCTCGAGCCGGAGATGATGATGTCGACCGAGCCGAGCGAAAGGCCCTGGTTGATGTCGGCCTCCTTGCCGAGCTGCGACGCCGGATAGACGTCGATCGCATAGCGCCCGTTGGTGCGCTTGCCGATCTCCTGCGCGGCCCAGACCGACGCGGTGTGGAAGGGCTCCGAGGTCTCGTAAACATGGGCCCATTTCAGCTTGGTCTGTGCCATGCCGGCGCCAGTCGTAGCAATCATCGCCGCGGCCGAGACCGCCAGCACCATTGTCATCTTTTTCAACACTGACTTTTCCTCCATTTTTCAAGTCTACTTCTTGTTCGCCCGCCTGAAGTGGACGCGGGCCGCCCAATCTCATCGCCGCCGCGCGCTGCCGCTTTTGGCGCGCTTCTTCAGCGCTCGCTCCGGTTTTGCCGGCGTTACCGGCGAGCCTGCCGATCGGCCGCGCGCCGAAGACGATCCTGCCGCGGTCTCGGCGCCAAAATTCTGCGCAAAGCGCTCCTGGGATCGTGCGAGATGATCGCGCATCGCATCGCGCGCGGCCTCGGGATCATGCGCCGCGATCGCGTCGCGCACCGCGCGATGCTCGTCGAGAGCAGTGCGCCACGTGCCCGGGCTCTCGAAATAATGCGCAAGCTGCGCGAAATAGGGGTTGAGGCGCTGGTCGAACAACTCGCCGACCACGCGCACCAGAACGGCATTGCCGAGGCTTCCGGCGATCGCGACGTGGAAGGCGCGGTCGTGGACCATCGAGGCTTCGCCGGGGTGTTCTACATTCTCCATCGCGACAAGGGACGCATCGATGCGGGCAACGTCGTCCTTCGTCGCCACGCGCGCGGCTTCTTCGGCGATGGCACTTTCCAGGAACTCGCGGGCGCGCAGCAGCTCGAACGGGCCCTCGATGACGGAAGCAGGCGCGGTCGCCGCAACCGCCGCGGGCTCGATCACATAGATGCCGGAACCGACGCGGATGCGAAGGCGGCCCTCGACTTCGAGCGCGATCAGGGCTTCGCGCACCGTCGGCCTGGAAATCTTGAGCTGCTCGGCGAGTTCGCGTTCGGTCGGCAAGCGGCTGCCGACCGCGTACTCGCCGCTGTCGATTAGGTTTCGTAATTGATCGGCGACCTGGCGATAAAGCCGTCTCGCCTCCACAGCTTCCAGCGGCACGCTGGTCCTCCCGAAAGGGTCATGCCGGAAGCTCTCGCTGCCCGCGGCCCGCCAATTTTAGAAAATTGGTCTTACCAATTGACCGTAGCATTGACCGAGGACAGGCGCCATGTCAAGCAGCGGCCAAACAAGGGGAGAGACGACCATGCGCCCTGGTTCGAAGCGTCTTGGCCGCGCCAATCTCGACCGGCTGCCACCCGGCATCCGCCGCCCGGCCTACGACCGTTCGCGCGTCACGTCCGGCATCGTGCATCTGGGCCTTGGCGCGTTTCATCGCGCCCACCAGGCCGTCGTCATCGACGATTGCCTTGCCGCCGGCGCCACGTCGTGGGGCATCGTCGGCGCCAGCTTGCGCAGCCCTGACACACGCGACGCCCTCGCCCCGCAGGATCATCTCTATACGGTTGCCGTCCGTGCGGCCGAAGGCACCGAGCACCGCATCATCGGTGCGCTGCTCGACAGCGTGGTCGCGCGCGAAAGCCCGGCACGATTGGTCGAGCGAATGGCCGATCCCGCCATTCGCATCGTCTCCCTCACCGTCACCGAGAAAGGCTATTGCCACACGCCGCAGACCGGCGATCTCGACGAACGGCATCCTGATGTCGTGCACGACCTCAACAATTTCGACGCGCCGCGCTCGGCTCCCGGCTTCATCGTTGCCGCGCTGGCGCGCCGACGGGCCCTGGGCGTCCCGCCCTTCACCGTGCTGAGCTGCGACAACCTCGCCGCCAACGGCCATACCGTGCAGAGGATCGTGACGCAATTCGCGGCGCTGCGCTCGAAGGATCTCGGCAAGTGGATCGCGGATACGGCGGCCTTCCCCTCGACCATGGTCGACCGCATCGTGCCGGAGACGACGGATGGAGACCGCGATGCGGTTTCATCGGCGCTCGGTTTGCGCGACGCATGGCCCGTCATGACCGAGCCGTTCACGCAATGGGTGGTCGAGGACCGTTTTTCAGCGGGCCGGCCCGATCTTGCCGCAGCGGGTGTCGAGATCGTCAGTGACGTCAAGCCGTTCGAGCTGATGAAGCTGCGGCTGCTCAACGCCAGCCATTCGGCGCTGGCCTATCTCGGCTATCTCGCCGGCTACGAGACCATCGCCGACACCATGCAGGATCCGCATTTCGCGCGCCTCGCCGCGCAAGTGATGGAAGAGGCGGCGGTGACGCTGACAATGCCCGCGGGCACCGATCTCGCCGGCTATCGCGCTTCGCTGCTCAAGCGCTTCGCCAATCCGGCACTGCATCACCGCACCTGGCAGATCGCGATGGACGGCTCACAAAAGCTGCCGCAGCGCCTGCTCGGCGCGATCCATGATCGTCTCGCCAGCAACCTTCCGATCGCGACGCATGCGCTCGCGGTGGCCGGCTGGATGCGCTACGTCACCGGCCTCGACGAGAAGGGCCGCACCATCGACGTGCGCGATCCGCTCGCCGCCGAGTTCGCTGGCTTGGCCCGCGAGGCAGGTCCCGTCGCCGAACGATTGGCGCCCGCACTGCTCGGCGTCGGAAAAGTGTTCGGGCCGCTAGGCGCGGAACCGCGCCTGCGCGAGGCCGTGACCGCGGCGCTCGGCCGACTCTACAAGGATGGCGCGCGGCGTTCGGTGGAGACTCTGGTCTCGGCGTGACCACAAAACGGGCAGCAATGCTGCATTGCGGTCCAGATCGAATAGAAAGTCGACGGAAGTCTTGCTTGATTTTTGCCTGTCATTGCCCCACCCGAGAGGCATGGCAAAGGACAGCAAGGTGATCGCCGCGAACGCAGCGTTCTACGCCGCCTTTTCGACTGGCGATTTCGACGAAATGGAGCGGATGTGGGCGGACGATGACGCCATTTCCTGCATTCATCCCGGCTGGCCGGCCATCGTCGGCCGCGCCACAGTGATCGGAAGCTGGCGCGACATCCTGCAGAGTCCGGAACGGCCGCAGATCGTCTGCGCGGAACCGCAGGCCATCGTCGATGGCGACAGCGCGCGCGTGCTCTGCATCGAGATCGTCGACGGCACGGCATTGGCCGCTGCCAACCATTTTCGGCGCGTCGGCGACGACTGGCGCCTGGTGCACCACCAGTCCAGCCCGATCGCGCAGATTGTCGAGCAAGCTGAGGACGATAGAGCGAGCCACCGCGTCCATTGAGGGCGCCCGGCCCGCAGGCACATTCTACTGTGCATGGGGTTGTTTTTCAGTTTTTTGTTTTGGCGCCTCACCCAAGCCCGGACAGATCATCCAGCACGACCCGCGCCTGGCTAAAATCATCGTCCCGGAAGAACATGCTTCTGGTGATGAGCACGGGAATGTTCGCCCGCGACGCTGCGATCAGGCCGTTGGCGGAATCCTCGATCGCGACGCAGTCGGACGCGTTGAGCTTCAGCCGCGCCAGGATCTCGACATAGACATCCGGCGCGGGCTTTTTATGCCGCACGTCATCCCCGGCGACGATCGCATCAAAATTCGCGGCCCAGCGCTTTCCCAGTGCCCGCGACAGCAGCGCATCGATGTTGCCGTGCGACGTGGTCGTCGCGATCGCGAGCCGCTGGCCGCGCGCCTTGGCAGCAGCGAGCAGATCCCTCACCCCGGGCCGTAAGGGGCAACAGCCGGTCTCGACCAGTTCGGCATAATGCGTAGTCTTGATGCGATGGAGCGCGGCAATGTCCTCGTCCGGCAGTGGCGCCGCGATCAGCAACCTTTTATGGTGGGCGCGGATCCGTTCCTTGCCGCCCGTGACCCGCAGCAGCTCCTTGTAGACCGCCCGGTCCCACTGCCAGTCGAGACCGTGGCGGGCGAAGGCATGGTTGAAGGCCTGCCGATGCAGCTCTTCGGTCTCGGCCAAGGTGCCGTCGACGTCGAAGATCAGCGCGGCGGCGCGGCAGACCAGCTCAGCGGCGTCAGATAGCATTATGGCTGGCGCTTCTGCCTGCATGATCGTTGCGTCCCTCCTGACGAGCGACCATCGCCTGCACCGCCGGGCGGGACAAATCGCAATATCTTTTGCTGGACCCAAAAATCTCTTATGAGCGGAGAACGCGCTGCGGCGCGAACGGGAACTCCGACCTGCAAGGAAGACGTATGCGGCTCTTTATCCTTGGTCTCGGCTACAGTGCCCGGCACTTCGTCCGCCTGTTCGGTGGCCGCTTCTCGCATATCGCCGGCACGGTGCGCGATCCCGCGCAGCGGGGCGACCTCGCCGGCATCGAGGTGCACGCCTTCTCCGACAGCAGTCCGGCACGCGAGACAGTCGAACGCATGAGAGATTCGGATGTCCTTCTCATATCGATCCCGCCCGGCGGCAGCGGCGATCCCGCAATCACGGCCTTCTCCGGCCTGCTGGCGGCGGGCGGAAACCGCAAGATCGTCTATTTGTCCACGATCGGCGTGTATGGTGACCACGCCGGTGGATGGGTCGACGAGAGCACGCCGCCGAAGGCGGACCTCGACCGCACGCGCATGCGGGTCGCGGCGGAACAGGCCTGGACCGACACGCCCGGTGGCAACGCCGCGATCCTGCGGCTTGCGGGTATCTATGGCCCCGGCCGTAACGCGCTGGTGACGCTCCGCGCTGGAACGGCCCGGCGCATCATCAAGCCGGGACAGGTGTTCAACCGCATCCACGTCGGCGACATCGCAAGCGCGATCATGGCCGCGGTGAATCAGCCGAGCGGCGGCATCTGGAACGTCTGCGACGACGAGCCGGCGCCGCCGCAGGACGTGATCGCTTACGCGGCAAAGCTGATGAATGTTGCGCCGCCGCCGGAAGAGCCGTTCGAGACCGCCGAGATGTCGGCGATGGCCCGCAGCTTCTATGCCAGCAGCGCTCGTGTTTCCAACGCGAAACTGAGGCGCGAGCTCGGCGTCACGCTTGCTTATCCGACCTACCGTCACGCCCTCGATGCGTTGTGGCAAGCGGGGGAAGGAGGATCATGATCAAGCGTCAGCTCAGCACGCCATACTTCTTGAACCAGGCCTGGGCCTGCTTCCAGGCATCTTCTGCGGCGTCCTTGCGGTAGCTGCCGCGGTAGTCGGCATGGAAGCCGTGCGGCGCTTCCGGATAGATCTTGAACTCGGCCGTCTTCTTGTTCTTCTCGAGCGCGGCTTTCATCTGCTCGACCTGAGTGACGGGAATGCCGGTATCGGCGCCGCCATAGACACCGAGCACCGGTGCCTTCATCTCGGGCGCGAGCTGCATCGGGCTCTTCGGCCACAGCGGATTGGCGGGATCGACCACTGTGCCGTAGAACGCAACACCAGCCTTGAGGCTGCCGCTATGAGCGGCATATTCCCAGACGGTGCGCCCGCCACGGCAGAAGCCGATGATGCCGAGCTTGCCGGTGTCGCCGCCTTGCGATCCCGCCCACGCCACGGTTGCGTCGAGGTCGGACAACAGTTCGGCGTCGGGTTTGGCATTGACGATCGGCAGCAGGTCCTTGATCTCGCTGACCTTGGTCAAATCGACGCCCTTGCGGAAATAATAGTCCGGCGCGACTGCGAAGGCGCCGAGCTTGGCGAGGCGCCGCGTTACGTCCTTGATGTATTCGTGCAGGCCGAAGATCTCCATCGCCACGATGATCACCGGCGCCTTGGTGTTGCCGGCAGGGCGGGCGAAATACGCTGGCATCTCCTCGGAACCGACCTTGATCTTGACGTCACCGGTCTGGAGACCATTGATGTCAGTCGTGATCGCCTCGGCGCGCACAGGCCCGGCCGCAAGCGTGTAGCCGGCAGCCACCGCCGCGGTGGCGCTCATGAATCCGCGGCGCGAGACCGGGGCGACCTTGGTCAGCCCGACTACGTCGGATGTCATGGTGGTTTCGATACTCATCGGTCGATCCTTCCTGATGCGTGCCCCTGATCCTTCGGGCGACGCATTCGCCGATAGTTGGCGGCCAAACGCAAATCACCAGCTTGCGAGCCGCCGCTTTCAGGCCTTGTTTTCAGATCTTGTTCCGACGCTGTTTCACCGGCGCGGTCTCGGGCATCAGGCTCATCGCGACAAGTCCGACGATCGCCGCAAGCAGCAGGTACCAGGCCGGCGCCAGCGGATTGCCGGTGACGTGGAGGAGCCAGGTGACCACGAGCTGCGCCGTCCCGCCGAAGCTGGCGATCGCGACCGCATAGACGGTCGCGAACACACCGCCGCGGATGTTCTGCGGCAGCGCCTCGGTGAAGGTCGCGTAGAACGCAGTGAACGGCAGCGAGCCGATGACGGACAGGACACCGAAACCAACCAGGAGCGACAACGCGCCGGGCGCATGGACGATCCACAGGAAGGTCGGGTAGGTCAGCAGCAGCGTGGCGAGCTGCGGCCAGATCATCACCGGCTTGCGACCGAGACGATCTGCCAGCCAGCCCCCGACCAGCGCGCCGACAAACTGAATGCCGTTGCTGACCAGCGACACGGTGAAAGCCAGTGTCGAGGACACATGCAGCGTGTTCTGCGCATAGGTCGTCATGTATTGGGTGACGTAAGTCGAGATCGTGCCGCTTGCCAGGATCATCAGCGCAAGTCCGATGATGCCAAGGTGTCGTCTCGCCTGCGAAAGATGACCGGTGTGCTCGACGGTGCGGGCACCGGCTTCGGCCTGCGGGATCGTCTCGGGCAGCGTCCGGCGCATCCAGAACCCGAACGGCAGGCAGACCGCTCCGATCAGAAACGCCACGCGCCAGCCATAGGCGTCGAGCATCTCCGGCGCCATCGTCTTGCTCAGGATGACGCCGACGAGAGCGCCCGCGGTCGCGGCGATCTCCTGGCTCGCCGGCTGCCAGGCCACCACCAGCGCGCGATGCTCGGGCGGGGCGATCTCAATCAGATAGGCGGTGGTCGGCCCAACCTCGCCGCCAAGGGCAAAGCCTTGCGCCATACGCGCCGCGATCACGATGACGGGCGCGGCAAGGCCGATCGATTGATAGGACGGCGTGAGCGCGATGGTCAGGATCGATAGCCCCATGAGCGCGAAGCTCAGCAGCATGGCAGGCCGCCGGCCGATCCGGTCGGAATAGATCCCGAGCACGATTCCGCCGATCGGCCGCGTCACGAAGCCGGCGCCGAAGGTCGCCAGCGACAGCATCAGGCTGCCGTACTCGCTTCCCATCGGGAAGAAGGTATGGCCGATCTGGATGGCGAAGAAGCTGTAAGTGATGAAGTCGTAGAACTCAAGCATGTTGCCGACGGTGGCGGCCAATGCTGCGCGCTTGACGCTGAACGGCCTCACTTGCTCGATCACGGACGACACTCTGGCATTCCCGGGCTCGATCCTATTTCGATTTAACCGTCTGGCCGCATTGCAACGCAACATCCATTAACTGAAAACGGCGGTTCCCTCGTCCCCAATTCCGCTGCCACGAGTTGCTGCCCATCCGCCTGCTCGCGCAATCCAAAGCGGATCGCGCAACAAATGGGCTCTGCGGTGGTCGCGATGACACATCATGTTGCACGCACATCCCGCGCTATCGGAATTTGCGCGTACACCGCGGTCATTTGACTGAAATTTTCAGAAGAGTTGAGCCGGGCGATTTACTCGAACTTTCTTCGTGACGCTCTAGTTCCACGACCGAGGGTTCCGCCTCGGGATCTCCATTATCAGCCGCCGGATTGCGCTACCAAAAGCTCAATTGAATCAAGATCTATCCGACGTGGAATTAAAATGAACTTGGCTCGCGAATCGATCGAACTGCTGGAACAGGTCGCCCGGATCCTGTGGTTCGAAGGCACCAAGCACGGCTTGCGTGACCGCGAGTGGATGGCGCTGCGTTTCCTTTCCCGCGCCAACCGGTTTTCCAGGACCCCGTCGGCGCTCGCAAGTTACGTCGGCACCACGCGTGGCACCGCCTCGTTCATCATCGGCGAGCTGGAGCGGCTCGGATATCTCGAGCGAAAGCGCTCGGTCCAGGACAAGCGGTCGGTGATGCTGAGCGTGACACAACAGGGCAAGAAGTTTCTGGTGCGCGACCCCGTCAACGTCCTCGTCGAGGCCATCGGCGTGCTCGAGGACGAGGCGAAGGTCAGCTTCCGCGACGCGCTCCGCCACGTGCTGGATCAGTCGGACGCAGCCGAACAGCGGCACCATACCGACGTCTGCAAGCGATGCATCTTCCTCCGCGAAGATCGCAGCACCACGGACAGCAGGACGACGGCCGAGTTCAGCTGCCGCCTGTTTCGCGCGCCGATCGCGGAGGCGGAGGTCGATCTGCTATGCACCAGCTTCGAGCATCACCGCAAATAGAAGGCGGCCCTCGATCAGGGCGTAGCCTTGCGTGACGAATAGATGACGCCCCCGCTGGACTCGACGACCAGGCGTCCGTTCTCGTTTTTGATCTCCTCGATGCGGCCAAGGCCCGGCACGTGCTGTCCCAGCACCGCCTCCACGACGCCGTGCGGGCCTTGCAGGATCGCAATCCCTTCATAGGCCTGGCGGACCGACCAGCCCTTGACCGTCTTGCGCGGCGCCGAGATGCGCTCGGACGGAGTTACCGATCCCGTGACCTCGGGCGTAGCGGCCGAGGCCATCATTGGCATTGGCTGTGAGGCGACGGGCGCCGGAGCCTGGGCCTGCACTTGAGCCTGCACTTGAGCCTGCACCTGGGCAAGCTTGTCGAGCTTCACCGTAGAGGACGAGCTCACCCGTTCGATGCGGTCCAGATTCTCGCCAAAACGGCCAAAACGGTCATTGGTCGCCTTGCTCGATTGGTCGACCGCGGTGCGCAGGCCGTCGAGATTGTCGGACACGCCCGACACCTGCCTGCGCAGTTGCGCCACCGTCTCGCGCAGATTCCTGATCTCAGTATTGGCCGCGACGTTGGTCTGGGCGGGCTGCATGGCGAAATAGGCGATCACGCCGGTACAGGCACAGACGACCAGGATCGCAGCGACGGCCAATGTCGCGAGCGGCGCGACCCATGTCGGACGCGGCGGCGGCGGTTTGGCCACGATCACGGCCGGCTTGATCACGATGGGCGTAGGCTTGGAGATTGCCATCTTGTCGAGGCGCGCCTTGGCGCGAATACGCTTCAGACCCTCGAGCGCCTCTTTCGCCAGAGTTTCATCACTCGCTGCTGCCGACGCAGGTTTGGTGTTCGTAGCGGGCTTGGTATTTGCAAAAGGCTTGGTATTTGTAGAAGGCTTGGCCGTCGGCGCCGCATTGTCTCTGGCATCGCGCGTCTCCGCAGCCGGTTTCGCCGCCGCGGAAACATCGGCGGTCGCGTTGGGACGAGCTTGTCCATCGGACAACATGCGAGAATGCTCCGTTCGGTTCGATCTGTCGAACGGTGACATTATTCGCCGAAGCTTGCCTGAAACGTGCGCATCGAAAACTTTTCATCACGCGCGAAGCGACGTCGCATGAGTCAAACGCGTCACGCACGTGGCGAGAGTGCGACTCGAAAGACACACCCTCGCCAAGATTTCGCCAAGCTGGAGTCGCCTCGCCATACATGAGTCGAATTGTCGCAGGTGGAAAGACGATGATGGGAGTCAATCCCGGGTTGAAGATCCCTCAATGTGCATGAAGCGCAGCACTACCCAAAATAGCAGTAATCATACGGGGATGCGGAACTTTAGAACCGCCACGGTGCAAAACTAGTTCGAATTCCAAATCAACTGATGCGATTGAATATACAAAGAAACAACTCGAAACAAACCAACAGCATCAAACCCGTGTAGCAAACGCTTAGTTGCGCACGCTTGATCGGAAATCGGCAATTGTTACGGTCCTACTCAAGTGATTCTCGCCAGTTGGCGAGGAGATCGACACAGTACGGTAGCGTTCGGACGCAATGAGCAACTTGGCGCAACTGTTCTAGGTCGCTTTCTCAATCCGCTCCGCGAGGTGATCCGTAAGACACCCGCCGAGCCTCACGCAGTAAGCGTTCAGTATCGAGTCGAAGTAGCAGGCCTGCGAGACGCAGGCACTGAATGCGTAGGGCTGCCCGCGAATATCGAAACCATAATAACGGTTCGCGGGAAGGAATATCGTCAAACAGCACAGTTGCCGAGCCGGGCATCACAACAACGAACCGGCCGTAACAAGTGCGAAACAGGGGCGAAAGACTGATGTATATTATCGTTGATGATCGCGAGAGCGTCACGAACAGCTATGTCGGAGGGCTCGTTCGCGAAGGTGTATCGTCGATCGGCTTCTCCTCCGGAGAATTCTGGGACTGGCTGCAATCTGCGAGTGAATCGGATCTGGCCGCGGTGGACGCCTTCCTCCTCGGGGATTGCGACACCCGCGGAAGCCTGCCGCGGGCGATGCGCAAGCGCTCCTCGGCGCCCATCATCGCCATGAGCGGCCAGAAGATGCTCAAGAACACGCTGGAGCTGTTCGAATCGGGCGTCGATGACGTCGTCCACGTGCCGATTCATCTCCGCGAGATCCTCGCCCGAACGGCCGCGATTGCGCGCCGCCGGGTCGGGGAACTGCCGAGGCCCTGTGAGACCAGGATCCAGGTCTTCTTCAACGGACGTGACCCCGAGATCGCTGGCCACGCTCTCACCCTGCCCCGCCGCGAACTGCGCATTCTCGAATATATGGTCAGCAACCACGGCAAGTGGGTCACCAAGACGCAGATCTTCAACGCGGTCTACGGCATCTTCGAAGCGACATTCGACGAGAGCGTGATCGAGAGCCACGTCAGCAAGCTGCGCAAGAAACTCCGCGACCGCCTCGGCTTCGATGCGATCGTGGCCCGGCGCTACGTCGGATACCGCCTCGACATCCCGGCCGGCGAAACCATCGACGTGCCAATGCAGGAGCTCGACGAGGTCGGCATCCTGCTGAACAGGGCGCATGCCGCTCCGGCAGCGTATCCGGCCGGAAACTGACCGGCAGGGCGCTGCCACGCAACGGACAACGGCCTCTGCGAACCACCTTCGCAGGGGCCGTTGTAGTTTCAGCGACATCAACGGCGAACAGAGGCGCGGCAGTACCGGCGCCGCGGCTGGCGTCCGATTCTAGAGGCTCGCTTCTGATTCAATCAGAACCGGTAATGCCCTAGGGCTTCTGCTGGAATTCTTCCTTCGACACGTAATTGAAGTCCTCGACAAGGACGTCCTGGACGACTTCGGCCTGCATTCGTTCGTTGACACGCTGCTTGATGGCCGTCGTGAGGATGGAGAGGTCGTAACGGGCGAGTTTTCTGAAATCGAGGCGGTCGTCGGCATAGATCCTGCGGAAGGCTTCATCGACGACGAACGGCTCGGGCGGAACGTTGAGCTGGTGCATGGTCCGCGCCTCCACGGTATAGACGAAGCGCGCGACGATGTAGCCCTGCACATTGCCACTCTCGACCATGGGCACGCTCAGCGCCCGCGTCTTCTGGTACTGCAGCCCCTCGAGATATTCGTCCTTTGCCGGCAGCAGGCTGCCATTTTCCTTCCAATAGGCTACGGCATAGCTCGTTCCCGCGGTGAGGATGCATACCCAGAGCCCGGCTAGCACGAGTCTGATCATTTTCCGTCCTGTGCGGCGCGACCGGTATAGGTGCCGTCCGACTCGGCGTCCTTGATGGCCTTGACGATAATGGCCGCGACCTCGCGCACCGCGTCGTAATGCATTTCGAGGATGGAACGGTTGCGCTCGAGCTTCTCGCGCAGCCGCTGGATCTCCTCGGTGATCTCGACCTCGCCGCCGAGATGCATTCGTGCCCGCATCAGGCGGACGAATTCCAGCATGCTCCGGCTCTTCCGGGCGCTGAACTCATCGAAGTCGATCTTCTTGCCCGTCGCGAGCGCGGCCGTCTCCTCCTCGACGATGCTTGCGAGCCGGCGGATCGCAGCCAACAGGCCGCGCACCTCGTCCGATCTCGCCGCGTCCGCGCCGTCGTTCGCCACCTCGCCGCCGACATTCGGCAGCAGCACGGGCAGCAGGGCATCCCCCGACACGGCCGCCGTCGTCATCGCCTCGGTGTCCACGGCTGGCTGTTCCATCACCAGGGCCGCCGCGCCTTCTTGTGCCTGCATAGGAAATTCACCCTTCAACTTCTGTCATCCATTGCCGGATCGTCATCCGACCTTGCCCGTAGCGTCCGGTCCCGCCGGATGCGCGGCAGCGAGCTGCTTGGCAATGCCAATGCCCTTGCCCTTTGCCAGCTGGGCACCAAGCTGCTCCGCCAGCATCGACTTCCAGACCCCGCCGGCCGTGCCTTTTCCAAAGACCTCCTCCGACTCCTTCGGCAGCATCGTCTCGACGAAGGTCTGGAGGATGAAGGCTTCGAACTTCCGGTACACCTCGCCGGAGGCCGACGCCTTGATCACCTGCACCGGCGCCCCGTTCACCGCACCCGACTGCGGTTCCGAAACCTTCGTCACGGATTGTTCGGCGGCGGCCGCAGCCTTGGCCTTGCCGACCTCCGCGTCCATCGTGGCGGCGAAATCCGCGTCCGATGATTTGAGCGCGTCGAGCTTCGCCGTGGCCGCGCGCTGCGTCACGGGATCGGCGGCGTCGAGTACGTCGAGAACGAGGTCGGGTGTCGCTGTCACGATCATGTCTTGTTCCGGTTAGCTGGCCGTGGCGTCCACTCGCGCACGGTGAGGCTTGTTCCTGTCATCTCCTCGAGCGATCGCTTCTCGGCGTCGCGAAGCTTGTCCGCGAGCGCCGCCTTCGCGACCTGCTCGAACTGCTTCACGCGGCGGCTCTCCGCGCGAACCTGGTCGAGCTGCTGCGAGGCCTGGACCTGAATCGCGCGAGCGCCGGCGCTGGTTCTGGTCAGGCGCCGCGCGATCGACTCGCTCGATGATCCCGCCGGCGGCTTGCCCTCGTTGAGAGTTCCGACCAGCCATTCCTGTTCGTCCTGCAAGCTGCGCTCCTGCTGCTGCAGATGCGCGAGTTGCCACTTTGACAGCCGGAGCTGGAGCTTCACGAGCGAGACCATCCGGCCGAGCTTGTCCGCGCGTGACGTCATGACCGATCACTCCGCCAGCCAGGACGAGACGCCGAGCATGAATTGCGTCAGGAGCTCGTCGCTCGTGAGGTAGAGCAGCAGGAAGCCGCCGAACAGCACGAAGGGCACCGAGATGAAATAGACCGGAATCGCCGGCGTCAGCTTGTTGATCAGGCCGACCGCCAGGTTGACGACGACCGAATAGACGATGAAAGGGCTAGCGATCCGCAGCGTCAGCACGAATGCCTCCGATAGCCTGCCGACGAGCTGGTCGAGCGGCATGCTGCCGCCGAGCCGGTCGCCCGGATGCCAGACATCGTAGGAGTTCATCAGCCCGCGCAGGACCTGCCAGTGCTGGTCGGTTATGAAGAACAGCGTGGTGACGGATGTCATGATCAGCGGCACCAGGGCCGGCGCCGGATCGGTGTCGCCGACCGGCGTCCCCGGAATGTTGCTCAGCCCGATCGCACTCGCCATCACGGTGGCCATGGTCTGGAGTGCGAGAAAGAACACGCGACCGCCGAGCCCAATGACGCTGCCGACCACGAGCTCGGAACAGATCAGCAGCACGAGCGTCAGCGGCGCCGCGTTGTCCGTGAGAGGTTTCAGGACGGCGATCAGGATCGGCGTCAGCGCAAACGTCGTGACGAGCGCGACGAACAATCGGACCTGGGCCGGAACGTTGACGCTGGAATAGCCGGGCACCAGCATCAGGCAGGCACCGATGCGGCAGAACACGATGAACGTCACCAGCACGCTGTCGGTGAGGCCGTTGATCACGATATGGCTCCGAGTGCCCTGATCTCGGTGCTGCGCGCGACTTCGACATGCGACAGGATCGGCAGTGTCGGAAAGACCCGCTCCAGGATCATCCGGACGTAGGGACGCGCTTCCGGGGTCACCGCCAGCACCACGCTGGTGCCGTTCTCGGTGAACTTGCGGATCGCGGCGCTGGCTTCGGTCGCAAACTGCTCGATCAGGCGCGGATCGGCGTCGAATTCGACGACGTCGCCCTTAGCGTCGCGCTTCAGGCTCTGGTGGAACGCCAAGTCCCAACGGTTGCCGAGACGGACGACGTTGAGCACGCCGTTGTCGGAGAGATCGCCGCATATCTGCTGGGCAAGACGCGTACGCACATGCTCGGCCACCTGCTCGGAGCGCCGCACATGGGGCGCGATCTCGGCGATGGCTTCGAGGATCAGATGCAGGTTGCGGATCGACACGCGCTCGGCCAGCAGGATCTTCAGGATCGCCAGCAGCCCCGAATACGATATCTGCGACGGGCAGAGATCCTCGACCAGGCGCTTGTATTCGGGATCGAGCCGGTCGAGCAGGCCGCGCATGTCCTTGTAGGACAGCAGCTGGGCGAGGTTGGCCCTGATCACTTCGCTCAGATGCGTGAGCAGCACCGACAGATTATCGACCGGCTTGCAGCCCTGACGCTTGACCTCGTCGGTGAACGCGTCCGTCACCCACAGCGCCTTCATGCCGAAGGCCGGCTCGATCACCTCTTCGCCAGGAACGTCGGGCTTGCCGTCCTTGTCGACGAGCACCAGCACTTCGCCGAGCCTGAGCTCGCCTTGGGCGACGCGGGTGTCGTGGATCCGGATCTGGTATCCCTTCGGATCGATCGACAGATTGTCGGTGAGCTTGATCTCGGGAACCACGAAGCCGTACTGCTTGGCGAACTTCTTGCGGATCTTGGCCACGCGGTGCGCCAGCTCGTTGCGCGAGCCCAGCAGATGGACCGAGAGGTGGCCGCCGAGCGCCAGCTCGATCTCCGCGGTCTTGAGCGATTCCTTGACGGATTCCTTGGCATCGACCTGGGCGCGTTCGTCGGCCTTGCGCGCATCTTCCTTCTGCTTCAGGGCTGCCTGCCGCCTCGGCAGCGAGTACCCGACGAACGCCATGACGCCGCCGAGCAGCAGGAAGGGCGCCGTCGGCAACCCCGGCATCAAGGCGAGCACGAACATCATCAGCGCGGCGGCCGACACCGCGCGCGGATAGCCGCCGAGCTGTCGCAACACCGCCTGCTCGGCCGAACCTCTGGTGCCGCCCTTCGAGACGAGCAGGCCCGCCGACAGCGACACGATCAGCGCGGGCATCTGCGTTACCAGGCCGTCGCCCACGGAGAGCTTGGTGTAGACGTCGGCGGCGCGTGCCAGCGTCAACCCGTGATGCGTCACGCCGATGATGATACCGCCGAAAATGTTGATCGCGGTGATGATCAGGCCGGCGACGGCGTCGCCGCGGACGAATTTCGAGGCACCGTCCATGGCGCCGAAGAACGCGCTCTCCTCTTCCAGCTCGCGGCGCCGGCGCTGGGCTTCCTTGTCGTCGATCAGGCCGGCGGACAGATCCGCGTCGATCGCCATCTGCTTGCCCGGGATCGCATCCAGGGTAAAGCGGGCGCCGACTTCGGCGATACGCGTTGCGCCCTTGGTGATCACGACGAAATTCACCGTGACCAGAATCGCGAAAATGATCAGGCCGATGACGAAGTCGCCGCCCATGACAAACTTCGAGAAGCCGGCAACGACATGGCCGGCGGCGTTTTCCCCCTCCCCGCCGCGCGACAGGATGAGACGGGTCGTTGCGACGTTGAGCGCAAGCCGCAGGATCGTCGCGATCAGCAGCACGGTCGGGAAGGCCGAAAAATCGAGCGGCCGCTGGATCCACAGCGCGACCATCAGGATCAGTGCCGACAGCGCGATCGAGAATGCGAGGCCGAGATCGATCAGGATCGGCGGTATGGGCAGGAACAGGATCGTGAGCATGGCCACGATGCCGCCTGCGAAAAAGGCGTCGGCGCCCAATCGTCGCGGGGTCGGCAGGCTAGCAGCTAACGTATCCGTCATGGGTCACCGGCAGAGGATCCGGCCCGTAATCTGCCGTGCAAAGCTTACGCGGGGGTGGTGGCAGGGGTGGCCGGGATCAGAAGCCGTGCTCGATGTGCGAATAGACCATCTCGGTGAAGGTGGAGAGATGGGCTCCGATGAAGGAGCCGGAGATGGCGACGACCACGAGAATGACGATGATCTTCGGAACGAAGGTCAGCGTCACCTCCTGGATCTGGGTCAGCGCCTGGATCAGCGCGATGATGGTGCCGACCAGCATCGCGGCACCGACGGCAGGCCCGGAAGCGACGATGATGGTCCAGATCGCCGCCTGGACGATGTCGAGGGCATCCCGTTCGTTCATGACTGGCTGATCGTGAGACCGGGGCCGATCGCGACTTTCGTACCGTTCTCGAGTGTCGCGATGGAGCCGTCGCTGTTGATGGAGACCGAAGCGACCTTGCCGCTGAAGCTCGCTCCGGTCGAGTCCGTGAAGCTGACGGTCTTTCCGATCAGCCCATTGGCCTGCGACAACGACTGCGAAGACAGCAGAGCGTCGAGCTTGTTATTGGTCTGCATCGCCTGCTCGACCGACGAGAGCTGCGCAAACTGGCTCATATATTGCGAGGTATCCATCGGATTGGTCGGATCCTGATTCTTCATCTCCGCGATGAGGAGCTGAAGAAATGTGTTGTAATCGACGCCGGTGCTCGAGGTCGTCGTCGTGCTGGTCGACTTGCTGGTGCTATCGGTCGCGCTGGTGACGTTCATGTCGCTCTCCGCTGTCAGGCAGCCTCGAATGGGGAATCGATCTTGGCGCCGGCCAGGATGGCCTGCTCCACTGGAAACAATGCCCGGATCCGCTTGAGCGCCTCGAAGTAACGGGTCGCTCCGACCAGGTCGTCGACCGCACCAAGTCCGACCAGCATCTCCTGGCTCTCGCACACCGCGAGCAGAGCGGCGTGATGCTGCCCGTAGAGAGCCGAAGCATCCCGGACATCGGTCGGGTTCATCAGCATGAGCTGGACGATGAAGTAGAGCTGCCGCAGCGCCGTGGTGGCGTCGGAGGCCTGCATGATCTGCCCTTCGAGCAGGAACATCACGTCATTGACGAGCTCGACGGAGACCTTGCGGTCCACGCGCAGCACTGCGCCGTTGATGTAGACCCGTTCGCCCGCACGCAAGGATATCTTCATCAAAGTGCGTCTCGGATCAGGCGGTTGATTTCGATGAGCTGGATCACGTCGTTCGACTTTTCTTCGCGAAGGCGGTCGGCTTCCTTGACCACCCACAGCCCGATCGAGATGATGTCGGCGCGCAGCTTTTCCGGAAGCCCATTTTCCGGATGCGCGAGATCCTCGATGAAGATCGTCCACAGCCGCCGCACATAGAGCAGGCTCTCGACCAGATCCTCGAGGCTGAAGCGGTCCTTCTGGATCCGCTCGAGCCGGTCGATGCCGAGGCTGAGCGCCTGCCGCTCGCGGCCCCGCGCCTCATAGCCGCTCTCGTCGACGACCGATTCATAGGCTTCAAACGTCATCAGGACAACTCTGCGCAGGAGACCGAACAACAAGACAAGGTTTACGCGCCTTACGAAGGAGCTGGACTCAGAGATAGTTGATGAGGCTGATCTTCTGGAGCTGCGAGGTGAGCGCAAGTGCCGTCTGGATCTGCGTCTGCAAGGTGTTGACCCTGACCGAGGCTTCCGTCGGGTCAACCTTCTCTATACCGACGATCTGATTGTTCAGAATATCCTGCTGCGTCTTGAGCTTGTCGGTTGCGGAGGTGATCCGCTGCTGGACCGTGCCGATGTCGCCGCCGAGGGTCGCAAGGTCAGTAATGGCGTTGCCGACAAGGCCGATGGCCTTGTCCACGACGACCTGGAACGTCGCTTGATCCAAATTGGCGTTCCCGAGATCTGCCATCATGGTGTAGGCCTCGGCGAGCTTGCGGAAGCCTGTCTGATTGGCGCTGACGGAGGTATCGGCGATCTCGGTCGTGGAGATCCGGCTTTGCATGACCTGGTCGGTCGCCGATGACCAATTGGTGTTCCAGGCCGGGCTCGCGAACTCCGCATCGAAGGTGGTGTCGAGGAAGGTCTGCATCTGGGCCGGGGTGATGGTGTTCACGCTGGGCGATGATTGCGAGAAGCCGAAGGTCGCAAGAAAGTCGGCGTCGACCTGGTTCTTGCTGGCCGAGCCCGCGGTGTAGGCCGTGATCGGCGTGTTCTGCGTGTTGATGCCCGAGAAGAGAGACGAGCCGTTATAGGAGACGTTCAGCGCGCCAATCAGATCCTGGAGGTTGGAGGACGCAGGCGGCAGGATGATCCGCCCGCCGCCGTCGGTGCTGCGCGCCGCGATCAGGTCCTTGAGGAAGTCCGTTGCGGTCGAACCAAGCTGGGTGATGCGGCTCTGCGTGATGTCCAGGCGTCCCGAGACCAGCCCGTTGGTATCGACGAGCTGATCGGCGAAGCTCAGGTCCGCCCGCAGGGTGACGTCGCCTCCCGTCGTGGCACCAAGCTCGAGGCCGACATCGGCGAAGCGGCCGGTGGTGGCTTCCTTCGAGGCCCTGGCCAGCGCGGCCTGATTGTTGGTGATCGAAGACCTCAACGACGAAGACAGCATCAAGGTCGAGATGTAGTTTGCGCTCATCATGACTTAATTTCCCACGGCAGCCAGCAGGCTCTGCAACATCTCATCGACGGTCGAGATGATCTTCGACGAGGCCGAATAGGTCCGTTCGACCTGAAGCATCAACGACATCTCGTCGTCCATGTTGACGCCGCTGACGTTCGACAGCGCCGCCGTGCTGCGGTCGAGCAGCGTTTTTTGATAGGTGACGTTGGAGTCGGCGGTCTTGCGCTGGTTTTCGATCCAGCTCGTCGACGACGACGCGAAGTCGATCAAGCTGCCGTTCGGCTTGCCTTGCGTGGTCGCATCGAACGGTTGCGACGCATCCATGGCGCCGATGAGCTGCTGCAGCCGGGCCGAATAACCGCCGTTGCCGGCCGTATTGTATTGGTATGCGACGTTGCCGCTGATCGCACCGTCGCGCAGCAGATTAGGATTGCCGCCTTGGGCGGGATCGACCGATGCAGCAACGGAAATCGTACCAGCGAGACCCACCAAGACGGTGGCGCTCGCCGGCATCGCCGGCGCGCCGGGATAGGTGAAGAGACCGGGGACGTCGGGCAGTGTCGGAACAGGCGACTGGTCACTTTCCTTGAAGGCATCGACCAGGCCGCGCGCGATTTCGTCGAGCTGGCTCTGGTAAGTAACCGTATCATTGTCGCGCAGCTGGGCCAGGCCAGCAAGCTTGCCGGACTTGAGCGGCATCGCGGAATTGGCGCCGGTCACCGGAACGCCGTCGATATAGACCGCATTGCCGGTGGTGCCGGCCGTATAGGCGTTCGTCGGCGCAAAGCTCACCGTTCGCGCCGTCTTGTCGAACAGCACGACGCCGCTGTCGGTATAGAGCGCCGCATCGCCGTTGGGACGGAGCGACATCGACACCCCGACCTCCTGCGACAGCTGCGAGACGATGCTGTCGCGCTGGTCGAGGTAGTCGGTGATGTCGTCGCCGGAGATCGTCCCCTTCACGATCGCGGTGTTCACGGTCTGGAACTGGGAGAGCAGCCGATTGATGTTTTGAACCGACGTATTCATGTCGGCATCCGCGCCCTCACGGACCGACTGCACGGACTGGGTCGCCTGATTGAGCGCGGTCGCCATGTCCTTGGCGGACGTCACCGCCGCCTGCGCCAGCGTGGTGTTGTCCGGGGCGTTGGCATATTGCTGGAGCGCCTTCTTCAGCGCATTGAGCTGCGCCGTCGGCGACTGGTCGAGTTCCGGATCGTCCACCGTGGCAGAGGCGATCTTCTGGAGACCGTCAAGGATCGCGCTCTGCTTGGCCGACGTCGAGGTTGCGGTCAGCACGTTGGTGTAGAGACCCGAGCTCGCGGCGCGCTGGATCGCCGCCACGTAGACGCCGGTTCCCGGGAGGTTGTCCAGCACGGCAATCTTGCGCGAATAGCCGGCGGAGCTGGCACCGGCGATGTTGCGCGAGATGACCGACGACTGGATGCCCGACGCCATCAACGAAGAGCGGGCGGATTCGAGAGCGGCGGTAAGGTTCATGATCTGCTCTTGCCGGGGACGAGCGCTGAAGAAATCAACGCTTCAGGTTAACGACCACGTCCAGCAGATCGGCGCCGGTCTGGAACGATTTCGAGTTCGCGGTGAAGCCGCGCTGCGCCTCGATCATTGAGGTCAACTCGTCCGCGAGATCGACGTTGGAATCTTCCAGAGCACCCGACTGGATGGTGCCGAGCCCGCTCTTGCCAGACACATCGACCTGCACGTTTCCAGAATCCAGGTTCGGCGAGTAGACATTGCCGACTTCGGGCGTCAGACGGTCGGGGCTCGGAACGGTGGCGAGCGCGATCTGGAAGCTCGGCAGCGTGGTGCCGTTCTTCAGGACGGCGGTGACCACACCCTTGTCGTCGATGTTGACCTTCTCGACAGCGGAGGGCGCGTTGCCGTCGACGTTCGCCTTGAAGTCGAAACTGGAGGCGACCTGGGTCATGGCCGAGAGGTCAATGTTGAAGGCAGCCGAACCACCGGGGATGGCCACCGTAAGCGATGTCGCACTCGGCGGCGGGCCCACCAGGTCCAGCTTGCCTTTTCCGGTCGAGCTCACGTCGAACGTGAACGTCGTGGCAGCGCCGTGCACTGTAAGCACGTTGCCCGCGGGATCGTAGACCTCAACGTCCCACGTATTCGCGCCGGTCTTGGCCGCATAGACGTCGAGCGTCACGGCGTTGCCGATGTTGTCGTAGGTCACCATCGACGTCTTCGACGTGTAGTTACCCGGGCCAGCCGCAGCGGCCGGTGCAGCAACGATTGCCGCACTCGGATCCAGGTTGGCGGCCACGGTGGCCTTGGTCGAGGGTGACGCCTGCAGCGCCATCTGATTGACGTTGATGACCTGGAGGTTGCCGAAACCGTTGGCGGAAGTGTTGGGCACGGCGCCGTTCTGGATGTTGTAGCCCATCAGCTGGAAGCCGGCGGCGTTGACGAGGTTGCCCGTGCTGTCTGGCACGAACGCACCGGCGCGCGTCAGGAAGTTGTTGCCGTTCGGATCCTGCACGACGAAAAAGCCGTTGCCCTGGACCGCGAGATCCGTCGCCGAGGTCGTAAATTGGTAATTGCCGGCATCGCTGATCGCGTAGCGCACCGTGGTCTCGACCGCGCCGGAATCGTAATTGCCCGAGCCGCTCTTCAGGATCAGCGAGGAAAACTCGGTCGAAGCCCGCTTGTAGCCGGTGGTGTTGACGTTCGCGATGTTGTCCGAAACCGTCGACAGCTTGTTGGACTGCGCGCTCATCCCGGAAACGCCGGTGCGCATAACACCATACAGGCTCATGAATTGGGCTCCTTTGGTAGGTTGCAGTTACAATGGAGGCTATTGCTTGCGCGGGGCTGATGATGGGGAACGATGCACAACTTGATGTCGTCTCCTTAGGTCGTCTTGGGTTGACAGAACGAGCGCGCCTTGTCGGTCCACGCGCCGAAGCCGCTGGAGACGAGATGCGCGACGATGTGGCAGACGTAGCGCTTCTGCGCCGGCTGGTTGTTGGGGCCTGCATTGTAGCGGGCGACTGCCATGGTCCAGCTGCCCTCGCGCTGCTTCAGCTCCTTCAGGAAGCGCGCGGCGTAGTCGACATTCCCTGCGGGATCGAACATCGCCCGGACCGAGGCGAACTTATCGCCGTGATAGTAATGGTTTATCTGCATGCAGCCGAGGTCGATCAGCTTGATCCCCTTGGCTCGCATGGCCTCGAAGTTGGCGATCGCGTCGTTCACGTCCTTGGCGAACACGGTCTGTCCTTCGGCGCCGAGCGCGTAAGGATAAAGTGCGCCGCGCCGCCCTGTCTCGGTCAGGCCGACCGCGTAGAGAATGCCGAGCGGAATTCCGTGCTGCCGGGACGCACGCGCCATCTCGCGCTCGCACGGGCGCGCGTTGTCGGTCGCAGCGGTCGCGACGCCGGCGTTACAGATAAACAGGGCCGCGACGAAGCTGCGGCGCCACGTCCTGGTCATGACGCGTCTCCTGGTTGGACCGGCGCTCCTGTCGGGCCTGCTTCGCGCCGCCGTCCGCTTGTCCCGACGAATTGCTCGTACCGTCGAACGTGCCTTGCGACTGCGGCGATGGCTGTTGCTGGCCCGAGAGCTGCGGCTGCGACTGGCCGGAGCCGCTCTGGAATCCATCCAGCGAGCCGTGCTGGACGGGCGCGACGTCGGCGACGTAGCCCGCCGACTGCATCAGATCGCGGATCGAATCGCGCTGCTGATCCAGCATCTGGCTCGTGTCCTTGCGCTCGGCGGCGAGGTAGACGGACACCTCGTTGCCGACGAGACGAAGGCGCACGGTGACATTGCCGAGCGCGGGCGGCTCGAGATTGATGGTCAGGATCTTGAGCGGCTGATCCGGCGCATTGACTTGGGACGCTGCAAGATCCGGGGCCGCGGACGCCGCCGGTGCCGGAGATTCCTTCAGCTCGGCGACGACAGCGTTGGCAACCTGTTGCGGCGCGTTGAATTGCGCCGGCGGCAGATGGGTCTCTTGCTGGACCACCGTGACCTTGGTCGTCTCGGGCAATGGGTCCCGCGCCGAAGCCTTGGCGGCACGCTCGACATTGGCCGCGACGGTCTCAAAGCCGGGTGCCGTTGCTTTCGGCGATGGCTCACTGCCGTCCGTCGATGTCGCCTGGGCGCTGGTCGTCGCGTGCGAATCCGCGGCCTGCGAGTGCGCGGCGGTCGGAGCCACGAGAGGTGAGGTGTCGGCTGTCGTCGCCTTCGCCGTGCCCAGGGCCTGAACGTCGCGCTCCGTCATGGAAGACCGCTCGTCACGCCCGGGCGCATCCTTCTTGTCGCCGGCCGGGGCTTGCATCTGCGGCTGCACGACCGGTGGCCCGGCGACGATCTCCTGTCCGATGATCCCGGCAATGCTCGATCGGCTCAGGACGTCGGCCTGCTCGGTATGATCGAGGGGTCCATGTTTTCCGGACGACTTGTCGGTCTTTTTGTCGGAAGATTTCTCGGCGGGCTTCTCGCTGGATCTGGGCTCTTTGACCGCCGCGGTACGTTCGTGCACCGTCTCGTCGCTCGCGTTATCCTTCCCGCTCTGATGCGCCAGGCGTGTCCGCAGCGTTCCGGCCTTCACGGCCGTGTCGCTGCCCTCATCGTTAAGCGCGCGCTTCGCGAGGTTCGAGACGGTGTGCAGCAGATCGTTGAAGGACGAGTCCGCCTGCGCTTTCGCCCCGGCGCTCTTGCCGGAGCGCGATGTGCCCCGCATGTTGAGGCTTTCGGCGAGACTCGAAAAGACCTGTCCGGAGGTTCCACTGAGCTTCGTCATGGACGGCGATCCCTGGTGAGAAGTTCGAGCTCGCCGAGCTGCCTCTGCGCGCGCGCAAGCGTTGCAGTCGACGACGCGAGATCGAGACGCGCCGGCGTGACCGGAGGCTTGTCGGCTGCGGCGGCGGATCCGCCGGCGAACGGCTTGCGAACGTCGAGTGCGAGCTGCACCGTTGCATTGACAAAGGGAATGTCGCGCTCGGGCAGCTTCGACCGGTCAAGCGCCTTCAACTCGGCGAGACCGCCGTCATATTCGTCGGCGAGCGCCCGCGACACGCCGCGGAACAAATGCGCCCGCTCGCGTTCCGCCGAGGCATCGGCGCTGAGAGTCAGGGCACGCTCGCCGGCAAGCCGGGTCACGGCCAGCCCTCCCCGCACCATCGCGGTCCGCGCAATCACGAGATAGAGCTTGAGGCGGCTCGCGCGGTCGATCTGCTCCAGCAGGGTGGTGATCCGCGCAAACCGACGCTCGTCGAGCGCGAGGCTCGACTGCGTCAGGCCGGTCGCAAAGCGCTGCCAGAAGTCCCCGGCATAGACCGATTTGTGGTAGTGCCTGATATAGGCCAGCGTCAGGAACTCGAACTTGTCGAAATCCTCGGCTTGCCCGACCAACAGGATCTCGCGCCGCAGCGCGGCCTCCTCCACCAATGTGCCCGGCAGGAGCAGGCGCGCGTCGTCCAGACGCTCGATTGCGAGCGATGCCTCGGCGCGTGCGAACAGCGCGCCCTGGACCAGCGCGAGCTGTCCGCCCAGGCCGGACGGAACCGTCCGCGGCTTGACGTCTTTGAGCAGTTCGCGCGCTTCGTCCTGACGACCCTCGACATAGGCAAGCGCGCCATCGAACAGCCGTCCATCGACGTTCAGCTTGTCGCGCGGCAGCTTGCGGATGATTTGCGGCGCGCCGCCGCTGAGCAGGTAGATGACAGCGGCCTGGCCGTTCTGCGGGTTACTCCACACGCCCGGATCGGCGGCGAGAAATTTTTCGCCGATCTGCCGGATCAATGCGCCGTGGTTGCCGTGTGCCGCATTATCGCCATTGGCGATGCCGTCCTGCACGACTTGCAACGCTCGAACGAGCTCATATGGCTCGCCCGATGCCGATGCCGACGGGGCCGGCATCGATGCCGGCTCGGCGAAAGCGCCTGCCGCCGTGAACGGCAGCAGCATCAGCAGCGCGGCGCGGAGAAGAGGCCTGGTCAAGGACGTTTCTCCCGGACCATGATCTCGATCCGACGATTCTGCGCGGCCGCGGGATCGTTTTGAAGTTTCGGCCGCCGGTCGGCGTAACCCTCGACATGCTCGATCCGCTGCGCATCGACGCCGGAGCGGACCAGCATGTAATAGGCCATCTGCGCACGGGCCGTCGACAGCCGCCAATTATCGTAGGTCTCCGAACGGTACGGCCGATTGTCGGTGTGGCCGCGGACGATGATCAGGCCGGGACGCTTTGTCAGCAGCGGGCCGATCTTGTCGATCACACGGATGAGCTCGGGCCGCGGCTCAGCCGAGCCGACCGCGAACATGCCGAAATTCGCATCGTCGGTCAGGCTGATCAGCAGGCCTTCCTCGACCTGACGCACCTCGGCCACCGGTCCCGCGCCGGCCTTGACGTCCGACAGCGCATCCGCGATCGCCGATTGAAGCTGCTTGACCGCTAGTTGCTGGGCCTGAGCCGCGTCGCGCGACTCGGATTCCTTCGTCGTGTCGTTGGAACGCGATTGGGTGGCCGCATTGGCTTGATTACCAGCCTGGGCACCCGGCTGCGCGTTCCCTTCGCGTGAGGCCTGCGATGGCGCGGGCCCCGGCGGCAGCAGAGGCGACAGGCTTGCGGAGGACGCATCGGGGTTCGGAGCCACGCTTCCGCCGGCATCATCCTGCCTGGCTCGGCGCGCCTGCGGCTCGCCCTGGCCTGTGCCGGACGCAGTGTCGCGCGCGGACGCATTCGGCTTGGACTCGGGCTTGGACTGAAGCTTGGGCTCGCCCTCGATGATGCGATCGGCATCCTTGGCTGCCTGCGGCGCAAGCTTCCAATAGCCGGGATCGAACGGATCGCGGTAGGCGTCGCCTCCCTTGAGGCCATCCTCTTCGGCGGAGGTCAGAGCGCCGGCGCGCCGCTGGCCTGAGGCCTGGTTCGCGCTGCTGGCGATCTCGGCAAGCGTCGTATAGGGATCGCGGAACAGGACCTTCTCCTCGTAGAAGGGCGGCTTCTCGGCCGTTGGAGAGTCACCGCGACGTTCCTCGCTCGGTCCTCCCGGCTGGCGCCTGCCGTCCTGGCCGTCGAACGACGACGGCTCCTTCTTGGAGAGATCCTTCAGGCCCTTCGGGGCAGGTGCGTTCTCCGCGAGCTTGATCGGATTGAAATAGCTCGCGACCACCTGCTTTTGATCCTGGTTGAGCGCATTGATCAGCCACATCACCAGGAAGAAGGCCATCATCGCGGTCATGAAGTCCGCATAAGCGATCTTCCAGACGCCGCCGTGCGGCTTCTCGTCGTCGAAGGCGCCCCGCCGGCGGATGATGACGAGTTCTGATTTGACCTCATTCATGACGGACTACCGGCGCGCCTCTTTCAGGCGCTCGCTCCAGGCCGTGATCTGCGTCTCGATCACGGTCTGGTCGGCCACGACGCGAACCTCAAAAGTATCGGCGGCCTCATACTCGAAGCCGGTTCGCCGGGCCGTCCCGAGCTGCGTCTTCACCAGGTCGAGCAGTTCGCTCGGGCCGGTGACCTTGAACACCGGCACCGGCGAATTGCCGGTCAGCGCCGCAATCTGCTCGACCAGCGACCCGATCGCCTTGTCGCGGACCGCATCGGCGAGGAACGGCAGCAATATCCGCGCAACGGAGCTCGCGATGTTGGTCTCGATTTCGCGGCAAGCCGTCTCGAAGCCGCTGACGACCGCCACTGCCTGCTGGTCGGACCACTTGGCCCGCTCTTCGCCGAGCCGGATCGCGCTGCGAACTCTTTCCTCGGCGATCCTGGACTCGCCCTCCGCGACGCCGGCCGCATGGCCGCGCCGAAAGGCATCGTCCAGGAGATTGACCGCCGGTGCCTCCGTCTTCGGCGCCGGAGGCGGCGACTGAAGCTGCGGCTGCGACTGCGGTTGCGAATGGGTCTGAGGCTGCGGCTGCGGCTGAGGCTCGCGCCGGGCTTCCTTCGGCCTCGTCAGCACATCCTGGATTTTGGGCGGCGGCGGAGGCGGAGGCGATTTGACCCGCCCGTTCGCGTCGAACTGCGTCAGGAGCTTTCCGATTGCCGCGTTCATGCCGCCTCCTCGCGTCGCATCCAGTCCTTAAGAATCGCTGCCGCCTGCATCTGATCGAGACGGACGATCTGCTCCAACCGCTTCTGCGGCGTTCGTTGCATCTTGCCTTCGAGGTCTTCGACCAGGTTGAGCTCGGCCTCTTCGCTGTCCGCCAATGCAAGGGCGCCGGCGGCCGACTCGAGCTGGGCAGCTTCCGCCGCCTCGGTCTGCTCCTGCGCCGCGCGATGGGTCAAAATGCCGTTGACCGCAGGACGAAGTCCGAACCACACCAGCATCGAAGCTACGGCCAGGATCGTGACTGCGTTGATGACGCTGCCGAGCTGCTTGTTGATCATCTCGACGAAGCTGATCGGCGGCACCGGCGCCAGTTCGCGCGAGCCTTCGATGAAATCGACGGCTGTCACCTGGATCTGGTCGCCGCGCGCCTTGTCCAGCCCGCCGGCCGTGGCCGCGAGTTGGCTGATCTCGGCGAGCTTGCTGTCGACGATGGCCTGGTTGCTCTTGTCGCCCAGGTCGGCAATGAGCCGCCCGCGGTTCACCAGCACGGCAATGAACAGCTTCTTCACCGAATAGCCGTCGCTCACCGTCGTCGTGGTCTTGGACGAGACCTCGAAATTGGTGACATCCTCGCGGCGGGTCTTGTCCTCGCTGGAATTTTTGGTGCCGCCGGCGTTCACCTGTTGGTCGGGAAGATTCTGCTGCACCGTGGTCGGCTGCGAACGATCTGCGTTCTGCGACTTCTCGTTCTCGCGGACGTTCCGGACCGAGCGTTCGGCGCGGCTCTCAGGATCGTAGACGGTCTCGTTGGTCTGCCGCTTGTCGGTGGAGAGCTGCGATGCAACGCTCACTTCGAAATTGTCGAGGCCCAGATACGGCGTCAGCGCCTTGCGGATGTTCTCCTGCACCATGCCGCCGACCGTCTTCTGCAGGCTCGCCATCTTGGTCGGAGCAGCAGTAGCCTCGTCCTCTTCGGCAAGCAGCATCGAACCGTCGGCGTCCAGCACCGTGACCTTGTCGCGGCTCATGCCCGGAATGGCCGCCGCGACGAGATGACGGATCGACTGCGCCGTGCGCGCCTCGATTGCGCCGTCGGTCCGCAGCACGACCGACGCGGAAGGTGGCTGCTGCGTCGCGCGGAACGACCCCCGCACCGGCATCACGATATGCACCCGCGCCGCCTTCACGCCCTTCATCAATTGCACCGTGCGCGCGATTTCGCCTTCCAGCGCCCGGAGCTTGGTGACCTCCTGCATGAACGAGGTCAAACCGAGCGAGCCGATCTTGTCGAACAGCTCGTAGCCGGAATTGGCGCTGGTCGGCAGTCCCTTCTCGGCGAGCAGCATCCGCGCTTGCATGGTCTGGCTCGGACGCACCGAGACCGCGTCACCGGCGGTGTTGACGTCGAAGGTGATGTTTTGCTCGCGGAGCGCGGCACCCATGCGCGTCACGTCTTCGCGGGAAAGGCCCGTATAGAGCGTTTCGAATTCAGGCCGGCTCAGATAATAGGCGCCGCCCACGACGGTGACGAGAACGGCGAAACCGATCAATCCCAAAGCCATCAGGCGTCGCGGCCCAAGCTCCAGCAGATTATTGAGCAGTTGCTGTACCTGCGCACGACTGAGCAGCATGTGACCTCGTACCAATGCGAACGTAGAGGACACTCTGCTGCCAACCTTGCCTGAAGGTTGCGCGAGACCACGAATGTATCGGTTCGCCGGCGAGGCGTTGCAATTTTACAAGAGAGCGAGTGACGCAATCGCGCGCGTCTGCAACAGGCGGACGGCCGGTTGCATCGCCGTGCGATCGACGACGGCATGTTGCCTGGGATGCGGCGTCAGAAGATCGATGTGGGCACGTCGTGTGCCGTCAGATCCGCCGTTCATGGCGGAGACCGTGCTCCCTGGGGAGCACGGTCGTTTTCGAAGCCGCGGCTTAGCGGAACAGCGACAGGATGCTCTGGCTGTTCTGGTTGGCGATCGAGAGCGCCTGAACGCCGAGCTGCTGCTGGGTCTGGAGCGCCTGAAGGCGGGTCGATTCCGCGTTCATGTCGGCGTCGACGAGCTGGCCGACACCGCGGTCCACGGAGTCCATCAGGGTCTTGACGAACTCCGTGTTGGTCGCGAGGCGGTTCTTGACAGCACCGAGATTGGCGGCGGCCGAGGCCACCGAGTTGATGCCAGCGGTGACCTGCGCGATGTAGCCGTCGAGCGTGGTCTGGTCAGCTGCCGAGTCGGTCAGCGCGGAGATGCTCATCGTGTCGATCGACGGAGAGGTCGAACCGGCCGTGTCCAGAATGCCGCCCTGCGCCGAGGTGTAGAGCGAGTAGTTGGCGGTGGTCACCGTGATGGAGCCGATGGTGGGCGTGCCGCCGACACGCGAGTACGACGACACGAGGTTGAAGGTCGTCGGCGTGGTGGCGGTCGTGCTCAGCCAGTTGATGCCGTTGAAGGTCGCCGAGTTGGCCTTGAGCTTCATGTCCTGCTGGATCTGGGTGATGTCAGCCTGGATCTTGGTCCGGTCGATACCGGCGGTCTTGGCTTCGACCAGCAGCGCCTGGAGCTTGGTCAGGCCGGAGTCCTTGTCGCCGATGACCGAGGTCAGAGCAGTATATTCGGTGTCGACGGTCGCAGCCGACAGACCGAGCGAGTCGGAGACCGCGGAGAGCGCGGCGTTGTCGGAGCGCATCGACGTCGCGATCGACCAGTAGGCAGCGTTGTCCGAGGCGGTCGAGACGCGCATACCGGTCGAGATCCGGTTCTGCGTCGTCGCGAGCTGCGAGCTGACGTTGCGAAGGGTCTGCAGCGCGGTCATTGCAGACGAGTTGGTGAGGAGGCTAGAACCCATTTTGATGTCCCTTTGGAGATTGGATTGAGTTTGGGGACATACCGGACTTGCACCGGTACGGCAGGGCGGCGTCATGCCTTTGGGCTGCGCAAAAGCGTCAAGGCCCAACCTGTCGTAACGGGGACGATAGCCCGCGAAGCTTGTGCGAGGCTTGTGGCTCTGTGTCTTTGCCGCAACAAGGCGCGGCCGAAATGACGGCGCGCGACGTCACGCCAAAAAAAGGGCCGCGCTTCGCGAGAAGCGCGGCCCTCCGAAGATCGTTTGAGGCTTAGCGGAACAGCGAGAGAATGCTCTGGCTGCTGCTATTGGCGATCGAGAGCGCCTGGACGCCGAGCTGCTGCTGGACCTGGAGGGCCGACAGGCGGGTGGACTCCTGGTTCATGTCGGCGTCGACGAGCTGGCCGATACCGCGATCCACGGAGTCCATCAGCGACTTCACGAAGTCCGTGTTGGTCGAGAGGCGGTTCTTGACGGCACCGAGGTTGGCGGCGGCCGAGGCCACCGAGTTGATGCCAGCGGTGACCTGCGCGATGTAACCATCGAGCGTGGTCTGGTCAGCTGCCGAGTCGGTCAGCGCGGAGATGCTCATCGTGTCGATCGACGGAGAGGTCGAACCGGCCGTGTCCAGAATGCCGCCCTGCGCCGAGGTGTAGAGCGAGTAGTTGGCGGTGGTCACCGTGATGGAACCGATGGTGGGCGTGCCGCCGACACGCGAGTACGACGAGACGAGGCTGAAGGTTGTCGGCGTGGTGGCGGTCGTGCTCAGCCAGTTGATCCCGTTGAAGGTCGCCGCATTGGCTGTCGCCTTCATCTGCTGCTGGATCTGGGTGACGTCGGCCTGGATCTTGCTGCGGTCGATACCGGCGGTCTTGGCTTCGACCAGCAGGGACTGGAGCTTGGTCAGGCCGGAGTCCTTGTCGCCGATGACCGTGGTCAGAGCGGTATATTCGGTGTCGACGGTTGCGGCCGACAGACCGAGCGAGTCGGAGACCGCCGAGAGCGCGGCGTTGTCGGCGCGCATCGAGGTCGCGATCGACCAGTAGGCGGCGTTGTCCGAAGCGGTCGAGACGCGCTGGCCGGTGGAGATGCGGGTCTGCGTGGTGGAGAGCTGCGAGCTCACAGACCGCAAGGTCTGGAGTGCGGTCATGGCGGTCGAGTTCGTAAGCAGGCTTGACATTGCGAATGTCCCTTTATGTACGCGTTACATTTTCACGAGGGGACATACCGGGCTTTCACCGGTACGGAGGGGCGGCATCATGCCTTTGGACTGATGTGGGTGGGGTCCAACCCGCCGTGCCGCATTGCTAACACGCAGAAGCTTGCGCGCAGATTAAGATCGGCTTGAATTACGCAGTAAAATCAGATGGTTAACATTACCTACTGCTAACCATAGGCCGGTACTTCTCGCTAACCATAGCCATCCGGCTCGCGCTCGTTGCCGTCACGAGAACGACCGCACCAGCCCTGAGGCGAGCAGGTTCCAGCCGTCGATCAGCACGAAGAACAGCATCTTGAACGGCAGTGCGAGGATCGTTGGCGGCATCATCATCATGCCCATCGACATTGTCAGCGTCGCCACGATCATGTCGATGACGAGGAACGGCAGGATGATGAGAAATCCGATCTCGAACGAACGTCTGAGCTCGGAAATCATGAAGGCCGGAATGATGACGCGCATGTCGACGCGCTTGTCGTCGAACTTCCTGCGGAAGCTCTCCGCGGCGAGCGATTCGAAGGTCTGCAGATCCTTGTCGCGAACATGGGCCAGCATGAATTCGCGGAACGGATCGGTGATCTTCAGATAGGCCTCTTCCTCCGAGATCTCGTTCTTCATCAGCGGCTGGATGCCGGTTTCCCAGGCGCGGTCGAAGGTCGGCGCCATCACGTAGAAGGTCATGAACAGCGCAAGGCTGATCAGCACCAGATTGGCCGGCGTGGTCTGGAGGCCGAGACCGGCCCGCAGGAACGACAGCGCCACCGCAAATCGCGTGAAGCTCGTTACCATGATGAGCAGTCCCGGCGCCACCGACAGCACCGTGATCACCGCCATCAACTGGATGATCCGGCCACTGGTCGAGCCGTTGCCCGGCGGCAGCAGCGAATTGAGGTCCGGAATCTGGGCCAGTGCCACTTCGGGCAGCACGACCAGGAGCAACGCAAGCAGCAGGACTCTCAGTTTCACTGAATCACCAACGTCTCAATGATCAATTCGCGGATCTTGCCCGAGGAGCGGATATTGGCGCGTTCGGTCAGGTCGTCGCGCAGGTGCTGAAGCCCGCGCGATCCCTCGAACTGCGCCACCGTCGCCGACCGCAGATAGGTGACGATGTCCTCGCTGATATGGGCCGCCAGGATGCCGGCATCCTCGTCGCTCATGCTGTCGGTCACCATGGAGGCTTCGATGCGGGCCCAGTTGTTGGCCGGCGCGCCAAGATTGGTCACGATCGGGGACAGCTTCCTGAGCCGCGCGCTGCCGGCGTAGCTGGAGGCAAGAGGCGGCGGCGTGGCGGTTTTCTTCGCATCGGCAACGCGCTCGGCGGCCGCAAACAGATGCAGGCCGGCAAGCGCGCCCGCGCCGATCGCGACCAGGGTCAGCACCACGATGGCCGCAATCAGGCGCATGACGTCCCCTGCCCTCGTGACACGGCCCGACGGTCGCGCATCTCAGAACGGTGCCACGGCGTCATAGATCCGATGTCCCCATCCGGGCTGCTGCACGTCAGACAGATTTCCGCGACCGCCATAGGCCACGCGCGCCTCGGCGATCTTCTCGTAGGAGATCGTGTTGGTTCGCGAGATATCGCGTGGACGCACGATGCCGCCGACGTTGAGCACGCGCATTTCCGTGTTGACCTTGAATTCCTGCGAGCCGCTGATCATCATATTGCCGTTCGGCAACACGTCGGTGACGACGGCCGCGATCGACAGCTTGATATCCTCTGTGCGGTCGATCTGGCCGTTGCCCTTGATCTGGGTGTTGGTGTTGAGGTTGGCGCTCGTCGAGCCCTTGTCCTGCCATCCCGCGACGTCCATCAGCCAGTCGAGTCCGAACTTGATCTGCGAATCGCGCGAGCGGTCGGTCTTATTGTCGAGCTTGGCCTTGTCCTGCATCGAGATGATCACCGTCACGACGTCACCGGTGCGGCGGGCACGCGGATCGCGGTAGAGATCGGTGCCGTCGTCCCAGGTCGAGCGATAGCTGACGGGTGAGCGCATGCGGGGCGTCACGGGAATCGGATCGGCCTGCGTCCTCAGGCCGCTCCCGACCGGCGACAATCGCGGGCCGGTCAGGACCTCGGCCGGATCAGTGACGCATCCGGCAAGCGATAACAGCGAGAGGATGAGGATCAGATTCTTCATCTATTTGGTCTTTCCGTCATCCACGCGACGCATCCCGCCGAGCAGATCGGCGAGGTGCGCCGCGCGCCCCGTCTCCATCTCGTTGAAGATTGCGCTCGAGCTCCTCGGGCTGAGCTTTGCGAGCACGGCCGCGGCCGTCTCGTCCGCCATCCCGGCGATCTGGGTTGCGGCGGCGTCCGGCTTCATGCGCGAGTAGATCTCAACGACGCTCGCTTCGGCCTTCTTTAGGAAGTCGTCGCGCAACGCCATCCACTTCTCATATTCCGCGCGCTTGGCCTCGACCTCGGCGATCCGCTCGCGAAGCTGGATCTCGGCCTTCTCCAGCTCCTTGAGCTGCCAGGCCAACCTTGCATCGACGGCGGGGTCGGCGACATTGCTGCAGAACAGGGCGACTTCGTTGTCCGCGGTTGCAGCGGCCTGGGGCGGTACCGGCTTCGGCGGCGCCGTGACGCTGCCGGGCTTGGCCGGTCGCGGCGCGGCTGTGGGTGCCGGCGCGGGCTTCTCGGAGGCCGGCACGGCACCCGTGGTCACTGGTCCCGAATCTTCGGCTGCCCACGCCGTCGCCCGCATCGACGCATTGTCGCTCGGGATCGATGAGATCGGCTTCTGCGGGGCAGGCGTGCGGGCGCGCGCGAAGGACAGCAGGTTGAGCGGCTTCGACGGCTTGGCCTCATCCAGCGCCAGAACGGGCGAAGCGCTCGCGAGCGCGGAGGCCGCGACCAGGAGGAGGAGTTTGGCTTTATGATCCAGCTTCAACATCGGCCCGCGTGCGATTCTCGGTCGAGAGAGCATTGAGCGACCAAGCTTGCACGGCGCTTACGCGTCATTGCACGATGACATCCGCCTGGAGGGCGCCGGCCGTCTTGATCGCCTGGAGGATCGCGATGATGCCGGATGGTTTCAGGCCGATCTGGTTCAGGCCGCGCACCAAGCGCTGGAGATCGACGCCGCTCAGGATCGCCACCTGCGATCCGGCCTCGTTGGCCTCGACCACGGTCTGGGGCACGACCACCGTCTGCCCTTTCGAGAACGGCGCCGGTTGCGATACCACGGGAAGCTCGGTGACGCGGACCGTCAGATTGCCGTGCGTCACGGCAACGGTCGATATCCGTACGTCGCGTCCGATCACCACCGTACCGGTACGTTCGTTGATCACGACCCGCGCCGGCGTGTCCGGCTCGACCGTCAGCTCGCCGATTTCGGCGAGGAAGCGGACCGGGCCGATGTGGCGCGGCTTCGACAGCACGATGGTGCGGTAGTCGCGCTCGAAGGCGATCTGCGCGCGGTAGCGTCCGCCCGCGTAGCGGTTGATGGCGTCGAGAATTCGCGTAGCAGTGACGAAGTCAGGGTTCTTGAGCTCCAGCACGAGATACTCCATTTCATGGAGACTACCCTGCACCTCGCGCTCGACCAGCGCGCCATTCGGGATGCGGCCCGCGGTCGGCGTGCCCTGGCTGACGTTCTGGGCCTGGCCCCCGACGCTATAGCCGGCGACCGTGACCGCGCCTTGCGCCACCGCGTAGACCGCACCGTCCGCCGCGCGCAGCGACGTCATCACCAGGGTGCCGCCGAGCAGCGAGGTCGCATCGCCGAGCGAGGACACGGTCACGTCCATGCGCTCGCCCGCACCGATCGAAGGCTGCAGGTCCGCGGTCACCATGACGGCCGCGACGTTGCGCGTGCGCAGCGTCGTCGGACGCGGCGGATTGTTGGTGCTGGTGGTCTCGTTCCTGACATTGATGCCCATGTTCTCGAGCATCGATTGCAGGGACTGCTCCGTGAACGGCGCATTGCGGAGCGTGTCGCCGGTGCCGTTCAGGCCGATGACGAGGCCGTAGCCGACGATCTGGTTCTCGCGCAATCCCTTGATGTCCGCGATGTCCTTGATGCGGACGGCGGCCTGGGCGCTGGCGGCGGAAACGAGCAGGACGAGCGCAAGCAGGACTCTGGTCATGACCCGTCCAAGACCTTGACGGTGCCGTCCGGCTGGACGACGCCCCTGATGATCACGCCCGTATCGGTATTTCGTATCGGGATCAGCGCGCCGGGCGCACCCGACTGCATCGCTGCGCCATAGGTCACGATCGACAGGCCGCTGTCTTCGACCACGACCTTGACCATCGCGCCGCGGGCGACCGTCCAGGGATCCTCCACCGAGTTGGTCGGGATCGGCTGGCCGGGCAGCAGCGCGCGGCGCGCCATGCGGCCGACCAGGACCTGGCGTCCTTCGATGAACATGGCGACGCCGAGCACGTTCGGCGCGAAGGCGCGCTCGGTGATCATGTCGTCCCGGATCAGCTCACCGGCGCGGATCGAAACGGCCGGCACGGGAAGCCGCTTCTCCTCGGCCGCGGCGAGACGCGCCGAGACGAGAACCAGCAGCACGGCGGCCAACCCGCGCATGATCGAGCCCTTCCTGTTCAACATGGATACACCGGAACTAGCGCATGCCCTTCGAGACCGTCTGGGCCATTTCATCCGAGGCCTGGATGACCTTGGCATTCATTTCGTAGGCGCGCTGGGCAGAGATCAACTCGGTGATTTCCTTGACCGGGTCGACGTTCGAGGCTTCGAGATATTGCTGGTTGATCTTGCCGTAGCCGGAATCGCCGGGCAGCCCGACGACCGGCGTGCCCGACGCCGTGGTCTCGCGATAGAGATTGCTGCCCAGCGGTTCGAGGCCGGCCTCGTTGGCGAAATTGGCGAGGTTGAGCTGACCGATCTGCCGCGGGTTCACTTCGGTGTCCAGCTTGGCGAACATCTGTCCAGTCTGGTTGACCGTGACCTGAACTGTCCCCTGCGGCACCGTGATGGCCGGATCCAGCAAGTAGCCATCGATCGTGACGAGCTGGCCGTTGGCATTGGTATTGAACGAACCTGCGCGGGTGTATTGCACCTCGTTGTTCGGGCCTAGCACCTGAAACCAGCCGCGTCCGTTGATCGCCATGTCGTAGGGATTGCCGGTCTGGGTGAGCGCGCCCTGGATGTGCAGCTTGCGGATCGCCGCCGACTTGACGCCGAGGCCAAGATTGGCGCCTTCCGGGATCGGCGAGGAGCCGCTGGTGTTCGCAACGCCCTGCATGCGGTCCATTTGATAGAACAGATCGGTGAATTCGGCCCGCGCCCGCTTGTACGAGGTCGAGTTGATGTTGGCGATATTGTTCGCGATGACTTCGATGTTGGTCTGCTGGGCGTTCATGCCCGTGGCCGCGATGGCAAGCGATTTCACAGCGTCACTCCTTGATCAGATCGACATCCGAACGACTTCCTGGTAGGCCTGCACGACCTTGTCGCGAACTGCGACCGCCGTCTGCAAGGCCTGCTCGGCCGACATCAGAGCCTCCACAACACGCCGCGTCGATTCCTTGCCCTGCATCGCCGAGATCGAGGCCGCCTCGCCCGCCTTCAGTGTCCCGATCGCGTCCGTCGTCACTTGCTTCATGACCGATTCGAATCCGACGTCGCCGCCGGACTGGATCGCGGGTGTGGCCGCCGACGAGATGGCCTGCGTCTCGGTCGCGCGGCTTGCCGCCTGCCCGGCCGAGATCGCCGTGGATGAAATCGCTTCAAGCATTATCAGCTCCTCAGCAGGTCGATGGTCATGCCCAGCATCGACCTCACCTGTTTCACGACCTGCAGATTGGCTTCATAGGACCGGTTGACTTCCCGCATGTCCGCCATCTCGATCATCATGTTGACGTTCGGCAGCTTGACGTAGCCGGCCTTGTCGGCGGCGGGATGCCCCGGCTCGTACTCCACGCGGTATGGGGTAGTGTCGACCCCGATTTCCTTGACCTTCGCCAGCTGTGCGCCCGAGGCGCGGTCCATCGCGGCATCGAAGGTGATCGTCTTGCGTTGATAGGGATCGGCGCCGGCGACGCGCCCCGTCGACGTCGCGTTGGCGAGGTTCTCCGAGACGATGCGCATGCGCATCGACTGCGCTTCGAGCCCGGAGCTCGCGACCGTCAACGAGGATTGCAATGAGTCCAGCATGTCAGTTCACCTCAGGTCTTCGCGCTCGACAGCAGCATGCGGTGAAAAGACCGCACGATAGCCGAGTTCATCGAGTAATCGCGACTGACGTCGCTGCCCTTGATCATTTCCTGCTCGAGACTGACGGAGTTGCCGGAGTGAACCACGTCCCAGCTGTCCTTCTTCGCGGTCGCCCGCGTGTCGCTCTCGGTCGGGGAGAGCTGCAGGTGCGACGGCGACGTGGTCGCCAGTCTCACCGGCGTGTTGTCGAGCACCTTGTTGAAGGGCTCGACGTCGCGCGCCTTGAAGCCCGGCGTGTTGGCGTTGGCCACGTTGGTGGCGATCGTCGATTGGCGGAGCTCGAGGTATCGCGCCTGCGACGATGCGAGTTCGAAGAGATAGAGCGGTCCCACGGCAGCACCATTCTGGTTCAGACGGTGTAACCTTAGGGTCGCAAGCTTTCGTCAGGCTGATGGAAGGGACGCCGTCCTCGGAATTCTACTGGACCTTCTCGGACCGCGGCGTCTGCTTGGACTGCAGGAAGTAGATGATCTCGGCGACCGGCCGGAAGAACTCCGCCGGAATCACCTGGTCGACCTGAACCGCCTCGTAGAGCGCGCGCGCCAGCGCCTTGTTCTCGATCACCGGAATCCGGTTCTGCTCGGCGACTTCGCGGATCTTCAGCGCAATCACGTCCATGCCCTTCGCCACGACGATCGGCGCCGGATTTTCTTCGCGATTGTAGCGCAGCGCGATCGCGAAGTGCGTCGGGTTCGCGATCACCAGCGTCGCGCGCGATGCGGAGGCGATCATGCGCTGGCGCGAGCGGTCGCGCGCCAGCGAGCGCAGGCGCGCCTTGATCAGCGGATCGCCTTCGGCCTGCTTGTGCTCGTCCTTGATCTCCTGCCGCGTCATACGCAGCTCGCGCCGCCAGTGGAAGCGCGCCCAGGCCAGATCGACCGCGACCAGAACGATGGTCGCGATGCAGATCGCCGAGACGATTCGCATGGCGATGCTGAGAATCATCTCCGGCAGGGCGACCGGATCGGTGTACATCGCCTCGAACGCCTTCGCTTCCGACGAGCGCAGCACGAACGCGACGACGATAGTCACCGCGGCGAGCTTGAACAGCGACTTGGCGAACTCGACGAGGCCCTGCGATCCAAACAGCCGGCTCCAGCCACTGAGCGGAGAGATTCTCGAAAGGTCCGGCGTGATGCGCTGGAGCACCAGGCTGGGAGCATTTTGCAACAGCGAGGCTGCGAGCCCGAACGCCGCCAACGTGACGACCAGCGGCGTCAGGAACCGCAATCCCTGAAGACCGACCACGATGAGGAGATTCTGGGCGTCGGCCCCGGTGCTGAGAGGGAAGCCGTCGGGATCATCGAGAAAGCCCGTCAGCATCGGCGTCAATTGCTGCACGCCCTGACCGATCAGGAACGCCTGGATCACCATCAGCGCGGCCATCGAGGCGAAGATGGAAGCCTCCCGAGAGACCGGGATTTTGCCCTGTTCGAGCGCATCGCGGACTTTCTTCTCGGTCGGCTCTTCTGTCTTGCTCTCCTGATCGGTTGTTTCTGCCATGCCCGTTCAGCGGTCAGCGAAAGACCAGCTCATCCTCCTGCTCGGGGTTGAGCTCGATTTCGCCCTTTTCCGCAAGGTCGAGCGCGAGGTCCGTGATCACGCGCCGCGCCTCCAGCACGTCGCGCTGGTTCGACGGTTCGCCGATGGCGAGTTCGTGCTCGACGACCCGGCGGACGCGCGAGGCGACCGAGGACAGGATCATCTCGCGGAAGTGCTTGTCGGTGCCCTTCAGCGCGATGACGATGCGATCGGTCGGCACCTGGTCGAAGATCATGGTGCGCGCCTTCGGCGTCAGGTTGGTCACGTCGTCGAAGGTGAAGAGCAGCTCCTTCAGCACTTCGGCCGACTTCGGCCGCTTCTCCGACAGGCTCTTCAGCATGTCCTCGATATGTCCGCGCTCCATCTTGTTGATGATGTCGGCGACGCGGGCATAGGTGTCCGCGCCGAGGTTGCGGGCGAAGTTCAGCGTCAAATCCTCATGCAGCGTCTTCTCGAGGACCCTCATGGCGTCGTCGACGATCGGCTTGAGGCTGAGCACGCGCCGCATCAGCTCGTTGCGCAGGCTCGACGGCAGCTGGCTCATGACCTTGGCGGCGCAGGACGGCTTGACCTTGGACAGGATCAGCGCCGCGGTCTGAGGATGCTCCTTGGAGAGGTAGCTTGCCAGCGAGTTTTCCGACACCGACGAGACGCGGTCCCACACGGACCGGCTCGAATTGCCGAGCAGGTCCGACATGATGGCCGAGACCTGGTCGGCCGGAAGCACGTCGCCGAGCACCGCTTCCAGGCCACCGAGGGTGCCGAGAATGTTGGCGCCCATCGAGAATTGCTGGGCGAACTCCTCGACGATCGCTTCGAGTTCCTGCGCCGTGATCGGCCGCAGCTCGGCCGCGGCCTTTGTAACGGTGCGGATATCCTGCGGCTCGAACTGTGCGAGCACGCTCGCGGCCGCCTGCCGGCCCATGGCGAGCAGGAGTGCCGCGACCTTCTCCGTTCCGCCCAGCGTGGCGACGCCTCGCTGCTTGATAGGAGCCATGCCGACCTGTGCCGCCATGGTCAGGTATCACCCTGTCCCAACGGCCCGACAATTTCGGTGAGTGAGACGCCGAAGCGGGAATTGTCTTCTTCGACCACGACCACCTCGCCGCGGGCGACGACGCGCCCGTTGACGACGACGTCGACGGGTTCGCCGACCCGGTGGTCGAGCGGAACCACCGCGCCGCGGCCGAGCTTCATCAGGTTTGCCACCGGAATGGTCGCCGATCCCAGCACCACCTGCATGGTCACGGGAATGCGCAGGATGGCATCGACATTGGCGAACTTGCCGGTCTCCTCCGCGGTGCGCGCGGCGATCTCCGCCAGCCGCTCCAGCGGAGATGTCTCGGTATGCCCGTCGTCGGACGCCGATGCTGACTCATAGTCGAAGGATTGCGCCATCTGGTATCGCCTCTTGGTATTTCCGCTCACGGAGCGCCGCGACGTTCCGATCGTATTTATTCCGCCGGCTTCGACTTCAATGCTTGTTCACGTCGGCGCCGCCCGCGGTCGCCGCGGATGCGAGCCCGCTCCTCGCATCGAGCGCCGCGATCGCCTCGTGGGCCTGATCGATCTTCGTGCTCAGCACGTTGGCGAGCCGCCCGAGATTTGCGGTGGAATCATGCGCCGCGGTGATGACCGTGTCGAACGCGCCCGCCGTCTCCTGGACGATGGTCGAGAACTCGCCCTGGTAGCTGCGCAACCGCGCCAGCTCGCGATGCATCCGGGTCACCCGCATGCTGGTGAAGGCGAGCGCTATCAGCAGCACGGCATCAACGAGATAGGATATCATCGACGAACTCCCGTTTCTGATCGACGGGATCTGCCACCTGCATGGCGTAATAGCCATCAAGCTGGCCGATCTGACACCAGAACAGCACCTGGTTGTTGCTCTCGAGTCGAGCCAGCGTGCGCGGCGTGGCTTCGAGCTCGAGCACCTGTCCGACCTGGAACTTCACGACGTCGCCGAGCGAAATCATCTTCTCGTCCAGCACGGCGCTCAGCGTCACCTCGGTGCGGTGAACCTCGGTCTCCATCTGCTCGCGCCAGCGCGGATCGGCGGCGCGGCCGTCGCTGACGACGACGGTCGCGAGCTTCTGCCTGAGCGGGTTGAGCGCGGAGTGCGGAATGATGAGGAACATCTGACCGCCGCGGTAGAGCGCCTGCAGCATGATGTTCGCGCAGATCGACATGTTGCCGCTCCGCCCGATCGCCAGCGAGGCCATGGCGGTCTCGACCCGCTCCACGCGGAAGGTGACGTTGGAGGTGCCCGCGAAAGCGGATTGCAACGCCTTGGCGAACCGCTCGAATAGCGCCTGGACCAGGCGGATCTCGATGTTCGAGAAGCTGCGCTCGACGTCGAGCGGCGGTTCGGCGCCGTCGGAGCCGAACATCGCCTCGACCATCGTGAACACGAAGTCGCGGTCGAGCATGATGATGATGCGGGAGTCCCACTGCTCGGCATAGAGCACGGCCGCAACCGCGTTGGCCTCGTAGTCCTTGATGATGTCACCGACACGGTCGTTGGTAATGCCGTTGACCGAGAAGTAGCATGGCGTTCCAGCCATCGGCTGCAGGCTGTCCGTGCACGATGCCGCCATGCGATCGAAGATCACATTGAGCATCGGCATGCGCTCGATCGAGATGCCGGCGGCGTCCAGCAGATAGTTCGGCAGCGGCTTGCGCTGATCGACGTCGAGGGCTTCCATCATGATGCGCGCGCAGCCTTCGGTTCAACCTCGGTCACGACCGCCTTGGGGCCCGCGATCGTCTCGTTCTCGACGACGTCGATCGAGGGCCGCTCGGGGCTCGCGATCATCTTGCGGCCGTGCTCGACGGCGATCTGCGGCATGGCGCCGTTCATGAACGCCAGCAGCGTCTGCTTGACGATGATGTAGGGCCGGCAACGCTTCTCGCGCGTCATCTTCACCTTCATCGCGAAGGGCGAAATGATGCCGTAGGACAGGAAAATGCCGGCGAAAGTGCCGACGAGGGCGGCGCCGATGAAGCCGCCCAGCAGCTTCGGCGACTGGTCAAGCGCGCCCATGGCCTTGATGACGCCGAGCACCGCGGCGACGATGCCGAGCGCAGGCAGAGCTTCCGAGACCACCACCAGCGCGTGGTAGGGCGCCAGCTTGCTCTTCACGATGGTGTGGATCTCCTCGTCCATCAGCGCTTCGATCTCGTGCGTTCGTGCGTTACCCATGATGATGAGGCGGACGTAGTCGCAGATGAACTGCAGCAGCGACGGATCTCCGAGCACGCTCGGGAACGCCTTGAAGATCTCGGAGGACGCGGGATCGTCGATATGCGCCTCGACCTCGTTGCGGCCCTTGCCCCGCAGCTCCCGCATCAGCGCGTGCAGCGCGCCGAGCAGATCGAGATAGTAGCGCTGACCGGGCACCGCTCCCGTCACTGCCTGCACGCAGGCAAGCCCGGTATCCGCGACCGTCTTCCAGGGATTGGCCATGATGAAGGTGCCGGCCGCGGTGCCCATGATGATCACGAACTCCCATGGCTGCATGAGCACGCCCAGATGCCCGCCCATGGCGGCGAATCCGCCCAGCAGTGCCGCTACCGTGATGACGATCCCCACGAAACTGCCCAACGCGCCGCTCCATCACCGATCCCATCGGGAATATCTAGTCGGCGAGCCTTGCGCGAGGCTGGCTTCCCCCTCGCCAGCCTCGCGCAAGCAATTCACGGCAGCTTGGGACGACGTCGCGAGAGCGGCCAGAGGGGCGCGGGTCATGCTATCCACCATCGCGGACTACACCAGACTGACCAAGGACATGGGCAAGTCGCTGACACAGGTCGCGACGCAGCCGGACGTCAGCCGCGACACCGATTATTTCCTCAGCCACATCGGCAACGTGAAGACCATCGACGACTTCCTGAAGGACTATCGCCTCTATTCCTACGCGATGAAGGCATATGGCCTCAGCGACATGGCCTATGCCAAGGCGTTCATGCGCAAGGTGCTGACCGAGGGTATCGCCGACAACAAGACCTTCGCCAACAAGCTGACCGACACCCGCTACCGGCAATTCGCCGCCGCGTTCAATTTCGCCGCTCTCGGCGACAAGGCGACCCAAACCGCCGCGGCCACGACCGGCACGGCGACCCAATACGTCACGCAGACGATGGAGGAGAAGGCCGGCGACCAGAACGAGGGCCTGCGGCTGGCGCTCTATTTCACGCGCAAGGCCTCCACGATCACCAATTCCTACCAGATCCTCGCGGACAAGGCGATGACGCAAGTGGTCCAGACGGCGCTCGGCCTGCCGTCGACGATCAGTTCGGCTGATATCGATGCCCAAGCCAAGATGATCACGAGCAAGATCAAGCTCACCGATTTCCAGGATCCGGCCAAGGTCACCAAATTCGTGCAGCGCTTCGCGGCGATGTGGGATGCGACCCAGGCCCAGAGCGACGCCTCGACCAACCCGGCGCTGGTCCTGATCGGCGGCGCCGCACCGTCGATCGGCATGGACACCAACGTGCTCACGACACTTCAGAACATCAAGTTTAACAGGTAAGTCATGCAATCGGCCCTCTATGTAGGATTGTCGGCGCAGGTCGCCCTCGAAAAACGCCTCCAGACGATCGCCAACAACGTCGCCAACGTCAACACGGCGGCGTTCCGCACCGACGTGGTGAAGTTCGAGACGGTGCTGTCCAAGGCGGGCGCGAACCCGGTCGCTTTCTCCTCGCCCGGCGACAACATCATCTCGCGCGAGATGGGCAGCATCACCGAGAGCGGCAACCCACTCGACGTCGCCGTGGTCGGACAGGGCTGGATCGCATTCGCCGGTCCGAACGGAACGGTCTATACGCGCGACGGCCGTCTCCAGATCGCCGCCAACGGCGACCTCCAGACCGTGTCCGGCTTCCCCGTCATCGATTCCGGCGGCGCGCAGATCACGCTCGATCCGAACGGCGGACCGGTCTCGATCGCGCGCAGCGGCGCGATCACCCAGGACAACAACGAGATCGGCACCATCGGCCTGTTCAACATTCCCGCCGACGCCAGTCTCGACCGCTACGGCAATTCGGGCGTCACGCCCAACCGGCCTGCGACCGCCATCGCCGACTTCTCCCGCGACGGCTTCAAGCAGGGCTATGTCGAGGGCTCGGGCGCCAATCCGATGATGGAATTGACGAAGCTGATCGCGGCCTCGCGCGCCTTCGACGGCACCAATTCGATGATCGAGGGCACCGAGAGCTCGCTCCAGAACGCAATCCGGACGCTGGGCGAACCCGGCAAATAGACTGCGCCCCGCGCGCAATGAGGTTGGACGGTTTCCTTGAACGCTCTTCGGCAACTTGAGTGGGCGCTGCTGGAGCTTCAGCAGAGCACTCCCCTGGCAAGCGTCAGCGGCGCGATCTCCGAGATCGCGTCGACGCATTTCCGCGTCTCCGGCCTGTCGCGCTTCGTCAGGCTCGGCGAACTGATCGGCGTCAACTCCGGCGGCAGGCCCCAGATCGGCGAGGTGGTGCGGATCGACAGCGAGGGCATCATCGCCAAGCCGTTCGACCGGCAGTTCGCTGGCGGCCTCGGCTCGGTCGCCTACCGGATGCCCCCCCTGTCCTTCGCGCCCGATCCAAGCTGGAAGGGTCGCGTCATCAACGCGCTCGGGGCGCCGCTGGACGGACAGGGCCCTCTCACCCCCGGATCGCGTCCGGTCTCGGCCGAGGCGGAGGCGCCTTCGGCCATGAAACGCGCGCGGGTCCACAAGCCGCTGCGCACCGGCGTACGCGTCATCGACCTGTTCGCCCCGATCTGTGCCGGCCAGCGCGTCGGCATCTTTGCCGGCTCCGGTGTCGGTAAATCGACACTGCTTGCGATGCTCGCCCGCAGTCAGGGTTTTGACACGGTCGTGCTGGCCCTGGTGGGCGAGCGCGGCCGCGAGGTGCGCGAGTTCATCGAGGACGTGCTGGGCGCCGATCGTCACCGCGCTGTCACGATCGTGTCGACGGGAGACGAGAGCCCGATGATGCGGCGACTGGCGCCGAAGACGGCCATGGCGGTCGCCGAATATTTCCGAGACCGGGGCGAATCGGTCCTGCTCATGGTCGATTCGATCACCCGCTTCGCCCACGCCGCCCGTGAAGTGGCGCTCGCCGCCGGTGAGCCCGCGGTCGCGCGCGGCTACGCACCCACCGTCTTCACCGATCTGCCGCGCCTTCTGGAGCGCGCCGGACCCGGCGAGGAGGGGTCCGGGACGATCACCGGGATTTTCTCCGTGCTGGTGGACGGCGACGATCACAACGAGCCGATCGCCGATACCATCCGCAGCACACTCGATGGACACATCGTGCTCTCCAGGCACATCGCCGACCAGGCGCGTTACCCGGCGGTGGACGTTCTGGGTTCGGTCTCGCGCCTCGCCCATAATGTCTGGGACCCCGAAGAGCGCGAATTGGTGAGCAAGCTGCGCGCCATGATCGCCAAATACGAGGACACGCGCGACCTTCGCCTGATGGGTGGATACCAGGCGGGACGTGATTCGGGTCTGGACCAGGCGGTCGACATGGTCCCGAGGATCTACGGCGCGATGCGGCAGGACGCCTCGGCTCCGCCAAGCGCCGATCCGTTCCGCGAGTTGCGGGACATGCTCAAGGGCGACTAGCAAGTCTCAGCATGAGTCGGGGCGCGAGGCGCCCCGCGATCACTCGCTCCTTGTTTTCGACAGGCGATTGCGCATGCCGCCACGCTTCCAGCGCATGCGCATACGCGCCCTTCTCCGGTTTCCACCGTGATCGCCTCCACCGTTCGGGTGAGGAAAATTGCGCAGCCGCGCCGAATGCGACTGAACCGGCGATCCCCCGATAGGGGCTGGACAACCGCCGCGTGCAATTCCTGTGAGTTCCCTCGGACAATCCTTGGCAGAACGCACAAGTTGTGGATGACATGCCGACGCACATCGTCGTCATGCACAAGCTTCGATCAACTTGCATCAACGACGGCCAACAACGTGCCGTGCAATGAAACTGTCGCATAGTCGCGTGCATGTTGCTGGTGGGACAGCGTATTGCGTTCACCATCATGTGTCCCCGAAGCGCGAGATTGTCTTGAACGTTACATTCGCCTGCGACGACATCCAGTCTCCGAGAGGGTCTCTACTTGATTTTGTTGAGAAGCTCATTCATCGTTTCGTCGAAGATAAGAAACGTCTGCGTATGACTTGAACCCTTGGGGGCTTCGGTTGAACTACTCCGATCCATCGTCTGCTGGCGACGGCTATTCGGGCTCCCGTACGACGACGCCGCGAATGGCATATCAACAGCAACATCACCTCCCGCGCCATAGCTTGCAGTGCTCATCAGTCCAGGTCGGGCGCCGGGCAGGCCGTGCCTTCACGCCAGAGAAGAGCACGGTGCATATGTCGGGCGTTGCGGTCAGTACGGCTTCTCGCAAACGGCTGGTACGCAACGACGGAAGGCGGCTCCGGGGCGCCGCAAACGTGATTCCCGGGGCAAGGTAGGAATTCATGCCATTGGCAAGAGAAGCCGTCGAGCTGCTGGTTCAGGCGGCGAGGGCTTGGTATTTCGAAGGCAATCAGCATGGGTTGCGCGACCGGGAATGGATGGCGCTGCGCTTTCTCGGCCGTGCCAACAGGTTTTCACGCACGCCGTCCGCGCTCGCCGGCTTCATCGGCGCCACCAGGGCGACCGCATCGCAGATCGTGAAGACGCTGGAGAGCAAGTCTTTCCTGGTGCGAAAGCCGTCGCACGAGGACAAGCGTTCTGTCGTGCTGCACGTCACGGCGCAGGGCGAAAAGTGCCTGAACCAGCACGATCCGATCAATCACGTGCTGAACGCGGTCACGGCGCTCGGACCAGACGAGTGCGTCAGGCTGCGCGATTCGCTGCGCGAGATCCTCAATCACCTCGACGCGGCACATCAGCGGCTCGATGCCAGCATCTGCCGAGACTGCATGTTTCTCGCCGAACGCGGGCCGGGTACCGGCAAGGGACGCGCAACGGCCGAATTCATGTGCCGGCTGTATCGCGCCCCGGTTTCGCTCGAGGAGACCGAACTGCTCTGCACCAGTTTCGAGCGCACCCGCGACCGTCCCAAGATCGAGGAGCATCTCGACCGCGCGCGCGTGGCGAACCAGAGGTGAGGCACGCGTAGATTCCGCAGGTTGCGCTGAACTTGCGGACAATTTCGTCTCTCGTGTCCCGGACAAGCTGCAGCGCGAAGCGTTGCAGCGCAGAGCCGGGATCCAGATGACGACACGGTCCAATGTCGCGACATGGGCCCCGGCTCTGCAGCGCACCGCAAGGGCGCTGCGCTGCGTCCGGGGCACGAGAGTGAAATCCATCGTCGCATTCGTATCTAACTTGCACATACAGCTTCTCATCCTCGCGGCGCGTTTCGCCCGAGCTTTGCCTGGTCATTCCACCCTCTTGTCCAAGAGGGCGCAGGGAAGGCCGGGTGCTGACCTCGCAC